>WHSY01000008.1:70631-88722 GCA_009379815.1 Pseudonocardiaceae bacterium
TGCGGGTTCTCCTCCCGGGCCACCTACGCACCGGAGGTGCACCCGACGGTCGTGTGGGAGAAGTTCCGGGCGCTGTCCGAGGGCGCCGCGCTGGCCACCAAGCGGCTGTGGCCATAGTCGTTCCACTTGGTGGAACGAACTCTACCCTGTGCCTGTGATCAGTGTCACAGTGTGCCGGCGTGGGGTCGCGAGCTGCAGAGCATCACCCGGGGCAGGTGTGCGCCTCGCCGTGCCCGACGGCTCGGAGGTCGTCTACCTGGAGCGGTTGCTCAGCCCCTGCAGCGTGATGGCGCTGTCGCAGGTCTCGCGACGGTTGCCCGCGCACTGCACGAGCTCCGGCAACCGGATAGGTGATCTTGTTCGGCTCGTCCCAGACCCACCACTTCTCGGCCGGTACCCCGCAACTGTTCGACAGGTCCTTCGGCCTGGCCTCCTCCTCGTCGACGTTTGCCAGCGTCCAGTTCATGTCCCGCGTGAGGTCGTACCAGTCCGAACGGGCGAGACGGGGCATGGCTACTCCCTACCGGTCACCGGTGACGATCGCGGCTGCCGAGCACTGCGTACGACGGCCGCGTGTCGTCCATGAACTCGACACAGTGGGGGTCGACTCGCTTGTGAACACCCCTGATGTCGAGTTCATGGACGACACGCGGCCGTCGTCTCGCGATCATCGGTGCCGGCTCCGGGACACGCGGGCAGGATGTTCTTATATACGGAACGGCCAAGCTTCCATCTGGAACGGGAGCGGCCTACCGTCGACGGGGTCACGACGAACAGGAGCGGGCTGTGGGAATCCTCCGGCTGGCACATGTGGACACCCGGACACCCGATCTGGAGCTGTCCACCGCCTACTACACCGAGATCATCGGGATGAACGTGGTCGAGCGGACCGGCGACGAGGTCTACCTCAAGTGCTGGGACGAGGAGACCCACCACTCGCTGCGGCTGCGCTACAACGCGCGCACCGGGATGGACCTGTTCAGCTTCCTGGTCGAGACCGAGGACGACCTGCACGACCTCGAGCGCAAGGTCGAGCGCTACGGCTGCCCCGTCACCAGGGTCTCCAAGGGCGAGTCCGTCGGGCAGGGCGAGTCGCTGCGCTTCGAGATCCCGTCGGGCCAGACGATGGAGCTGGTCGCTGACCTCGACAAGCCCGGCGGCCTGCTCGGCAAGCGCAACCCGGCCCCGGTGCCGCCTCCCGGCATGACGGGGATCGCGCCGCCGCGGATCGACCACATGCTCATCAACGCCGAGGAGGTCGGTGAGGCGCACGCCTTCTTCACCCAGGTGCTCGGCTTCCGGCTCACCGAGCAGCTGCTCGACGCCAACGGCCACAAGCTCGGTGTCTGGCTGGAGCGTTCGCACTCGCCGCACGACATCGCCATCGTCAACGGCCCCAACGGCGCGCTGCACCACTTCGCGTTCTGGCTCGACGACTGGGACCACGTGCGCAAGGCGGCGGACATCCTCGCCTTCAACGGGGTGCAGATCGACCAGGGCCCGACCCGCCATGGCGTCACCCGCGGCAACACCGTCTACTTCTTCGACCCGCTGGGCGTGCGCAACGAGGTCTTCACCGGCGGCTACCAGGCCGACCCGGACTTCCCCACGATCACCTGGACCGAGGACAACTTCGGCAAGGGCCTGTTCTACTACGAGAACGTCATCAGCCAGCGCTTCCTGCGGATGCACACATGAGCGCGCGAAGCCTGCTTGTCAGGGGTGAGCAATGAGCGAGCGAAGCCTGCTCGTCAGGGGTGAGCAATGAGCGACAGAATCCTGCGGCTGCAGCACGTCGAGGTCCGGGTGCCGGACCTGGAGCTGTGCACCGCCTACTACACCGAGGTCGTCGGCCTGGTCGAGGTCGCCCGCGACGGGGGCCGGGCCTTCCTGAAGTGCTGGGACGAGCACGAGCACCACTCCGTCGTGCTGCGCGAGGCCCCGACCTACGGGCTGGATCACATGTCGTTCAAGCTCACCGAGCACGGCGACCTGGACTACTTCACCGACAAGCTCGAGGCGCGCGGGGTGGCCGTCAAGCGCTACGCCCGCACCGAGCTGGGCCCCGGCTGGGGTGAGGCGATCCGGTTCGAGTCGCCGTCGGGTCACCTGGTGGAGCTGGTGTTCGGCATGAAGAAGGTCGGCAACATGCTGCCGCAGACCAACCCACCGCCCAAGCCGATGGGGTTGGTCGGGATCGCGCCGCCGCGCATCGACCACATCTTCCTCACCGCCGAGGACGTCGGCGAGACCACCCGCTTCTTCTCCGAGGTGCTCGAGTTCCGGCTCACCGAGCAGATCCTGGCCAACGACGGCCACCAGCTCGCCACGTTTCTGGAGCGCTCGCACACCCCACACGACATCGCGCTGATCACCGGTCCCAACGGCGGGCTGCACCACTTCGCGTTCTGGCTCGACGACTGGAACGCCGTGCGGGACGCCGCCGACACGCTGGCCTACAACGGCGTGAACATCGACGTCGCGCCGACCCGGCACGGCGTGACGCGGGGCTACACCGTGTACTTCTTCGACCCGGTCGGCAACCGCAACGAGGTCTTCACCGGCGGATACTGGGTCGACCCCGACTTCGAGCCGATCACCTGGACCGAGGAGGAGATGGGGCGCGCGATGTTCTACTACCATCGCGAGATCAACGAGCGCTTCTTCACGGTGCACTCGTGACTCGCCCGGACGCCCGCGGCACCGACCGCTACGAGGCACCGCACTACCTGGCGCGCTACAAGGAGCGCCAGGGCCGCACCGCCGAGGCAACGCCGCACGGTGGCGACGGTGACGATGACGGCACACCGCTGTACCTCAAGCGCTTCCGCGCCCGTTCGACCGCGCCGACCCAACCGGCCGCCGCGCCGCTGATCCAGGCCGGCGACGAGGCGTTCACCGCGGACTACGCCGAGGCGACCCGCGAGAAGGAGATCGTCGCACCGCCGGAGCTGCGCGAGGCCGAGCAGATCGTCGCCGAGATCCGCATCATCCGCCACGGCATCACGCAGGGCTATTCCAGCGATGCGGGGCTGACCCCGATGGGCGGCTGGCAGGCCCACCAGCGCGGGCACAGCCTGTCGAAGAGTGTGCGCGACGGCCAGCGGGTGCGCATCGTGTGCGCGGACACCAACCGGGCCCGCCAGACCGCGCATCAGATCCACCGCGGCATGCTCGACGGCCTCGAGCAGTGGCAGCACAAGGCCGACGTGTCCGATCCCGAGGCGATTCCGGAGCTGCGCAATTTCCAGGTCTGGACACCGGACGGGATGCGCGACATCACCTCGGCGTTCCGGACCTACCACGCGCAGATGGAGCGCCTGGAGCGGATGGCGGTGGGGGAGCGGCCCCGCTGGCTGGTCGAGATCGACCGGTTCTACCGCACCCAGTTCGGCGGGGCGGACCCGATCCACATGTGGATGACGATCCCGATGATGTACTTCGAGCCGCCGCAGGCCTGCGTTCGCCGGTTCTGGCGCGGTTTCCACCGGCTCATCGACGAGTCCGACGCGGGCGCGCGCATCGTCGCCGCCACGCACTCGGGACCGATCCGCGCCTTCGCGACCTGGGCCCACGGCTACGACCCCGGCGAGCCCTACAACACCGAGGAGGTCGTCGTGAAGGTCCGCAACGGCGGGCAGAGTGCACTGGTGGCCTACCGCAACCGCGTCACCGAGGTGAACATCCCGCCGGCCGACGAGTTCCCGGACTGGGAGGTCTGACGGCTCCGGCGAGCAGCTCGACGTCGGCATCGTCCAGCGGTCCATTAACATGGCTAACGATGGGCGATGCGGCGGCTTCTCGGCAGGCAACGGCCACCGAGCCCATCCCGCGGCTGCCCAGCGAGGTCTGGGTTCTGGTCGTGGTCAGCTTCATCATCGCGATGGGATTCAGCCTCGTCGCTCCGGCGCTGACCATCTTCGCCCGCAGCTTCGACGTCAGCGTCACCGCGGCGTCTGCCCTGATCAGCGCGTTTGCGCTGATGCGGCTGTGCTTCGCGCCGGTCAGCGGGAAGCTCGTCACCTCGCTGGGCGAGCGTCCGATCTACCTCGCCGGGATCCTGGTGGTGGGTCTGTCCACCGGGGCGGCTGCCTTCGCGCAGAGCTACTGGCAGCTGCTGCTCTTCCGCGGGCTGGGCGGGATCGGCTCGACGATGTTCACCGTCTCGGCCTTCGGGTTGCTGGTCCGGCTGGCACCGCCCGAGCAGCGCGGCCGCGCCTCCGGGCTGTTCATGACGAGCTTCCTGGTGGGCAACATCATCGGCCCGGTCTTCGGCGGCGGCCTGCTGGCGATCAACCTGCGGCTGCCGTTCCTGGTCTACGCGGTCGCGCTCATGGTGGCAGCCTGCGTCGCGTGGGTGCTGCTGCGCAACTCGGAGCTGGCCGCACCCGAGCGCAGCGCCGATGTCGCGCCGGTCACCCTCCGACACGCGCTGCGCCACCGTGCCTACCAGGCCGGGCTGGTGGCCAACTTCGCCAAGGGCTGGCTGGTGCTGGGCATCCGTGTCTCGCTGGTCCCGCTGTTCGTCGTCGATGTGCTCCGGCAGGACGTGGGTTGGACGGGCATCGCGCTGGCGGTGTTCTCCGTGGGCACCGTGGCGGTGCTCACGCTCTCCGGGCGGCTGGCCGACACGCTGGGCCGAAAGCCGTTGATCGTGGCCGGACTGCTGGTCTCGGCGGGCGGCACCGTCTGGCTGGGCTATTCCGAGCAGCTCACCATGTTCCTGGTCGCCTCGCTGGTCACCGGCGTGGGCGTCGGCATGGTTCAGCCGTCGCTGGGCGCCACGGTCGCGGACGTGATCGGTAGTCGGGCGCGCGGGGGGACGGTACTGGCTGGTTTCCAAATGGCCGCCGACTTCGGAGTGGTCGTCGGTCCGATCTTCGCCGGGCTCCTCGTCGACGCGGTCTCCTACCGGATCGCCTTCATCGTCACCGGAATCATCTCGCTGCTGGCCCTGCCGCTGTGGCTGCGCGCACCCGAGACCCTCGGTGAGCGAGAAAGATCTGCTCATGTGTCAACGACCTAGCGCCCACGCATCTCCGGCGCCCACGCTGGGGCTAGGTTCGAAGTGTGGCCGTACCCCCGATCGGGAGCTGACGCCGTGACCATCTCCGAACAGGCTCGACCCATCGATGTCGACCTCGCGAACCGCTACCGACCCGGCGCGGGACCCGTGCTGCTGACCGGCGTGCAGGCCATCGGCCGGCTGCTGGTCGAGCAGCACGCCGCCGACGCCGCGGCCGGGTTGCGCACCGGGTCGTTCGTCTCCGGCTACCAGGGCAGTCCGCTGGGCGGGCTGGACCGCACGCTGGCGGGTGCCCCCGAGCTCGCCGAGCAGGGCGTGCGACTGGCCCCCGCGGTCAACGAGGAGCTGGCTGCGACAGCGATCTGGGGCAGCCAGGTCGAGGTGCCCGACCGCGCGTCGAGCGTGGACGGCGCGGTGGGCGTCTGGTACGGCAAGGCCCCGGGCGTGGACCGGGCCGGTGACCCGATGCGCCACGGCAACATCTGCGGTGCGCACCGCAACGGCGGGGTGCTCGTGCTGGCAGGCGACGACCCTGGTTGCAAATCGTCGACCATTCCCTGCACCAGCGAGCGCACGCTGTACGGCTACGGCCTACCGGTGCTCTACCCCGCCGATGCCGCCGACATCGTGCGGCTCGGCCGCTACGGCATCGCCGCGTCGCGGGCATCCGGCTGCTGGGTCGGCATGAAGATCACCGCCGACGTCGCCGACGGGGTGTACGCGCTCGACGGCGACGACGGCGCGGTCGAGATCACCGTGCCGGAGCTGGAGTGGGAGGGCCGCCCCTGGACCTACCGGCAGACGCCGGTGCTGGTCCCGCCCGCCAGCCTGGCCGCTGAGGCGCAGCTGTACGGCCCGCGGTGGGCGATGCTGCGGGCGTTCCTGGCCGCCAACCCGATCAACACGGTCGAGGTCGACCCGCCGCAGGCGTGGCTGGCCGTGGTGGCGGGTGGCAAGGCGTTCAACGACGTCCGGCAGGCGCTGGCCGATCTCGGGCTCGACGACCCCGACCCGGACACTGCGTTACGCCGTGCGGGGATCCGGCTGCTGCGGCTGGGGATGCTGCACCCGCTGGACCGCGAGCAACTGCGCCGGGTGGCCGGGGGGTGCGAGCAGGTGCTGGTGGTCGAGGAGAAGACCCCGTTCGTCGAGACCGCGGTCCGTGACGCGCTCTACGGCATGGCGGATGCGCCCACCGTGCTCGGTCAATCCGATTCCGACGGCCGGCCGCTGGTACCGGCGGCCGGCGAGCTGACCGCGGGAGCGCTGGCCGGTCCGCTGCGCCGCGTCCTCGGCGGGCGGGTGTCGCTGCCGGAGCCACCCGCGCAGCGGATCGAGCTCGACGTGCTGCCGGTGTCGCGCACCCCGTACTTCTGCTCCGGCTGCCCGCACAACCGCTCCACGCTGGTGCCCGAGGGCTCCGTCAACGGTGGCGGCATCGGCTGCCACGCCATGGTCGCGCTCACCAGCCGCGAGGGCAGCGAGGTCTCGTCGATCACGCAGATGGGCGGCGAGGGCGCGCAGTGGATCGGGCAGTCGGCCTTCCTCGAGGCGACCGGCACCGATGCGCACATGTTCCAGAACATGGGCGACGGCACGTTCGCGCACTCCGGGCAGCTGTCGATCCAGGCCTGCATCGCGGCCGGTATCAACATCACCTTCAAGCTGCTCTACAACCGCGCGGTCGCGATGACCGGCGGGCAGGACGCCGAGGGTGGCCTCGAGGTACCCGAGCTGACCCGCAAGCTCGCCGCCGAGGGCGTCGCCCGCATCATCATCTGCGCCGACGAGCCGCACCGGCACGGCCGCAGGCCGAACCTGGCGCCGGGTACCGACCTGTGGCACCGCGACCGGCTCGACGAGGCGCAGCGGCTGCTGCGCGACACTCCCGGCGTCACCGTGCTGATCTATGACCAGCAGTGCGCCGCGGAGGCGCGCCGGCTGCGCAAGCGCGGTACGGTGGCGCCCCGCAGCACTCGCGTCGTGATCAACGAGGCGGTCTGCGAGGGCTGCGGAGACTGCGGGGTCAAGAGCAACTGCCTGTCGGTGCAGCCCGTCGACACCGAGTTCGGCCGCAAGACCCGCATCGACCAGTCCTCCTGCAACACCGACTACAGCTGCCTGGACGGCGACTGCCCGTCGTTCGTCACCGTCGAGCTACCGGAAGGGGCCGTCGCGCCCGCCCGGCCCGAGGGGCGGCGGGTTGAGCCGCCCGCCGTGCCCGACCCGGTGATCCGGGAGGCCGACGTCTGCGGCGTCTTTCTTGCCGGGATCGGCGGCACCGGCATCGTCACGGTCAACCAGGTGTTGGGCACCGCGGCGATGCGCGACGGGCTCGCGGTGCACGGCGTCGACCAGACCGGGTTGTCGCAGAAGGCCGGTCCGGTCACCTCGCACCTGCGGATCGGTGACGCCGACGGCTCCCCGGCCAACCGGGTCGGCTCGGCGCAGGCGGGTTGCTACCTCGCCTTCGACCTGCTCGTCGGGGCGGATGCGCGCAACCTCGGCTACGCCGATCCCGAGGCGACGGTGGCGGTGGTGTCGACGAGCCCGACGCCCACCGGGTCGCAGGTCCGCGACGCGAGCGTGACGGCGCCGTCGGCGGAGTCGCTGGTCGAGCGGGTGCGCGGACAGGCGCGCGAGGTCGTCGCGCTCGACGCGGCCGCCGCCGCGCAGGCGCTGTTCGGCGACACCATGCCGGCGAACTTCCTGCTCGTCGGCGCCGCGCACCAGTCGGGAGTGCTGCCCATCTCCGCTGCTGCGATCGAGGCGGCGATCGAGACCAACGGCGTCGCCGTCGCGGCCAACACCGCCGCGTTCCGGTGGGGCCGGGCAGCGGTCGCCGACCCGGAGGCGTTCCACGCGGCCACGGCCGGTGCCGCGGTGTCCCCGAGCCCGCCGACCGAGCCGGCGGGCCTCGACCTCGACCCGCTGGACGGCGAGACCCGCCGGTTGGCCGCGCTGCGCGCCGGGCAGCTCGTGGGCTTCCAGGACCGCCGCACCGCGGCCCGTTACCTGGACGTGCTGCGCGAGGTGTGGGCCGCCGAGCGGGCCGTCACCGAATCCACCGAGTTCAGCCAGGCGGTCGCAGCGGGGTTGCACAAGATGACCGCCTACAAGGACGAGTACGAGGTCGCGCGGCTACTGACCGACCCGGAGTTCGAGGCGAAGCTGGCCGCCGAGGTACCCGGCGGCCACAAGCCGCGCTACCGGCTGCATCCACCACTGCTGCGGGCCATGGGCCGCGACCGCAAGATCGCCCTCGGTCCGGCGTGGCGGCCGGTGTTGCGGTTGCTCGCTCGCGGCAAGGCACTGCGCGGTGGGGCGCTCGACCCGTTCGGGCGCACCGAGATGCGCCGGCTGGAGCGCCGGCTACGCGACGAGTACCGCGCGATGGTGCGGCGGCTGGCCACCGAGCTGACCGCCGGCAGCTACGACACCGCCGTGGCCGCCGCGCAGGCCGCCGACCTCATCCGAGGCTACGAGGATGTCAAGCTCGCCGGGGTGGCGCGCTACCGCGAGCGCCTCGCCGAGCTGGGCGTGGCCCCGTGAGTGGCGATACGAGCCCTGACTCGTATCGCCACTCACGAGGCGACTGGGCCGTGGTGGTGGGTGCCACCGGCGCACTGGGCGGGGCGATCAGCCGCCGGCTGCGTCGCGCAGAACTGCGAGTGCTGGCGGTGGCCAGGGACCGGGTGGGACTCGATCGGCTCGCCGAGGACGACCCCGGCGTGGTCCCGTGTGCCACCGATATCGGGAAGGTCGCGAGCATCGAGCGGATCGCCGCGGCGCTCGACGCGCCGGTGCGGATCGCGGTGCAGGCCACCGGGCTGCCGCGGGCGGGACCGCTGTCCACGGTGGACCCCGATGCACTCGGCGCCGCGGTGGCGCTCAAGGCCGGCGGGCTGCTGCGGCTGGTGCGCGCCGTGGACGACCGGCTCGACGCCGGGTCGCGGATCGTCGCGCTGGGGGGCCACTTCGGATCCGAACCCGAGCCCCACGCCACGGCGGCGGGGGTCACCAACGCCGCGCTGGCCAACCTGGTGCGCCAGCTCTCCGATGCCTACGGGCCCCGTGGGGTGACCGTGCACCTGCTGGCCCCCGGGCCGGTGGACACCGAGCGGCTGCGCGGCCTGGCGTCGACCGCCGCCGAGTCCCGTGGCGTGGGTGTCGAGGAGGTGCTCGACGAGCACCGTGCCGCGTCGCCGCTGGGGCGCCTGGTCACCGCCGAGCAGGTCGCGTGGGCGGTCGGGATGCTGCTCGACAGCGAGGCCGACGCGCTGCACGGGTCGACGCTGGCGCTCGACGGCGGCGCGCGCCGGGGACTGTTCTGACGTCGAGACGGGAAGCGAGCCAGTGCCCATCCTGAACTTCCACCTCGCCGAGGGCCGGCACAGCGCCGCTCAGCACGAGCGGCTGCTGCGCGAGGGCAGCACGTACTACGCCGAGGCCCTCGACTCGCCGATCGAGCGGGTGCGCGCCTTCGTCACGCTGCACCGCCCGGAGCTGGTGGCCCTCGCCGGTGTGCCCGGGGCGGGACCCGCTCCGTACTTCACGTTCCTGGTGCTCGAGGGTCGTCCCGTCGAGCAGCGGCAGCGGCTGCTGGAAGGCTTGACCGACCTCGTCGTCGACGTGCTGGGCGTCGACCGGGATCTCGTCCGGGGCCATTGCCTGCGCGTCGAGCCGCAGGACTGGGCCATCGGCGGCGTGCCGGCCAGCCTGGCGCGGCGACACGAGATCCAGGCACGTGCGGAGCAAGGAGAGCTGCAGTGACCCCACCGTTCCATGCCGACCATGTCGGCAGCCTGCTGCGCCCGGCTCGGCTGCGGGAGGCGTTCCGGGCGCAGGAAGGCGCCCGCACCACCCACGTCGAGTTCGGCTCGGTGACCGACGAGGCGATCCGCGACGTGGTCGCGCTGCAGGAGAGCGTCGGCCTGCAGCCGATCACCGACGGTGAGTTCCGCCGGTCCTCGTACTGGGCGCACTTCGTCGAGGCCGTCGACGGGCTGTCCACGGCTCCGGCGCTGTTCGAGTTCACCGACGCGGAGGGCGAGCGGATGGCGTTTCACGCGCCGCACATCGTCGGCAGGCTGCGGCGGGCCCGCCCGATCTCAGCCGCGGAGTTCACCTTCCTGCGCAAGGTCACCACCCGCACCCCCAAGGTCACCATGCCCGCGCCGTCGACCATGCACTTCTGGCGTGGCCCGCAGGCTTTCGAGCCGGATGCCTACGACACCATCGGCGAGTTCTTCGCCGACCTCGGCGCGGTCTACCGCGCGGAGATCGCCGAGCTCGCTGGGCTCGGGGCGACCTACCTGCAGCTCGACGAGGTGGCGCTGGCCATGCTGTGCGACGCGGACGTGCGCGCCGCGGTCACCCACCGTGGCGAGGACCCGGACGTGCTGGTGGACCGCTACGTCGCAGCCATCCGTGACGCCATCACCGGACGCCCCGAGGGGGTCACGGTGTCGATGCACCTGTGCCGCGGCAACTACAAGGGCCGGTGGATGGCAGTGGGGGGCTACGAGCCCGTCGCGGAGCGGGTGTTCGGCCGGGCCGGGGTGGACGCGCTGTTCCTGGAGTACGACTCACCCCGTGCCGGCGACTTCACACCGCTGCGGTACGTCGCGGCGGACACCGCCGTGGTGCTCGGGTTGGTCAGCTCCAAGGACCCGAAGCTGGAGTCGCGCGACGAGCTGCTGCGCCGCATCGAGGAGGCGACCCGGTACGTGCCGGTGGAGCGCCTGGGACTGTCCCCGCAGTGCGGCTTCGCGAGCACCGTGGCCGGCAACCCGGTGACCGAGGACGACGAGAAGCGCAAGCTCGCCCTCGTGGTCGATGTCGCCGAGGAGGTGTGGGGCCGGTGAGCGCGCCGGAGGCCGAGCAGGCCCGTCGTGGCTGGCTCGAGACCGTCGACGTGCACACCGACGCCCGGCCGGGGCCCGACGACGACCGGTACTGGTCGCGGAAGCTCGACACCGCGTCGGCCGACGAGCTGGCGGCGATCCGGACCGAGAAGCTGCGCGCGCTGGTGCCCTACCTGTATGCGTGCGTGCCGTTCTACCGTCGCCGGTTCGACGAGATCGGGTTGGTGCCCGGCGACGTCCGGGAGCTCTCCGACCTCGGAGCCATCCCGCCGGTCACCAAGCAGGACATGGCCGCCGACCTCGCCGAGCACCCGCCGTGGGGCGGCTACACCGCCGTGGACGACGCGGGCTGGCTCGACCGCGGGTGGCAGACCTTCGCCACCTCCGGGACGACCGGGGCACCGCGGCTGTTCCGCTACACCGCGTTCGACCGCGAGACCTGGGCGTGGACCAACGCCCGCGCCATGCACGCGATGGGCTTTCGCCGCGGCCGCGACAGCGCCATGATCGCGTTCGGGTACGGGCCGCACGTGTGGCTGTGGGGGGTGCACTACGGGCTGAACCGGATGGGGATCCCGATCGTCACCGCGGGAGGCGTCGACTCGATGCTGCGGGCGCGGTTCATCGACGCCTACCGGCCCACGATCCTGGCCGCCACGCCGTCCTACGTGCTGTACCTGGCGGACCTGATGCGCGAGAACGGCTTCGACCCCGCGGCCAGCTCGATCCGGTACCTGTTCTGCGCCGGTGAGCCCGGCTTCTCCGTTCCGGCGCTGCGCCGGCGGCTCGAGGGCGCCTGGGACGCCCAGCTGCACGAGTTCTACGGCTGCACCGAGGCCGCCCCCTCTGCCGGGGGCCACAGCTGCGCTGCCGTCGCTGCCGATCCCGGTGAGGTCAGCACGCACCTGCTGTCCGACACGCACCACTGGGAGGTGCTCGACCCGGAGACGATGCAGCCGGTGCCCGACGGGCAGCGCGGCATCTCGGTGGTCACCAACCTGCTGTCCGAGGCCAGCCCGCAACTGCGCTTCGTCGTCGGCGACTACACCCGGCTGGGTCGCGAGCCCTGCGGCTGCGGCCGCACGTCCACCCGGGCGCTGGGCGGGTTCGCGGGACGCGCCGACGACATGCTGAACATCCGCGGGGTGACGCTGTTCCCCTCGGTGCTCGACGACGCCGTGCGCGGTGTCGCCGCGGCGGGGTCGGAGTACGAGGTGGTGCTGCGCCGCCGCCGCGGCCTGGACGAGATGACCCTGCGGGTGGAGGCGCTGCCGGCGGCCGACGCCGCCACGCACGGCCCGCTGCGCGAGGCGATGGGCAATGCGGTACGGGCAGCCGCGGAGCTGCGCGCCGAGATCGAAGTGCTCGAGCACGGCACGCTGCCCCGCACCCAGCTCAAGGCCCGGCGGATCCGGGACCTCCGCGAGTGAGCCCGCCGGCCAGTGTCGAAGTGCAGCGCCGCGTCGAGTGGTCCGACACCGATGCCGCGGGTCACCAGCACTACACGGGTGTCGTGCGCTGGCTGGAGGTCGCCGAGACCGTGTTGCACGAGCGGCTCGGGATCGCGCAGACGACGTTCGGCCGGTTACCGAAGGTGCGGATCGAGGTCGACTACACCGACCGGATCCTCTTCCGCGAGACCGTGACGCTGTCGCTGCGCGTGGTTTCGGCGGGCCGCAGCTCGGTGAGGTACGACTTCGAGGTCCGCACCGACCGGGGGACCGCCGCCCGAGGCGGCTGCGTGTGCGTGTTCAGCGACCCCGCCGAGGGCGGCAGCCGGCCCTGGCCTGCCGAGATCCGCGAGGCGCTGGTGACGGCCGGACCGCAACGTCCGGAGCTGCTCACCGCCGGGGAGCAGCAGGATCAGTGTTGGTAGGTCTCGCGACGATGCCCGAGGTCGACGACGATCACCACCAGGGTGTCGTCCTCGACGCGGTAGACCACGCGCCAATCCCCGACACGGAGCCGGAGGTGGCCAGGTCGACTCCGCAACGCGACCACCCCTGCCGGTCGGGGTTCCTCGGCGAGCCGGTCGATCGCGGCTTGCAGCCGACGCCGCAGCGCGGCCTCGCGCCGCTCGGTGGGCAGGTCCGAGGTCTCCAGCAGCTCGGTGAACGACCCGCGCGGCTGGCCGGGCGAGGCGCACGGTTCGTTCCCTACCAGGCGGCCCATGCGGCAGACTGACGCATCACCCGCGAGCAACCCGCGGAGGAGTGATGAGTCAACCAGACGCCGGCCCGTCGACGATTCGCGTGCAGACCCGGGACGTCGACGAGGCGCAGGCGCTCGCCGCGGACGTGTACTTCCCGCACCGCCTCAGGATGCTGCGCGAGCCGCACCGGTTCGGCATGCGGCTCGAGGCCGCCCGGCTCGGCCCGCTCGAGATCGGGCTGCTCACCTACGACGCCGAGACCGAAATCGAGACCGGAGAGCTGGGCACCGCCTACGAGGTGAACATCCCGCTGGGTGGAGCCCGCCTTTACACGCACGTCGGCAACGAGCCGGTCACCGCAGACGCCGGCACGGCCGCGGTCTACAGCCCGATGCACGCGACCTCGTTACACGGCTGGCACACCGGTGAACCGCTGTTCGGTCTGAAGATCGGACGCCACGCACTCGAGGCGGAGCTCTCGCAGCTGCTCGGCAAGCAGCTGCGGGCGCCGATCGAGTTCGCGCCGCGACTCGACCTCGGTCGCGGCGCGGGGTCGCAGTGGTGGCGGCTGACCCGCCCGCTGATCGAGCTGATCAGTGAGCCCGCAGCCCTGCTCGATCACCCGCTGGTGATTGACGCGCTCGCCCACAGCGTCATGACCGGGCTGCTCTACGCGGCGGAACACCAGTACCACGCCGAACTCGAGGCGCCCCGCAGTGCGGCACAGCCCCAGCCCGTCCGGCGGGCCGTGGAGCTGTTGGAGGAGCATCCCGACCACCACCACACGGTGGCAAGCCTCGCGGCCGCGTCGGGGGCCAGCGTCCGCTCGCTGCAAGCCGGCTTCCGGCACCACCTCGAGACGACCCCGATGACCTACCTGCGACAGGTGCGGTTGCGGCGGGTGCGCGCCGACCTGGCCCGCGCAGACCCGGGCTGCACCCGGGTCGCCGACATCGCCTGCCGCTGGGGCTTCAGCCATCTGGGCCGATTCGCGGCCGGGTACCGCGCGGCCTACGGCGAGGCCCCGTCGGAGACATTGCTGGGGCACTGAAGTTGCTGGGGCACTGAAGTTGCTGGGGCACTGAAGTTGCTGGGGCACTGAAGTTGCTGGGGCACTGAAGTTCTGCGCTTTTCGGACAGCCCGTCCGACGTGAATCGGATCGACATATGCGGTGGCGGCCATAGGATCTCGACAGGACGGCCAACAGGGCTCAGGAGGCGAGATGCACCGCAGCACGGATCGGATCTTGACCACCCACGTGGGGACGCTGCAGCGTCCGGCAGAGCTGTCGAAGGCGATGGCCGAGCGGGGGGAAGGCTCCCCCGAGGTACACGCACAGCTGCGCACCGCGGTCGACGAAGTGGTCCGCCGCCAGGTCGAGACCGGGATCGATGTGGTCAACGACGGGGAGTTCGGCAAGACGCTGTGGATGTGGTACGTCCGGGACCGGCTGGACGGTATCGAAGGGCGGGACTGGTCGGCTGCGGATGAGGCGTACTTCAAGGGCAGGGATCGGGAACAGTTCCCGGAGTTCTACGCCTGGGCCGACGCCAACGCCAGCATCTTCGGCTACATGGAAGACCAGTACTTTTTCGGTGCGGTCGCCACCCAGCCGGTGGTCACCGGGCCGATCAAGTACAACCCGGAGGCCGTCCGGCGCGACATCGCGAACCTGGCCGAGGCCGTGAAGGCTCGGCCCGTCACCGAGGCGTTCATGCCGGTGGTGGCGCCGGCGAGCGTCGAGGTCGGTCTCGGCAACGAGTATTACTCCAGCCGCGACGATCTGATGCGGGCGTTGGCCGACGCCCTCAGGCAGGAGTACAAGGCGATCATCGATGCCGGCTTCGTGCTGCAGGTCGACGACGCCTGGGTGCCGGCGGCGTGGGACCGTTCACCGGAGTTCGACCTCGACTCCTACCGACGCTACGCGCAGGCCAGCATCGACGTGCTCAACCACGCCCTCGACGGGCTGCCCGAGGACCGCATCCGGTACCACCTGTGCTGGGGTAGCTGGCACGGCCCGCACGTGCACGACATCCCGCTGGCCGACATCGTCGACATCATGCTGCAGGTGCGGGCCGGTGGTTACTCGATCGAGGCGGCCAACTCCCGGCACGAACACGAATACCACCTGTGGGAGGACGTCTCGCTGCCCGACGGCAAGGTCCTCATCCCCGGGGTGGTCACCCACGCCACGAACCTCATCGAGCACCCCGAGCTGGTGGCCGAACGCATCGGCCGCTACGCAGACCGCGTCGGCAGGGAGAACGTCATCGCCGGCGCCGACTGCGGCTTCGGCTCGCGGATCCACCCACAACTCGGATGGGCCAAGATGGAAGCTCTCGCACGCGGCGCGGAGCTCGCCAGCAGCCGGCTCTGGAAGGGGTAGGAGGCGTCGCGCGCCGCGCTGGTCACCCCGCTGTCCGGCCCGCTCGCCCGGTACGGGCGCGCCGGGGCTACCGCGCTGGCGCTGTGGGCGCAGCGGGAGGCCGTCCGGCTGACCGTCCATGACGCGCACCCCGATCCGGTGGCGGCGATCCACCGCGCCGAGGCCGACCGGCCGGAGCTGATCTTCGGCCCGTACGGCAGCGGCCCCACCCGCAGGGTCGCCGCGGCCACGTCGCGGCTGCTGTTCAACCACGGTGGCGCCCGCGCCGGCACTGCGGGCAACGTCGTGAGCGTGCTCGCTGCCGCGTCGAGCTACCTGGTCGGGGCGCTCGAGGCGGTGCGCAGGGCCGATCGCGACCTGCGCCGGGTGAGCGTCGCGCACGGGGACACCGGGTTCGGTAGGGCCGTCGCGGACGGCGCCGCCGCGGCAGCGGGCGAGCTGGGCGTGCTCGTCGAGCGCGCCGTGCTTCCCGACGACCCGCCCGGCGCTGACCTGCTGCTCGTGGCGGGCGGATTCCGCGACGAGCTCGCATCGGCGCGTCGGCTGCTGCCCGGGCAGTGGCGGGCCGCCGCGTTCGTCGGGGCGGGCGTCGAGGAGGTGCTCGCCCCACTGGGTGCCGGGCGCGAGGGGCTGCTCGGCCCGGCGCAGTGGCTGCCCTCGGCCGTACCGCAGCCCGACGAGGGCCCGACGGCGGCCGAGTTCGTCACCGCCTATCGGCACCGGACCGGGGAGGATCCGCCGTATCCCGCCGCGCAGGCCTTCGCCGCGGGCCTGATCGCCGGGCGGTGCCTGCGCGAGGCAGGATCCGCCGACGACGGGGCGCTGCTGGTCGTGGCCCGCCGGCTCGACATCACGACGATGTTCGGTTCGTTCCGGCTCGACCCGGACACCGGGCAACAGGTGGGCCACCGGGTGCTCACCGTGCAGTGGCAGGACGGTGCCCGCCACGTCGTGTGGCCGCCGGGCCGAGCGGACGCGGTGCTGCGCCACCCGCTGAGTGCGGCGTCGCGGAGTACGTCGTGACCCAGAGCATCACCCGCATCGGCCAGACGGGTGCCACGCGCGCACACCATGGCCACGCGCGCGTCGTGACGCACGCGTGGGGCACAGAACGCGCGCGTGAAGGCAGTTATCCTGCGCCGGCTCGAGGCAGCACAGCCCGATCGACCGCGGCACCGAAGGACGGCGATGACACACCCCACGATCCAGCGGGTGAGCGATACCCAGGGCCGGCCCGCGTGGCTCGTGTCGGGACACGAGCAGGTGCGCGACCTGCTGGCCGACCCACGGCTCAGCCGCTCGCACCCCGACCCGAGGCATCCGGTCCGCCTCACCCAGCCGGGTCTGTTCGGGGGGCCGATCCCCGATCCGCAAGCCGAGCAGGCTGACCTTCACCGGATGCGCAGGTTGCTGACGCCGTCGCTGTCGCCCCGTCGCACGGACAGCCTCCGCCCGCGTCGAGACGATCGTCGACGAGTTGCTCGATGAGCTCGGCAGCGGCGGGCCCCCGGCCGACTTCCACTCCGTCGTCGCCTTCCCCCTGCCGGCCCTCGTGGTCTGCGAGCTGCTCGGGGTACCCGCCGAGGACCTCGAGGACTTCTGCCGGTGGCAGGTCGAGGCGAAGGAGGTCGGTAAACCCGCCGTCGCCCGGGCAGGTCTGCAGTCGCTGTGGCGGTACCTGGGCACCCTGATCGAGCGCAAGCGCGCTGCCCCGGCCGACGACGTCGTCTCGGATCTGCTCGCCGCCGCCGAGCTCGACCCGGAGCTGACCGACGACGGGATCGCCCATCTCGCCGCCGGCCTCCTGTTCGCCGGGCACGCACCCGTCGTCGCCATCATCGACCGGGGCATGCTGCTGTTGCTGACCCACCCCGAGCAGCGGGATGCGTTGCAGCGGGACCCGACGCTGGCCACCTCGGCCCTCGAGGAGGTCTTCCGCTTCGCCAGCCCGATCGAACGCCAGCGTGCCGCCCGGCGCGGCGGCCTGACCCGGTACGCCTCCGTCGACGTCGAGATCGACGGCGTCACCATCAGCGCCGGCGACACGGTGATGTTCGCCGTGCAGGAGGCAAACGAGGACGAGGGTGTCTTCCTCGACCCGGATCGCTTCGACATCACCCGCGAGCGCAACCCGCACCTCTCGCTGAGCCACGGCGACCACTTCTGCCTCGGCGTCCACCTTGCCCGGGTGGAACTGCAGTACCTGTTCGTCCGGCTGTTCGAACGCTTCCCCACCCTCGGTCTCGCCGTCGGCCTCGACGAGATCGAACCCGTCCGTGAAGCCGTAGCCGGCGCCGTCGGCCACCTCCCCGTCACCTGGTAGCCCGCCTGGCCATCCAACCGCGAGACCGCGCGAACGCGCGCATCCTGTGACCGACGCGCGCGAAGCAACGCGCGCGTCGGCATGGACCGCGCGCGTCGTCTACGGGTTCCGGCGGTCGCCGAGTTCGATGCGGACCCGGTCGAGGCGATCGCGCCACCAGGCAGCCCGTGCTGGGTCGGCGGGTTCGTAGCTGCCCAGCAGGGCGGGGTCGGGTGCGGGTGGAGTGCGCGGCACCGGAAGATAGCCGTCGGCCGGGCACAGCGAGTCGGCATCAGCCACGACGTCGTCTTGCAGGAGCGAGAGGGTGCCGAGGCCGCAGGCGAAGTCCAGTTC
>WHSY01000090.1:0-17616 GCA_009379815.1 Pseudonocardiaceae bacterium
GCAGCTCACACCCACAATTCGGCCATCTGTGTGCTCATGATCTTCGGAAGTCCGGACGGACCGGCAGGTTCATCTGCCAGGAGTCGCTGTCCGGTTCCGTGACCGCCCTCGACCTTTCGCAGCCAGGTGGCTAGTCAGCTGGCGCTGATGCCGACCTCGGACAGGAACGCCGCATCGGATGCGGCCTCGAAGGCCCGGGACGCGGCCACCACGGCACGGCCCCACTTGGCTTCCTCGTCATAGGCCGCCTCACAGGCGACCTGGGCCGATTCGCACGGAGCCTGCGCGGCATGCGCCGCATCACAGACGGCATGGGCCTCGTCCGTGCGCCGGCAGGCCTCGTAGTAGCGGTGCGAGACCTGCACGTAGTGATCCCACAAACGAGCGATCTGCCCGTCGTCAGACACGATGTTGTCCACGAGTCCGGTTCCTTCCACGAGTGGTTGACGCCTAGCCGCACACGTCACGACGTGGCCGTGGCCTTCGCGGCAGCCACCGGATTGACCGAAGTGGCGCGGAATGCGACCTGAGCCGAGTTGGTGTTGTTCTTCACCCACGGAATCGCCTCCAGGCTCTCGGGACGCACAGACTGACCCTGCGTCAGCTTCGGCGGATTCTCACCCGCCACCGTGACGTTGATCGCCTCTGCCCCGGCCTCATCGATGGCAACGAGCTGAACAACATTCAGCGGTCGCCCCGTGCCCTTCTCCGTCCGCTGGGCACCGTTCTGATCCGTACGCGGTGTGAACGGCCGACCCACCGTGAACTGAACATCGGACATGTCCACCATGAGCTTCATGGCACTGCTCCCTTCCCAGGAGTCCCTTGTGTGGTTGGCACCCCCTGTTGGGTGCGCATCACCAAGGTCGCAGCGAGACTTGTGCCATCGGTATCGCTTCCCGGTCCCCCTTCGGATCACCTCGTGTCCCGAACTATCGTCTCTGTATCCTCGCCGTGGTAGTCTCTGTGCCATGGACGCAGGAGCGGGCCGCAGCGGAGAGCCGACCCTCCTCAGGGTGCTGCTCCGCCAACGGCACTGGCAGAAGCATTCAACGTTCGCCAAAGAGTGGGACAAGGCAGCGAAAGGGATCGACCCGGCACTGGTAGGTAGCTGGCCCCGACACGCGCAGTTCTATCGGTGGCTGCGCGGTGAGCTCCGCGAGCTACCGTATCCGGATGCTTGCCGCGTGCTCGCATCAATCTTCCCGGAGCATTCAGTTCATGAACTGTTTGAACCATGCACTCCCGATACAGTCGACAAGCTGCTCCAGACTAACAACAGCCCAGCTCCTGCCACTCCCCCAGACCTCAATCATCTTCAACACGCCAGCATCTCAAACCTGTGGCCACGAACGAACCCCGACGTCCTTGACGACCTCATCGGACGCGTCTCTAACGCGACGGAGGAAGTATCCGTCTTCGGCC
Organism: Pseudonocardiaceae bacterium; assembly: GCA_009379815.1. GTDB lineage: Bacteria > Actinomycetota > Actinomycetes > Mycobacteriales > Pseudonocardiaceae > WHSY01. Next base: position 1,426 of record WHSY01000090.1, read on the forward strand.
TCAGCCGAAATTTTTATGCCAAAGACGACATGCTTCCGTTGTTTGAATCGAAGGCCAGTGAGGTTCCAGTCACGTTCTACGTGATGGACCCTCGCTGCAACTCTCGGCGTGATCGCTACCGTCTCGAACCTGTAGAAGCCGCCATGGAGGATCCAACACGATATATACGTGAGATCCTTCGTCCGCTCTATGCGGCATCCCACCGTATCGAACCAGCCAGCCCGTCAGCTGGACTCAGGATCTTTACCTTCAACTTTCCGTGTTCGTTTGCGATCGAGAAGATCGACCGAAGCTGTCGCGTCATGCTCTACGGTCATGGCAAAAGAGGCACTGAGGGGCCGATTCTAGTCTTCGATGAAGGCACACCGTACTGGAAGTACTTTACAGACCAGATCCGATGGCTTGAGCGCCTCGCCCAGGACCCGAGGGAACCATGGACTAGCAAGGATCTAGTAGTTCGGCCACTGAAAGAGGCCGACCTTGCTATATAATGAAGGAACTGTGGATATCAACGACGCTGACGCCCGGAGACTTTTAGCCGTCGCCAAGACTGCGACTAGCGCAGCCAGTGAGCTGGTTCGCTCTAGGCCTCCTCGCACGTTGACCTGGAAGGGCGATCGGGACGTCACGTCGGATGTAGATATGTCAGTCGAGAACCTCATACGGAACTACTTGCACCGACACACACCAGGGGCAGGTTTCTTAGGCGAGGAAGAAGGCGGCAGTAATCTCGGCGACGGAAGCTATTGGATCCTCGATCCTATCGACGGAACGATCAATTTCCTACACGGCCTGCCGTTATGTGCGATCTCGCTGAGTCTCGTCCATAACGGAGTTGCAGTCGTGGCTGTCATCGACCTCCCGTTCCTTTCGGCTCAATACAGCGCACTGAAGGACCATGGCTCTTTTGTCAACGACGTGCAGCTTGCCGTCAGCTCAACTCACAGCCTCGATGCAGCCTTGATCTCCGTTGATCAGTACACATTCGGTGAGCACGAGCATAAGAATCGGTTACGGCACACCCTAGCCGAGCGTCTAGCCGCACATGCCCAACGCATCCGGATGCTCGGTACATCTGCCATTGACCTCGCGTGGACAGCCCAAGGACGACTTGATGCCTGCGTCCTGCTTGGAAACAAACCGTGGGATACAAGCGCAGGCGTACTAATTGCACAAGAGGCGGGTGCGCGGCTGCTCGATTTGGATGGTACAGACCATTCGACAGACTCTGTCGCCACGATAGCCGTAACACCCCCCTTGGAGGACGCATTGATGGCTGTGATCCGCGAAGCGGTGACCGCAACTGCAGTATCTGGATAGCAATGGCATAAGGGGGTCGTGCAGCGCCTCCCCTACGGGTAATTACATCAGCGGCTGGGGCGGTGGTCCCGGCGAGCTCGGTGGAGGTCGTAGACCGGATCGCGCCCACCCCGCTGCTGCTGGTGCACGGTTCGGCGGACGAGTACTTCGGCACCGAGCGCACCGTCCCGCTGCACCGCGCGGCGGGCGGGAACGGCCAGCTGTGACTTGAGCCCAGGATGGGGCACACTACACGGCCCTGATAGACCGGATCGTGGACTGGGCCCGGACGGCCACCGGGCTCGAAACCGCCGTGCCGGACGGGCTCGAAGGAACCGGATCGCCACCCAGATCGCACGGACGAGCAGGACGGGGAAGCCACGTGAGGAAACTGGTCGTCGCCATCCTGATGCTGGCCGGGCTGGTCACGGCCACGGACTGGGGTGTCGCGGCCGCCGCCGAGTACCAGATCGCCAAGCAGCTGCGCTCGGAGTTCGACCTGCCATGGGACCCGTCGGTGCGGATCAACGGCTTCCCGTTCCTCACCCAGGCACTGTCGGGCACCTACCGCAGCATCGACATGCAAGCGACCGGGCTGCCCGTCGTACCGCTGACCGAAGTGGCGGTCGAGGCCACCATATACGACGTCGAGGCCCCGCTCGACAAGCTGATGTCGGGTTCGCTGGCGACCGTACAGATCGAGGAGGTCGACGGCCGGGTCCAAATCAAGGACACCGACATCGGACGTGCCATCGGCATCGAGGACCTGCGGATCTCCCGGCCGTCCGAGGACGAAATCCGCAAAGTCATCGGAACCGAGGAGCTCGACGGGGCCAAGGAGCGGGCCGGGTCCGACACCGGTAGCGGGTTCGACTCGGACAGCAGTTCCGACGACGGTTCGGACGACAGCAACGGTTCGGACGACAACTCCGGTTCCGGCGACAGCGACGGAGCCGACGAGTCAGACGACGACACCCGCGCCCCGGTCCGGCTGGTCGCCACCACGGATCTGGTCGGTGAGATGACCGAGGTGATCCTCATCGGGATGCTGGAGCTCGAAGGGGACGTGGTGCGCGTAGAACCCGACGACGTGCGGCTTGCCACCGACGACGTTGGCGAGTTCAGCCTGCCGTCGAGCTTTCGCAACCCAGTGCTCGACGTATTCAGCAGGACGATCGACCCGGGTGAGCTGCCGTTCACGGTCGAGCCGGAATCGGTGGACGTCCAGACCGGGGTGATCGTCGTCGAGGGTACAACCGAGGACGTCAGCTTCAGCCAGGCCGGGCTCGGCGCACAATGACGACCGGAGTGTAGGTGGCGCTAGGCACCCTTACGACAGCGACGGTGCTCGGACTGGCCTGGCGAGCCCGGCAGGGCCTTGCCGGAAATGAGCTTGGCCTCGCGGACTCCATCCGCGGTGGCCGCGTCGGTAATCAGGACCGAGCCCATGATGTCGAGCTGCCACAGCTACATCGACCGTGCGCGTTCCCACCGCGTGTAGTCCACCCGCGCGCAGCCCGCTTGCGGGCTACCGGGGTCATCAGGTGGTGACGGACAAGCGTGCGGTAAATCGACGACCGGGACGGCAGCGGCGTCACCCCGGCCCGGAACAGTTTGTCGTTTGCCAGTGCAATGGGACCACGTTCTTGCCAGGTACGGGACCATGACGGGGACTTGCTGCTGCGATGCGAACGTGTTCTAGCTCAGGCTCCATTGAGTCGGCGCGCACCAGCGCGGCGACCGCTACGTACAGTGACAACCGCTAGTCTCAGATGCTCGTCGCGCCCTCGTAGAGGAGTGCGTTTCACAAGGGATCCTCTACTGCAATCCTTCTCTCCGGACTGGTGGATACTGTGTCCGGCTATGCCTACAGAAGTGCCCTTTGAAGAACTGCCTTCGGCGAAACGGGTGTTCGCCGCCGCTTATGAACCAGCGCAGCTGTGTAGAACGTGTTCTCATCAGCTCCACTTCGGTATGGTCCAGCGACCGGCAACGTCCTGGTCCCATTGTGCTGGCAGATGACAGACAGTTCATGCCTGAGCCGCCGCGGGCCCCAGCGGGGGGTGGTTGCGGCGCAGCTCGCAGATCACCGCCTCGACCTCCGGGGCGAGCTGCCAGAGATGGTGGTGCGGCCGGTGCGAGCGGTCGGCGAGCTCGGCCAGCCCGTCGTCGCGGTAGCAGCGGACCCAGGCATGCACGGTCTTACGCGAGACTGCGTAGCGGTCGGCGACCTCGACCACCGGGGCGCCAGCCGAGAGGACCTCCATGACGGCGTGATAGCGCTGCTGCACGACGCTCAACTCCACGAGCATCAACCCCCGGGTCCCTTCCACGCGACGGTGGTCGCGCAAAGCAGAACCGGGGACGGGAGCGTCACCCATCAACTGAAGCCAGCGTGTCACCGATCAAGCGGAGCCGGACACTCGACGCAAGTTGGGCCGGTGAGGACTTTCTCTACGTCTTCAAGCCGGGCCTTACGGCCCGGACGCGCCGCCGCTGGAAACCGGGCGTGCGCTCGCTCCCGCTCCGCTCCGCTCGCGCGCCGGGCGGCTGGCGCGGCACACGATGGCCCGGCTGTGGACGTGCCGGGGTTCCCCACCGGCCGGTGCGACTGGGTTGGGGCGGCCCCTGTCCCCGTCGCCGCTCATGGTCAGCGGTCGGGACGACGGGGATGGGGGCGGCTGCACCATGCGCTACCAGATCGATTAAGACACCGAGCGGAGGCCACAAGGTGACATCCACAGCTGACATCAACCGCCCTGCCATCGGCCGCATGACCCTGAATCGGCGCGGACGGCGCTAGCCGCGTTCACCTGCGAGAGCCCATGGTCAACTGGACGGAGCGGGGGCTTTTGGTTCCGATGGTCCAGGTTCGAATCCTGGCGGCGGAGCACCAGGTCAGCGAGTCGGGCTGACGCACCCGCGGTCGCCGTGAAGGGCACCGTCACCGCAACGGGCACACCCGGTCGCCGTGAAGGGCACCGTCACTGCAATGGACGCAGTGTAGGTGCCCTTCACGGCGAGGGGTCGGGTTTGACACGCAACCTAACAGTTGCATAATATCGGGAACCGTGGCCCTGGAGATGGACGTCGTGTTCAAGGCCCTCGCCGACCCCACCCGGCGGCTGATCCTGGATCGGCTGTTCGAGGAGAGCGGGCAGACGCTGGGCCGGCTCTGCGAGCGCCTGGAGATGACCCGCCAGGCTGTCTCCAAGCACCTCGCGGTGCTCGAGCACGCCTCGCTGGTGTCCACGACCCGCCGGGGGCGGGAGAAGCTGCACTACCTCAACCCGGTACCGATCCAGGAGATCCACGAGCGGTGGATCAGCAAGTACGAGGAACCCAGGCTGCGCGCCCTCACCGCGCTGCGGACCGCTTTGGAGGAACCCGATGACTGAACCGGCCTTCGTCTACACCACCCACATCGCCACCACGCCCGACGCCCTCTGGCGTGCGCTGACCAGCAGCGAGTTCACCGAGCAGTACTGGAGCGGCAGCTCAATCGAATCCGACTGGCAGGTCGGGAGCGCGATCGTCGAGCGGCACCCCGACCGCGAGGGCTTCCACGGCGAGGTGCTGCGTGCCGAGCCGCCGCAGGTGCTCTCCTACACCTTCCAGACCGGGGAGAACGAGGCGGCGGGCAACCCACCGACCCGGGTGTCGTTCGACATCCGGCCGTTCGGCGAGGTCGTCACGCTGACGGTCACCCATGACGAGCTGCCCGGCGGCGAGTTCGGTGCCCGATTCGTCCGCGACATCGGGCAGGGCTGGCCGGGGATACTGTCCAGCCTCAAGACACTGCTCGAGTCCGGCGAGCCGCTGAACTTCCCGCCACCGTTCGCGCCCAAGCGCCCGATCAGCGCCTGAGCGCCTCGGACGTCGCCTGACCCGCGCTCGCGGTCATCGACCCGCTCACGCGCGGCGGGCTGCCCCGAAACGGTGGCGCGCCAAGGCCTCGTGGACCGGCCGCAGTACCATCGACCGGACACTCCGTACCAGGAAGGATGGCACCGGTCAGGGCCACCTCGGAAGGCGCGGATCCGATGGTCCGAGCTCGAATCCTGGCGGCGGAGCGCCGGTGCAGCGGCAGGGCGCGTGACGCGAGCAGAAGGGGCACACGCTGGCGAAGGAGCCACCGATCGACGCCGCCGCGGCCCGCGACGGCGTCAGCCCCGTGCGACCCCGGCTGACCGGCGCGCCGCCGCCCGGCCCGTCCGGGGAGGGGATGCTGACCGACGCCGTCATCGACGGTGCGCTCGCCGCCGTGGGCACGGCCGGCGACGATGAGCTGGTCGACCGCGCCAGGGAACTGCTCGCCAGGTCGCAGCGCGAACGGCCGCAGCGGCAGGCCATCGGGGTCGACAGCATCGACGTCCTGCTCGACGAGGCCCGCTGTCGCGGCAGCCCGGTGCTGGTCGGGCAGCTGCTGCGCTACGCCGGCGTGATCCGCCTCGTCACCCACACCCCGCTGGCCCACGCCGACCCGCTGCTCGACGAGCTCACCGCCCACGCCACCCGCCATCGGATGCCGGTACTGCTGGCCGACGCCCACGCGCTGCGGGCCCGGCGGGCGGTGCTCGCCGCCACCGAGGAGGCCGCGCTGTCGGACGCGGCCACCGCACTGGCCCTGCTGGCCGACGAACCCGACGCCACGGACCCGCGCTCGGGGCGCGCGCTGGCCACCGCCCTCACCGATCTGGGCCTGGTGCTCACCCAGCTCGGCGCTCACGAGCTGGCCGACGAGGTGTTCGAACGCTCGCAGCGTCACCTGCAAACCCTCCCGGTGGCGCAGGAGTTGCTGGTCAACGCGCTCAACCGGTTACGGCTGCTGCTGAGCTGGGCGCTGCGGCTCGAACGTGCCGGGCACGTCACGCAGGCCACCCGGCGCTTCGCCGAGGCGGCCGACGTCGGCCGGACCGTCGACCCGCTGTGGCGATCGAGCATCTTCCACGCCGGCGGCACTCCCCCGGCGCAGCAGTGCGCGGTGCTGGGAGCAGCGCTCGCGCTCGCCGATCCGGGTATCGAGCACGTGCCGCGGCTGCACGGGCTCACCGAGATCGCGAACTTCACCCCCGACCGCATCGTCGTGGCCATCGCGCTGGGTCGCAGCCTGGAACGCGACGGCTGGCTCGCCGAGGCGATGGCCGCACTGACCCGGCTGCGCGACACGTTGCCCGACGGCGCAGGACGCTCGGAGCCGATGCTGCAGCTCGCGCTGTCCCGCGAGCTCGCGCGGCTGCAGGCACAGCTGGTGCCCGACAGCCCAAGCGCCGAGCCGATCGACGACTACGCGGCTGCGCTGGAGGCCGAGATGTGGTCACTGCGGCAGGCGCGCATCGGCGCCATGCGCACCCAGGCCGAGCATGTACGGCTGGCCCGCGAGCACGTGACGGCAACCGAGCAGGCGCTGTCGGATCCGTTGACCGGGCTGCCCAACCGGCGCGCCATGGACGGGCTGCTCACCGACGAGCTCGCCACAACCACAACGGCGCCGTGCTCGGTCGCACTGCTCGACATCGACGGCTTCAAGGAGGTCAACGACACCCGGTCCCATGCGGTGGGTGACGAGGTGCTGCGGGCCGTGGCCGGAGTGCTGCGCGAGTCGCTGCGCTGCGGCGACACCGTGGCCCGCTACGGCGGTGACGAGTTCGTGGTGGTCCTGCCCGACACCGCACCGGCGGCCGCGGCCGCCGCGCTGGCGCGGGCGGTGCGCGCGGTGGCGGGTCTGCCACCGGCCTCGGGTGCCGGGGTGACGCTGTCGGCCGGTGTCGTCGCGCTCGGCCTGCCCCGCAGTGACGACAGCGCGACGGCCGTGCTGTCCCGGGCGGATGCGGCGATGTACCAGGCGAAGCGGCTCGGCGGCGACCGGGTCGAGGCCGGTTCACCCACGGTTTCAACCACAGGGGCCCGGGCCGCGCGGCACGCCGCCCCGTAGGATCGCCGCCCGTCAGGCTCCCCGCGCGGAAGGGGTAAGCGGATGCTCCCGAACGGGCGCGCCGCAGCCGTCATCGTGCTCGCGGCGGGTGAGGGCACCCGGATGCGCTCGGCGACCCCCAAGGTGCTGCATCCGCTGGCCGGGCGCCCCCTGGTCGAGCATGCGGTGCGCGCCGCGGCCGGGCTCGACCCCGGGCATCTCGCGGTGGTGGTCGGTCACGGCCGCGACGCCGTCACCGAGCACCTGCAGACCCTGTCGGCGCCGCTGCACCGGCACATCGCGGCACCGGTGCAGCCGGAGCAACGAGGTACCGGGCACGCCGTCTCCTGCGCGCTGGACGTGTTGCCGACCGACCTGGCCGGCACCGTACTGGTCAGCTACGGCGACGTTCCGCTGCTCGACACCGCCACGCTCGCCGGCCTGCTCGATGCGCACCACCGGGCCCGGCACGCCGTCACGGTGCTCTCCGCGACGGTAGCCGACCCGGGTGGCTACGGCCGCATCGTGCGCGATCAGGACGGCGAGGTCACCGGCATCGTCGAGCACCACGACGCGACCGATGCCGAGCGCGGCATCACCGAGATCAACTCAGGCGTGTACGCCTTCGACGCCGCCGTGCTGCGGTCGGCGCTGGGCCGGCTGGGCACGGCGAACAGCCAGGGTGAGCTCTACCTCACCGACGTGCTCGGGCTGGCCCGCTCCGACGGCCTCCCGGTGGGTGCGCACCGCTGCCCCGACCCGCAGCTCGTCGAGGGCGTCAACGACCGCGTCCAGCTGGCCACGCTGGGCACCGAGTGCAACCGGCGACTGCTGCAGCGCTGGATGCAGGCGGGGGTGACCGTCGTCGACCCCGCCTCGGTGCGGGTGGACGTCGACGTCGAGCTCGCCCCCGACGTGGTGCTGCACCCCGGGGTGCAGCTGCACACGGGCACCACCGTCGGTGAGGGTGCCCACATCGGGCCCGACGCCACGCTCTCGGCGTGCACCGTCGGCGCCGGCGCCACCGTGGTGCGCACCCATGCCGTCGATGCCGTGATCGGGGAACGGGTCAGCGTGGGCCCCTTCGCCTACCTTCGCCCCGGTACCGTGCTGGCTGCCGCGTCCAAGGTGGGGACCTTCGTGGAGACCAAGAACGCCTCCGTCGGTGCGGAGGCGAAGGTGCCGCACCTGAGCTACGTCGGGGATGCGACCATCGGCCCCGGCAGCAACATCGGTGCGGCCACCGTGTTCGTCAACTACGACGGGGTGGCCAAGCACCACACCACGATCGGCGCGCATGCCCGCACCGGGGCGGACAACATGTTCGTCGCACCCGTGACCGTCGGCGACGGCGCCTACACCGCAGCGGGCTCGGTGATCACCGACGACGTCCCGCCAGGAGCGATGGCGGTGGCCAGGGGTCGGCAGCGAAATGTGGAGGGCTGGGTGACCCGGCGCCGCGCCGGCACGCTGGCCGCCGAGGCGGCTGCGGCGTCGGACGAGGCTGCGGCACCGGACGAGGTCGGCCCGCAGCACGAGCAGCACCCTGACCCGCACCCCGAGCAGCACCCTGACCCGCAGCACCAGGAGCGAGCATGAGCCTCTCGTCGATGCCGACGACCCCCAAGAAGAACCTGATGCTCTTCTCCGGTCGCAGCAACCCCGACCTCGCCGACGAGGTGGCCAGGCACCTCGACGTGACGGTGGCCCCGCAGCAGGCGTTCTCCTTCGCCAACGGCGAGATCTTCGTCCGCTTCGAGGAGTCGGTACGCGGTTGCGACGCATTCGTGCTGCAGAGTCACTCCGAACCGATCAACGACGCCGTCATGGAGCAGTTGATCATGGTGGATGCGCTCAAACGGGCGTCGGCGAAGCGGATCACCGTGGTGATGCCGTTCTGGGGCTACGCCCGGCAGGACAAGAAGCACCGCGGTCGCGAGCCCATCTCGGCGCGGCTGATGGCCGACATGTTCAAGACCGCGGGCGCGGACCGCATCATGACCGTCGACCTGCACACCGCGCAGATCCAGGGCTTCTTCGACGGGCCGGTCGACCACCTGTTCGCGATGCCGGTGCTCGCCGAGCATGTCAAGCAGGACTATGCGACCGGGGACCTCGTGGTGGTCTCACCCGACTCCGGCCGCGTCCGGCTCGCCGAGCGGTGGGCCGAGACGCTGGGCGGCACCCCACTGGCGTTCATCCACAAGACCCGGGACCCGGGCAAGCCCAACCAGGCGATGGTCAACCGCGTGGTCGGCGACGTCGAAGGCCGGGTCGCCATCGTGATCGACGACATCATCGACACCGGCGGCACCATCGCCGGCGCGGTGCAGGCGATCCTCGACGACGGTGCCTCCGGCGTGGTGGTCGCGGCCACCCACGGCGTGCTGTCCGGGCCTGCCCCCGAACGGCTCGGCGGCTGCGGCGCACGCGAGGTGATCTTCACCGACAGCCTGCCCATCGGCAAGGACAAGCACTTCGAGCAGCTGCGGGTGCTCTCGATCGCGCCGCTGCTGGCGCGCGCGATCCACGAGGTGTTCGAGGACGGCTCGGTGACCAGCCTCTTCGACGGCAACGCCTGACCCTCCCGGGAGGGTCCGCCCCTCCCGTACGGTGTGCCCGCGCCACGGCGACACCCACCGACCCGCCTCAGCCGGTGAGGCTGCCGACGAGCTCATTGCCCAGCAGCACCACGAACAGCACCCCCGAGGCCGCCAGGACGGCGTTCGACAACCACCGCGAGCGGTGGGCGGACTCGACCCGCCGCGAGTTGAGCAGCACCAGCAGCGTGATCGCCAGGAACGGCATGAAGAAGGCGCCCAGCACGCCGTAGACGAGGGTGAGCTGGAACGGCTTGTCGAGGAAGAGCAGCGCCATCGGTGGGAACGTCAGCCACAGCAGGTAGCCGCGGAACGCCGGGCTGCGCTCACCCGCCTGCCGCCGGTACTCCTCGTCACGCACGTCGAAGGCCGCCTGACGCCCGTGCGGTAGGCGTACGCAGCGGGTCCAGTCGGCGAACAGCAGGCTCACCCCGTTCCACACCCCGAGCAGCGAGGTGAACGCCACGGCGAAGAAGCCGACCAGGAACAGCACCCGCGCCCACCCGCCGTAGGCGCCGCCGAGCTCGTCGGCCAGGAACAGCAGCCCGGTGTCGTCGTCAGTGACCGTCCGGCCGGCGAGGATCTCGGCACCGACGACGAGCATCGCGATCACGAAGACACCGGTCATCACGTACCCGACGGTGTTGTCGAGTCGCATCATCGGGATCCACCGCGGGCCTCGCCAGCCCTTGGCCATGGTCCAGTAGCCGTAGGCGGCCATCGTGATGGTGCCCCCCACGCCGCCGATCAGCCCGAGCACGTTGACCAGCGACTCGTCGGGCAGCCGCGGTACCAACCCGGCGGCGACGCCGCCGAGATCGGGAACCACCAGCACGGCGGTACCGACGACGGTGACGAACATGACGGCCACCAGCACCGTCATGATCTTCTCGATGGCGGCGTAACGGCCGAGCAGCACCAGCACGAACCCGACCAGCCCGGCGATGATCGCCCAGTACCGCACGGACAGTCCCTGGAACAGGGCGTTGAGCGGCAGCGCGCTCGCCGACATCGCGGTGGCGCCGTAGACGAAGCCCCACACGACCGCGTAGATGCCGAAGAACGTGGTCGCCCAGCGGCCGAGCGTGCGCCAGCCGTCGAGGATGGTGCCGCCGGAGGCGAGATGCCAGCGGCCCACCGCCTCGGCCAGTCCGAGCTTGAGCACGGCGCCCAGCACCGCCGCCCACAGCAGCACGGTGCCGAACGCGGCGCCGGCGATCAGCGTCGCCACCAGGTCCCCGGCGCCCACGCCGGTCGCCGCGGCCATGATGCCGGGCCCGATCTGCCGGACCCGCGATGGGTACGTCGCCGGCGGAGCCTGCTCGCCCGTTCCCGCCACTTGTCGCTCACCTCCGTGGTCGAGTGAACCTGGTCCGGGGTCGAGTGAACCTGGTCCGGGGTCGAGTGAACCTAGTCCGGCGAGCGTGGCGTCACCACCCCCGGCCTCGAAACTCACGTCGGCGACACCTACACTCTCCGGGTTGCCTCGGCGAGGGAGGGCTTCGCGCTCTTCGTGATCGACGCGGCGTCGCGCTCCGCGCGCCGTGTGACGCGATCACCAGCGCCCCCGCCGCCGCCGCAGGCCCCGCCGACCAGATGCCCCACATCCCGGCGCTGCACCGCTCTCCGGGGCGCAGCCGCCGCTCGCACGTGAAGGAGTCCCATCGTGGCCGAGGTTCGTCTCGCCGCCGAGCCCCGTACCGAGTTCGGCAAGGGCGCCGCTCGCCGTACCCGCCGTGCCGGAAAGATCCCCGCGGTGCTCTACGGCCACGGCACCGACCCGCAGCACGTGTCGCTGCCTGCCCGCGAGTTCGCACGAGTGGTGCGTGAGCAGGGCAACAACGCGATCCTGCGTCTCGAGGTGGGCGCCGGAGCCAACCAGCTCGCGCTGACCAAGACCGTCACAGTCCACCCGCTCCGGCAGTACATCGAGCACGTCGACCTGCTGCTCGTGCGGCGCGGCGAGAAGGTCGTCGTCGACGTCCCGGTCGTCGTCACCGGTGACCCGGCGCCCGGCACCCTCGTCACCCAGGACATGGGTCACCTGCAGGTCGAGGCCGACGCGCTGCAGATCCCGGAGGAGTTCGAGATCTCGGTGCAGGACTACCAGATGGGTACCCGGGTGCTGGCCGGTGAGGTGACGCTGCCCCGTGGCGTCGAGCTGCAGACCGACCCCGAGTACCTCGTCGTCAACGTCTCCGCCGCGCCGACCGAGGCGGACCTCGAGGCCGAGATCGACACCGAGGGCGCCGGCGTGGTCGAGGACGCCGCCGAGGACGAGACGCCCGCGCCGGCCGGCGAGCAGCACGAGGCCGCCGAGGGCTCCGATCAGTCCTGACGCCGCTGATGATCTGGGTCGTCCGGGCGGTCCGGGCGGCGGTTCACATCGTGGAGGGTCTGCGATGGGGCTGACGCCGGAGCAGGTGCGGCAGGTGCAGTTCGATGCGCCGCAAGCCGGCCGGAAGGGCTACGACGAGGACGAGGTCGACACGTTCCTCGACCTCGTCGAGGCCACACTGCGAGGGGAGGGCGGCGTGACGGACACCGACGTGCGCGATGTCGCCTTCACCTCGACCGCCCTGTTCCGCCGGGGCTACGACCCCGACCAGGTGGACGCCTTCCTCGACGAGGTGGAGTCGGAACTGCAACGCCGCGCCGAGAGCCTCCGGGCCGCGCAGGATGCGTCGCTGACCCGCGGCGGTGACCTGCGCGCGTTCCGGCTGCCCCGTGCCACGCCGCCGGAGCGCAGCTACGCCGCATCCGACGTCGACGCGCTGATCGAGCGCGCCGCGGCGGCGCTCGACGGGGTCGGCGGGCTGTCCGCCGAGGACGTCGCCGCGGCGACTCCCGCGCCGGGGTCTTCGGTGCCCGGCTACCGGGCGGAGGCCGTGGACGCACTGCTGGGCGAGGTGGAGCGGGAGTTGCGCCGTCGTGACCGCTGAGGGCTCCGTCGGCGTCACCGGTGACGTCGCTCTGGTGGTCGGGCTCGGCAATCCCGGACCCGGTTACGCGGACAACCGGCACAATGTCGGGGCGATGGTCCTCGGGCTGCTCGCGCACCGGGTGGGAGGCCGTTTCAAGGCGCACAAGGGCGGTGCCGACGTGCTGGAGGGCAGGCTTGCCGGGCGCCGGGCGGTGCTCGCCAGGCCACGGTCGTACATGAACGTCTCCGGCGGCGCGGTCGTCGCCACGGCGCGGTTCTACAAGGTGCCTCCTGCCGACGTCGTCGTGGTGCACGACGAGCTGGACCTCGACTTCGGCGTGCTCAAGCTCAAACGCGACGGTGGCGAGGGCGGGCACAACGGGTTGCGCTCGATCTCGGCGTCGCTGGGCACCCGAGAGTACCTTCGGGTCCGTTTCGGCGTCGGCAGGCCCCCCGGCCGGATGGACCCCGCAGCCTACGTGCTGCGCGACTTCTCCGCGGTGCAGCGCCGCGATCTCGACATGCTCGTCGACCGGTGCGCCGACGCCGTCGAGGCACTGCTGGCCGACGGTCTCGAGGCCGCGCAGAACCGCTTCCACTGACGCGCGGACACTCCGCGTCAGGGGCGCAGCAGCGGGGCGATGCGGTCCCAGGTGGCGGCGCGGCGAAGCTTGCCCGAGGGCGTCTTGGGCAGCGAGGAGGGCGCGAGCACCACCACGGCCCCGGGGCGCATGCCGATCGCGTCGACGACCCGCGAGGTGACGTCGCGGCGGATGGTGCGCTCGGCGTCGGCGTCGCCCGCCAGCCGCGACTCCACCGCCACCGCGAACGACTCCCGGCGCCGCCCCGCGTCGATCCGTACCGCGACCACGTTGCCCGCCCGCACACCGTCCACATTCGATGCAGCACGTTCGATGTCGGTCGGGTAGACGTTGCGCCCGCCCATGATGATGACGTCCTTGCGCCGGCCGCAGACCACCACGGCCCCATCGACGAGGTAGCCGTCATCGCCGCTGTCGAGCCAGCCCTGCGCATCCTGTGTGGACTCCGGACCGTCGACTGTGAGGTACTCCGCGGTCACGGCCTCACCGCGGAGCCGGATCCGGCCCACTTCGCGCTCACCCAGCACGCGGCCGGCGTCGTCGATGATCCGTACCTCGATACCGGGAAGCGGGGGCCCGAGCAGCGGAAAGGCCCGGGTGGCGCCGCCGTCGGACCGTCCGGTGGGGACGGCGCGGCGCCGGGACTCGAACTGTTGCGCGTCGATCGTGTCGACCTGCATCCCGGTGTTGCTCGGTGCGAACGACACCGCGAGCGTGGCCTCGGCCATCCCGTAGGCGCACACCATGCAGCGCGGGTCGAGTCCGAACCGGACGCCCGCGTCGGTGAACGCGCGCACTGCCGCGGGCTCGATCGGCTCCGCGCCGTCGAGGGCGAAACGCAGCGTGTCGAGCCGTACGTCGCGGACGTCACTGTCCCGTGCGGCGGGCAGCCGGCGCCCCAGCAACCCGTAGGCGAAGTTCGGCGCCGCGGTGACCGTGCCGCGGTGGCGGCTGATCAGCTCCGGCCACAGCAGCGGGGTGGACAGGAAGTCGACCGGGGTGACCTTGACGAGCTCGATCCCGAGCGCCATCGGCAAGATGAGAAAGCCGACCATGCCCATGTCGTGGAACAGTGGCAGCCAGGAGACCAGCACGTCGGTGTCCGGATCGAGCGCCGCGGCCTGCACCATCGCCGTCATGTTCGCGTGCAGGTTGCGGTGGGTGATCCGGACGGCCTTGGGCTCCGCGGTGGAGCCGGAGGTCAGCTGCAGCAGGGCGGTGTCGTCCTCGCCGGCGGCCACCGGCTCCGGCAGCTCGGCGACGGCCTCGTCGACGAGATCGGCGAGCATCCGGTAACCGATCCCGTGCTCGTCGAGCACCGCGGCCAACGCATCGAACGGCGGACCGAGCAGCACCAGCGAGGACCCGATCATCCGCAGCACGGTGACGGTGTCGGCCGCCCACGCCTCGAGATCGGTCCGCGAGGTCGGCTGGTGCAGCATCGTCACGCTGCCGCCCGCCAGCCACACGCCCTGGACCGCGGGGGCGATCAGCGACGGGTCGCCGGCCAGCAGCGCCACGGCATCGCCGCGGCGCAGCCCGCCGTCGGCCAGCGACCCGGCCGCCCGGCGGGCCTGCGCATGCACCTGCGTCCAGGTGCGACGGACCGGCGCCGCCGGCTCCCCGGTGGTGATGCCCCGCTGTGGGTCCGCTGCGGCCGCCGTCACCAGCATCTGCACGAACTTGCTCACGTCAGTGCACGCTACTCGAACGCTGCCCGGAAGTGATCTCGCGCCGCGCGTGGCCGCGTCCACCCCGTCACGAGGCGCGCAGCGACATCTCGAGCCAGCGCGTCTCGAGCTCGTCGCGCTCGGCGAGCACGGTGCACAGCTCGGCGTCCAGCTCGCGGAACGCACCGGGGTCGGTGGCCTGCTCGGCGATGCGGTGCTGCAGGTCGGCCTCCCGGCCGGCGAGCCGGTCGAGCCGGCGCTCGAGGCGGGCGAGCTCCTTACGGGCCGTCCGCTGGTCGGCGGCCGGGGACGACCCGGGCCCTCCTGACGGCCCGGACCCCCCGGACGCCGAGGACGCCACCGCACGGGCCGCGTCACGCCGCGCGAGGTATTCCTCGATGCCACCCGGCAGGTGGGTGATCGCGGCGTCGCCGAGCAGCGCGATGACGTCGTCGCAGACCCGCTCGAGGAGGTAGCGGTCGTGCGCGACCACGACCAGCGAGCCGGGCCAGCCGTCGAGCAGGTCCTCGAGCTGCTGCAGGGTGTCGATGTCGAAGTCGTTGGTCGGCTCGTCGAGCAGCAGCACGTTCGGCTCGGCCATCAGCAGCCGGGTCAGCTGCAGCCGGCGCCGCTCCCCGCCGGACAGGTCGGCGACCGGGGTCCACTGCCGAGAGGCGGGGAAGCCGAGGCGCTCGGTGAGTTGCGAGGCCGTCAACTCGTGGCGTCCCAGCACCACCCGGCGGCCCACCTCCTCGACGGCCTCCAGCACGCGTGGCTCGCCGGGTAGCTGCTCCAGCTCCTGGGTCAGGTGTGCCAGCCGCACCGTCTGCCCCTGCACCCGGTGGCCCACGTCCGGTGACTGCTCCCCCGCGAGCAGCCGCAGCAGCGTCGTCTTGCCCGACCCGTTGACGCCCACCAGACCGACGCGGTCACCGGGGCCGAGTCGCCAGGTGACCCCGTCGAGCAGCGTCCGCGAGCCCAGCGAATGGGTGACGCCTTCCAGCTCGAGCACCGTGCGCCCGAGCCGCCGCCGCGCGAAGGAGACGAGCTCGACGGTGTCGCGGGGCGGTGGCACATCAGCGATGAGCGCCTCGGCGGCCTCGATGCGGTAGCGCGGCTTCGACGTGCGGGCCGGCGGGCCGCGGCGCAGCCAGGCCAGTTCCTTGCGGGCCAGGTTGCGCCT
>WHSY01000090.1:17626-19324 GCA_009379815.1 Pseudonocardiaceae bacterium
CCGCCCTCGTAGCCGTCGACCCGGCCGTCGACGACCTCCCAGGTGCGGGTGCACACGGTGTCGAGGAACCAGCGGTCGTGGGTGACCACCACCACCGCGCAGCGCCGCGCCCGCAGGTGCTCGGCCAGCCAGCGCACGCCCTCCACGTCGAGGTGGTTGGTGGGCTCGTCGAGCACCAGCAGATCGAGCTCGCCGACCAGCGCGGCGGCGAGCTGGACCCGGCGCCGCTGCCCGCCCGACATCCGGTCCACCGCCGACTCAAGGTCTGCGCTCGATCCGTTCCCGATGGCGAGGCCGTCGAGCACCGAGCGCACCCGGGGGTCGGCGGCCCACTCGTGCTCGGCCTGCACCCCCAGCGGATCCAGCACGGCCTGCCGCACGGTCGCCCCGGGCGGCAGCTCGGTGCGTTGGGTGACCACCGCCAGCCGCAGCCCGCGGTTGTGGCTGACCCGGCCGCTGTCGGGCGGCTCGACGCCGGAGATCACCTCGAGCAACGTCGTCTTGCCGCCGCCGTTGAGACCCACGACGCCGATGCGGTCGGCCTCGTCGACGCCGAGCGACACCCCGGACAGCACCGGCCGCACCCCGTAGGCCTTCGTGACGGCCTCGAGGTTGACGAGGTTGGCCATCAGGCGTGCGCCCCTTCGATCGGCGGGCCGGGAGGCGGGACCGGCCGGTGCTCCTCGACCAGCCGGACGCCGGGCACCGGCCCGCTGGCGACCCGGACGGTGCGGCAGACCCCGGCTCCGGCGAGCTCGGCGGCGACCCGCACCGCCGAGTCGGCGTCGATACACAGGAAGGCGCAGGTCGGGCCGGATCCGGACACCATGCCGGCCAGTGCTCCGGCGTCCACGCCGGCGCGCAGCGTGCGACGCAGCCCAGGGAGCAGCGAGACGGCCGCGGACTGCAGGTCGTTGCCCAGCAGCAGCGCGAGCTGGCGCGGGTCACCCGAGGCCATCGCCTCGATCAACGGCTCGGGCGGGCCGAGCCGCGAGGGTGGCGAGTCCTGGCCGCGCAACCGGTCCAGTTCGTTGTAGACGGACGGGGTGGACAGCCCGCAGCGTTCCAGCGCGACCACCCAGTGGAAGGTGTGCCGGGCCAGCACCGGCACCAGCTGCTCCCCCCGGCCGGTGCCCAGCGCCGTGCCGCCGTGCAACGCGAACGGGACGTCGCTGCCCAGCTCGGCGGCCAGCCGGCCCAGCTCGTCGCGGCCGATGTCGAGGCGCCACAGCGCCGCGAGGCCGACCAGGGTGGCCGCGGCGTCCGCGCTGCCCCCGGCCATTCCGCCCGCGACAGGGATGCCCTTGCGCAGCACCACCCGCACCTCGGGCTCCCGCCCGGCGTGCGCGGCCAGTGCCAGCACGGCGCGCCAGGCCAGATTGCGGTTGTCGGTCGGCAGCATCTCGGCGCCCTCGCCGTGCACCTCGACGCCGGGGCTGTCGGTGGCGGCCACCGTCACGTCGTCGGTCAGCGAGAGCGCCTGGAACACGGTGACCAGGTCGTGGAAGCCGTCGGAGCGCGCATCGCCCACGGCCAGGTGGAGGTTGACCTTGGCCGGGACACGCGCGGTGACCGGTGGTGGCACGACGGCGAGCACCTGTCCAGCCTATCTGCGCTGCGCGCTCGTGAGTGGCGAGGCGAGCTCTAGTACTACAGGGCTAGATCATCAGCGTCTGGAGCTGGAGGTGGCGTCGGACG
>WHSY01000091.1 GCA_009379815.1 Pseudonocardiaceae bacterium
ACGCAGCAGCGCCAGTCGGCCCCGGGTGGGCACCGTCCACACCGCGTGGCCGCGCACATCCCAACGTGCCAGCAGCGCGTTGGCCGCCAGCACCCCGCTGGTCGCAGCGCGTTCCATGAGTGCCACCGGCAGGTCGATCCGGCTGAGGTCGCCGGCCAGCACCACCGCGGGGTCCGGAGTGGTCACGGGGGGACGGTCGGCGAAGCTACCGGCCGCGAACAGCGGGCAGTCCGACCGCAGCTCGTGGCGCTCGTCGACGATGCGGGCGTGCGCCGTCTCCGGGTAGAGCCGGTACAGCTGCGCCAGCATCTCCTCCCGCAGCCCGGCGACCCGGCTGCCCTCGGGCAGCGCGTAGGCGTGCACCTCGACCACCGATCCGCCGCAGCGGGCCGCCCAGCGGCGTGACTCGCCCTCGTAGCGTTCGAGCACGCTGACGTTGTCGACCGGCCCGAACCCCGCGGTGCCGAGGAAGCCGGGGCGGTCGCCGCGGACCGGTCGGTCCAACCAGAACCGCGACACCAGGAACGGCGGAGCGTTGCGCAGTCCGGCGATGCGCTGCCGCCACCGCGAATCCCCGAGATCGGAGGCCTCGACGACCGACCGCAGCCCCCCGACGTCGCAGGCGAGGACGACTGCGTCCACCTCACCGGGGCTGCCCCCCGACCCGGTGTGCAGCGCGAACCGGCGCATCCGGCCCGGCACCACCGCCTGCACCGCCGTCCCCGTCCGCACCTGCGCGCCGCACGAGTGCAGGTACCTCACCATCGGGTCCCACACCGCCTGCGGGAACGGCTCGGCGGTGACATCGAAGATGAGGCCCTCGCTGGATCCGAGGAAGTAGATGTGGAACATCGCGGCCAGCTCGGCGGCCGACAGTTCTCGCGCGTCGGCGAAGAAGCTGCGGGAGAACACCGAGAACGCGAGGTGCCGGGCAGCGGGGGGAAACCGGATCCGCTCCAGGAGGGCCATCGCGTCGATGCCGTCGAGGCGCTGGTAGATCTCGGGTACCGACACGTCGACCAGCGGCAGCGCCGCCGCTGCCTCGATGCGGAACACCAGGTCGCGCCAGGAGAAGGTCGGGCTCCTGGCGGCGAAGGCCAGCGCGTTCCACGGTGGGGTGCGCGGCAGCCCGACGAACGTGTCGCGGTGGCCGTGCGCATCGACGAGCGGGTAGTCCCGCAGTGGTGTCAGTGGTGCGCCGACGCGCCGCAGCAGGGCGCGCAGGTTGTAGTACTGCCGGAAGAACGCATGGAAGCCGCGGTTCATGGTGACCCGGGAGCCGTCGGCCAGCGTCGTCGGCCACCCGCTGACCCGGCCGCCGAGCTGCCCGTCGCGCTCCAGCAGCTCGACGCCGACCCCGCGCTCGGCGAGCGCCACGGCGGCCGCCACGCCGGCGATGCCGCCACCGACCACGGCCACCCTCGGCGGCGCTACCAGCCGCTCGACGCCGGCGTGGCCCGCCGGCGCCGGGTGCAGCACGGCACGGCGGTCGCGGCCGGGACGGCGCTGTCCGCCGTTCGCCGGCCGGGGCAGCAGCGGCACTACCCGTCACCCGCATGCCGGGCGACGAAAGTGTGCACGATGGTGTTCTCCCACCCCGGCACCGGGTCGGCCCGCACGTCGACGAACCCGATCCGGTGCAGCCGCGTGACCAGCTCGGCAGCGAGGTCGAAGCGCAGCACACTGCGCCACAGGTAGCGGTACAGCGCGGTCCGGCCGGAACGGACGCCGGCCAGCGGGATGATCACCGCCCAGCACACGGCGGTCCAGAACACCCGGCTGCCCAGCGAGCCGGACAGCGAGTAGTCGTGCACGGCGAGCGGGGCACCCGGCCGCAGCATGTCGCGCAGCTCGCCGAGCACCGGATCCGGGTCGGCGAGGTTGCGCACCAGGTAGGCCGCGAACACCCCGTCGAACGGCCCCCGCACGCCGGCGTCGGCGAGGCCCTCGGCCGGGGCGTGCACGAAGGACACCGTCGACGGCCAGCTCTTCGCGCGGGCCTGCTCAAGCATGCCTGCCGAGGCGTCGACCCCGACGATGGTCGCCTCCGGCGCCGCGGCGAGCAGCGCCGCGGTCGACGCGCCGGTCCCGCAGCCGAGGTCGAGCAGCCGCATCCCGGCGCCACGGCCGGGCAACTGCATCCGCCGGGCGGACAGCAGCAGGTGCTCGTGGTAACCGGGGCTGGCGCCCACCAGTCCGTCGTAGCTACCCGCGGCAGCGTCGAACTCGCCGGGGACATCGGGTCGCCGCACCGCGCGGGGGCTCACCGCGGCCGCCTGGGACCGGCATGCAGGGACATCGCGCTCCTCGGATCTCGACGGGTGCCCAGGGAGATCCTGGTGGGCGCCACGCCACCAGACCACCGCGGGGTCAGCAGCGGCCCGTCACCACAGTGGTCGCCGCCGTCAAGGGCACCTTCCCTGCCTGCGAGTACCCCCGGTTCGCCGTCAAGGGCACCTTCACTGCGTCGGACGCGGTCACGGCGCCCTTGGCGGTACCCGTCGGGCGGGCGGCCTGCGCCGGTTTCAGGAACCATGGCGACTCAGCGCCGGTCACGCCGCAGTCTCCGGGAGGGGAAGCGCACATGAACGAGCTCGGCAAGGGTGGCGGTTCCGAACACCGCCGGTGCTCGGCGAAGGGCTGCGGCGCGACGGCCGTGTGGGAGCTGGTGTGGAACAACCCTCGCGTGCACACCTCCGAGCGGCGCAAGACGTGGCTCGCCTGCGACGATCATCGCTGCTACCTCAGCGACTTCCTCGACCGACGCGACTTCCTGCTCGAGGTCGTCGCGCTCGACCCCCCGTGAGTCGGCCTCACGCCCCGAGCTTCGCGGTCCCGACCAAACCTCGACGCGCTCACTCGCTCGAACGTGACTCCGGTGGCCGCGGCGGTGCCGGGTCGGCGAGCACGGTATGGGCGAGGGTGAGCGCGGCATCCGCCTCGGTGATGGTCATGTCGGGGTCGGCGGCGGTGCTGCGGAGCCACCGCACCAGCATCGGAGCGATGGCAGGCGACATCGTGGCGATCCACAGCCCGGTGCCGGTCCTGGCCTCGGCGACGTGCTCGGTGCTGCCGTCCTGGAAATGCGCGATCACTTCCGGGCGAGTCGCGAGCAATCCGCCCGCCGCCCATCGGCCACCCGTCGTGCGCTCGGCCAGCTGCTCCAGCCGGTCAGCAGCCATGGCCAGGGTACGAACGAGATCATCTGTGAGCATAAGCTACGCAGCGGCAATCGCGTCGCGCAGGCTCGCAGGGCGGCCGCTGCGCCCATTCGGATCGCCCGCGCCCGCCTGCAGCTCCCCGCGCGCGATGCCCAGGTCACCGTCGGCCGGCCCGGCGCCCGCGGGCTCGGGTACCCCGGCGTCGGTGAGGACCTTCGTGCAGTCCGCTACGGACAGTTGTCTCAGCTGTTCCTTCGTGGTTCGGGCAGGTGCGGCCGTCGCAGCCCGTCACGGCGACGACGGCGCTCGTGCGGCACGGCCAGTTGAACCGCGGTCCGACTGTGCAGATCACTGACCGGCTCGTAGAGCCGGCCGCCACGGAGCTCCCACTGTTGCGCGGGCGCGGGCGCGTGCGCGGCCTCAGATGGGAGGGATCCTGGCCCGGCCGGGGCCGAACCGCCCCCGGCGATGAGCTCCTCGACGCTGTCGACGTTGCCCCGCTGCGATGCCGTCGCCAGCATCTGTTGCGCGGACGCCAGCGCGCTCTCCGGCGGCACGACCAGCAAGGTCCAGCGCTGCTGGTCTGTTGTGAGCACGTCCACGGTATGGCGATGTTGTGAGTGAAACCCCTCGAGCCGCACCCGATGACCATCGAGGTCGATACTGCGTGGCAGTGCGACATCCCACGTGCAGATGTCGTAGGACACTCGCTCGACCCGGCCCAGGCCAGCGGCCAGCTCCGGCAGTTCAGCGGGTAAGTCCCGCGACCGGGGCCACCAGGCCCCGTCGACGGCCCCTGTGATCTTCGCCTGAGGCTTCAGGCTCAGGCGAAGCGGCATCCGAGAGGCTTCAGCGACCAACGTGGTGGTCTGCGATGTAGTGCGAATGCGTGAGTCCGACATCGGTCGGCACTCCCGTCCCCGGTCGAGACACCGACCGGTGTGATACGCGAAGGACGATGCCAGCTTGATCACCAGCATACGATGTGCCCTCGATGCCCTCAGCCTACGCCGGTCGTGGCTGCCCACCGCAGGTGGCAACCGCTCCCCCGGCCGGGGTGCGTGACGGCGTCGGCTGCTGGGCGCATCCCCACCACACCGTGACCGCCGGCGGGCCGCTCGGGTGTCGGCTGCTGCCGGTCGCTGGTGCGGTTGGCCGCCAGCATCCGCCGATTCCCCACCAGACCTGCGGCTGACATGCGGCTCCGCAACGGACCCTCGATTATATATGCCAGCGGCAGTTTTTCTCTCTACGATTATGATAGAATCTGACGTTGATCTCGATTAAATCACACATTATAGTTGACAAATTCTCATACAGCGAGTATAAATTATAGTAACCGTGCCGCCCGTCTGAGGCAGTGCGACGATGAGAGAGGTGATGATCGTGCTGCTCAACTACGACGCCGC
Source organism: Pseudonocardiaceae bacterium (assembly GCA_009379815.1). Lineage (GTDB taxonomy): Bacteria > Actinomycetota > Actinomycetes > Mycobacteriales > Pseudonocardiaceae > WHSY01. The sequence goes on from WHSY01000091.1 coordinate 4,571, forward strand.
GTTCGACCCGTTCAAGATGCTCGACCGCCTGTCGGGCCAGCAGCGTGAACGCGCGTGGACCGGCGTGCCGATGGACGTCTACCGGGCCGAGGATCACTTCGTGGCCAACTTCGACCTGCCCGGCGTCGACCCGGGCTCGATCGACGTCACCGTCGAGGGCAACACCCTGACCGTCAAGGCCGAGCGCAGCGCCCCCACGCCCGACACCGCCGCCGAGTGGCTGGTCGCCGAGCGACTGCGCGGCCGCTACGGTCGCCAGCTGATGTTGGGGCGGGACCTGGACACGGACAACCTGCACGCCTCCTACCACGACGGTGTCCTCACGTTGACGATCCCGGTTGTGGAGAAGATCAAGCCGCGCCGGGTGGAGATCAGCCACTCCGGCGCTCCGCATACCATCGAAGGTGGCCCGCAGGCTGCGGCCGACCCAGCCGCGACCGGCTAGCTGACCCACGACGCGGCCGACCGCGTGGTCGGCCGATGGCAGGACGTGGCGGGGTCCGGGCGTCCCCGGGCCCCGCCACATGCTGCACCCCGCCCCACCAGGACGCGAGGACCATGCTCGAGCGACTCGACGACGAGGACTTCCCGGCCCTGACCATGGGCCAGGCCACCGAGCTGCTCGGGGTGCAGCCCGCGTTCCTGCGCAGCCTCGACGCCGCCGACGTCCTGCACCCGCACCGCTCGACGGGCGGGCATCGCCGCTACTCCCGCCGCCAGCTCGCCCTCGCCGTTCGGCTGCGCGAGCTCACCGACGAGGGCCACACGCTCGCCGCCGCCGCCCGCATCGCCGAGCTGCAGACCGACCTGGCCACGGCCCAGGACCAGCGCGACACTGCCCGGGCCGAACGCGACCAGGCCCACCAGGAGCGCGACCAGGCCCACCACGACCTCGACGACCTCCACGCACGCTTGACCACCCACCAGCCCGACCACACCTCGAACTCCGACGCCGAGGCCGGCTAGCCGCGTGACCGGTCAGATTCGCCTGCTGCCGGTCCGACAAGATTCCGGCGTCATTCCCGTCCGGTTGCCATGCCCGCTGACGTGCGTCGTCGTGGGGCGGGTCGGACTCGAACCGACGACCTGACAGATTATGAGGCTCCAAGTTCACCCGGCAGCAGGATGCGACCTGCGACTGTGCAGGCCCTGGACCTCGCGCCGTAGACACCAACTGCATGGGCCAACCCGAGTTCATGGACAGACTCATGGACAACAGCCGCCCACCGCATCAAGCGACGTGGGATGCCGATGATGTATGCCAGGCCGGACACGAGCCAGGCGTCTCGGTCGGTGTCGTCCATGCTGGCAGCATCGGTGCCAGCCGGTGACCGGGGTTGGGCATGAGCATCGCAAGCCAGGCAGGGAGACCGGACAGCACGCTGTCTCGGTTCTTGGACACACATCTGCCGCGACGTCAGGCAGTCGTCGAACGCTGGCAGCAGGAGCTAGCCACCGCTCCCTGGTCCGACGTTCCGGTGCAGGGAGCCGGTCTGCTCTTGGTCACGCGGTGGTGGAGATGCGGCTTGGGCTCGACCTGGCATCACGGCCAGGATACTGGCACAGGTTGGCGTACAAACGTGCCGGGTGATTTCCGCGCAGCACCGGCACCATGAGCAGGGTCGCGAGTTCAGTTTCCCGCGATGGTGCCCGTTGTGGCGGCGTCGTCTCTGCTGTGCCCCTCCGTCGGCTGTCCATCCGTCGACTGTCCCAATGCAGCCAGAACATCAACCAGGGTGTTGAGTGCTTCGTCGTTGGCTCCTGTGAAGCCAAAGTCGATCAAGCTCACGGCAGCGATCGCGCGGTCGACCTTCGCGGCGCCGTTCTCGGTCAGGGCCGCCAAGGTGCTACGGCCGTCGACGGGGTGTGGCTTGCGCTCGACCCAGCTCTCGCCCTCCAGTCGGTTGACGACGTAGTTGCACCGGGCCGGTGAGATGAGCAATCGCTCTGCCATGCGGCTCAGTGGGCTGCTGTGGTCGGGCGCCATCGCGAGGTGGAGGAGCGCCGAGTATTCGGTGATCGACAGATCGTGCTGTTTGAGGGCCTTGCGGACCACCTCGCGGACCCGTTCATGGGTCCGGAAGAGGGACATGAAGGCGCTCATGGCGGTGGGTCGCGGCCAGCCGAGCTCATCCCATCGTTGGCGATCCTGGGCGACGACGGGATCGACCGGCTTCTGAGCCGGATTGGTCGGGTGGCCGGTGGGACTCGCGGCGTTGGTGGCCCGCCGCCCGAGCTGGTCGATGAGGTCGGCGTCGTCACCGTCGAGATTGGTGATTGCCAGCATCGGGGTCGTGATACCAGCGTCGACGTACTCCTGGACCCGGGCCCGGCAGGTACCGGCGTCACCGTGGATGAACAGCTGGTCGACCAGAGAGTCCGGGATCGCGGCCAGAGCGGCTTTGCGGTCACCGGCTCGCCAAGCCGCCCACATTTCGGCGAGCTCCTCACCGCGACCCAGCCACTCGTGGAACTTCGCGTAGGCCTCGACGTTGAGGTACGCGGCGATCGCGCGCTTGGCGTGCTCCCGGACTTTTTGCGTGTCGGAGGAGCAGACGACGAAGAGCCTCGCGACGATCTCCGGAGCGTCGCTGCGGCCCTCGTACACGTATGGAACGACCGTGCGGACGTCGTCGGGTGACAGCCAGTTAAGGATGGCCCCGTCGGAAAGTCGTCCAGCGAGGCGGAGCATTCCCGGGCGCAACCCCGCGATCAGGACCTTCGGGCGGTTCCGCGGGACGACACCGAGCCGGAAGCCCTTGATCGTGAAATTCGGTGTCTCCATCTCGACCTTTTCGCCGGACAGTGCGCGATCCAGGAAGGTCACGACGTCCCGGACCCGGCCGTAGGGATCCGAGAAGGGCACGCCGTTCCACCGCTCGATGATGACGTCGGACGACGAGCCGAGGCCGAGCAGAACCTGGCCGTCGGTGGCGTCGGCCAAAGACGCCGCGCTCATCGCCAGCAGCGCGGGAGAACGAGTGTAGGCGGGGGTGATTGCGGTGCCGAGCCGGAGTCCGGGGTAGCGCTGGCCCGCCAGCGCCAATGGGGTGAACGCGTCGTGCCCGTTCACCTCGCTGCTCCACACGTCGGTGTAGCCGGCTATCGCCGCCCGGTCCAGGACGGCGGCGTGGTCCTTCAGCGACCGATCGCCGAGCGGGATCGACAGTCCGTAGTTCACGAGGGCTCCTCGATCGGTGTGGGGGTCAGGGTGGGTGGTCCCTGTACTACGTGTGCCTTCTCCAGCTCGTCGATCCGTGCGTCGTCGAGCTCCAGTACCTCGCGGAGCACGGACCGATTGTCGGCGCCGAGCTCGCGGGCGCGCAGCTCACGTTCGGTCATCCCAGCGAACCGGATCGGGAGGCCCGGCACCGTCACCGAACCCCACACCTCGTCCGGAACCTCCCGGATCACGCGGCGCGCCACGTTGTGAGGATGGGCGATCGCCTCCGGCAGCGTTCGGATCAGCTCGCACGTGACTCGGTGCTCGGTCAGGACGCCGATTGCGTCCTCCGGGTCGTCGAAGGTCGCCAGCCAGTCCTCGAGGAGGCGGTTGACCTCCTCGCGGCGGGCCGCGCGCTCGTCGTTGGCCGCGAATCCGGGAGCGTGAGCCAGCTCGGGGCGGCCGATCGCGGCGGCGACCCGGAGCCAGTCGCCGGGTGAGACGCAGGCGACGAAGAGATACCGGTCCCGGCAACGGAAGAATCCGGCGGGGCAGACGGTCGCATGGTAGTTGCCGCTCGCCTCCGGTACCTGGGTGCCGCCCGAGCCGCTGTAGGCCTGGATGTTGATCTCGTGGAACGCCATGTAGGTGTCCAGCAGGGAGAGCTGGACCCAGTCGCCGAGGCCTGTTCGTTCGCGCTGGAAGAGGGCCGCGGCGACACCTCCGAAGCCGTAGACACCGGTCGCGGCGTCGCCCATCGCGGGGCCGGGCAGCATCGGCGGGCCGCCGACCGGGCCACTGACATGGGCGACGCCGGACATCGCGGCGCCGATCGTGTCGTAGCCGGGCTTGTGGGACAGGGGACCTCCGTATCCGAGTCCGGTGACCGAGCAAAGCACGAGTCGAGGATTGGCCTCGTGGAGCACGTCCCAGCCCAGACCCATGTCGGCGAGTACCCCGGGGCGGAAGCTCTCGACCAGCACGTCGCTGTGCCGCGCCAGGTCGACGAGCAGCGCCTTGCCCTCGTCGGAGCGAAAGTCCAGGCAGACGCTGCGCTTTCCGCGGTTGGCCTGGATGAAATAGCCGGAGCGCCCGTCACGCAGGTACGGGAGGCCCCGCGCCGGGTCGCCGGACGGGGCGGGCTCGACCTTGATGACCTCGGCGCCGTACTCAGCCATCAGCTGCGCCACGGTGGGGCCTGCGAGCACCCGTGCCATCTCGACGACGCGGACGCCGTCCATGGGCCGGCTCACGATCCACCGATCCGGACGCCGTGTCGACCGACGTGGATGTCGGCTGCCTCGCGGTCCCATGCCTCGCGGTCCCATGCCTCGCCGACACCGTTCTCGCGCAGTGGCCGTTTGCGGATCTTTCCGCTCGGCGTGCGCTCGAGCTCGTCCACCACCCGGATGTAGCGGGGGACCATGATGTGGGGGAGGCCCTCCGCGACCCAGACGATCAGCTCGGCCCGATCGAGCTCGTGTCCCTGCCGCAGCACGACGGCAGCCAGCACCTCGTGTTCCGATTCGCCGGGAACGCCGACGACCGCGCATTCAAGGACGGCCGGATGCGCGTTCAAGGCGGACTCGACGTCGGCGGACGGCACGTTCTCACCCCGGCGGCGGATGGCGTCGCCGAGCCGGTCGACGTAGACGTACTGTCCGTCGGAATCGACGTACATGGCGTCGCCTGTGTGGTACCAGCCCCCGCGCCAGGCGTGGGCAGTCTCTTCAGGAAGGCCGAGGTACTCGCTCATCATGATCGCTGGTTCGGACGTGCGAACGACTAGCTCACCGGTCTTGCCGGACGGGAGGGGGCGATCGTCGGGGTCGACGATCCTGGTCTCGAGCTCGGGGCGAGGCCACCCGCAGCCACCCGGGCGGGCCTTGCCGAAGTCAGCCGTGAAGACAGTGCCGGCCTCGGTCGAGCCGTAACCGGTGCCGATCTCCACCTCGAAGCGCGCGGCGAATTGCTGTGCCTCCCGCAGCACCGGCGCGATGAACAGCCGGGTAAAGGTGTTGTCGGAGTCGTTCGGGCGGAGCGGCTGCTGGTTCAGGTATTGGGCCATCGCCACCACGAGCAGGGCGTAGGTGCAGCTGTGTATGCGCGCTTCCTCCCAGAAGGCCTCACCGGAGAACCGCGGCGAGATGTAGCAGGCTGCCCCGGCGATGAGGGCGTTGTAGACACCCGCCCACTGGCCACCGACGTGGAACAGCGGCAGGACGACCATGGCCGTGTCGTCGGCGTCGGCTGCACCCAGCAGTTGCGGGGCCCCATAGGTGTAGGCGTGCGCGTGGGTGATCACTACGCCTTTCGACCGTCCGGTCGTTCCCGACGTATACATGAGCGCCATCGGGTCGCTGCCGGTGAGGGTGGGCAAGGAGACCGGCATGTCCGCATCGTCGAGAACCCCGGAATTGGCAACGGTGATCCCGCCCGGGTACGCACGCCCCTTTCCCCTGACGATCACCGTGTGAACCGCCGTGTGCCGGGCCGCTGCGAGGAAGCGGTCCAGGTAGTCGGCCTCGACCACAGCGGCCGTGGCGCCGGAGTGCTGGATCTGGCTCGCCAGTACCGTTCCGCGGTAGGCGGTGTTGACGGGGACTTCGATCATCCCGCCGGAGGCCAGACCCAACCACGTCAGCGCGCCGTCGACGGTGTTGTCGGTCATCGTCAGCACACGGCCGCCCAAACCAACGACGTCGAGCAAAGCTCCAGCGCGGCGGCGCGCGGAGTCCCATACCTGCGCGTAGGTCAGCGAGCTGCCGGGATCGATCAATGCCACCCGGTCCGGCGTCCTCGCAGCCGCCAGGGCGAGGACCTCGGGAACGGTCCGTTCGGCGACCGGCGGGAGCACGAGCCCGGAGGGACTTCCACTCGGGGCACTCATGCCGTCCGCTCCGCCGCGAACGCCGCGTGTCGCTCCTTCTTCTCGGCGGTGTCGCTGAGCATGAACAGGCGGTACTGGTCGGCCCGGAGTGCCGCGGTGAGGGGGAGATCGGCGGCTTGGAGCAACGACTCCTTGGCCAGTCGCTGCGCAGCGGGTGGGGCCGCCGCAAGGATCTCCGCGATCTCGGTGGCTCGCTCGGCCAGCTCTTCATCGGCAACGACTTCCGACACCAGTCCGATCCGCTGTGCTGTCTCCGCCGGAAGCTTCTCGCCAAGCATCACCATGCGGTAGGCCCAGGTCGGCCCGATCTTGCGCAGGAGTCGGCTCATCCCTCCGGCCCCCGGCACGATGCCGAGCGCGACCTGAGGAAGGAAGAACTTCGCGTTCTCGGCGACGACGGCGATGTCGGCGGACAGGACGAGTTCGACGCCGGCTCCCACACACCATCCCTGGGCGGCTACGACCACCGGCTTGGGACACGCGGCGACCGCCTCCAGTCCACCGCATTCCGGCGGCTCGAGATGGGCGAGCAGGTCGTCGCCGGAATGGGTGGTCGGATCCTTGAGATCGGCGCCCGCGCAAAAGGCTCGGCCGTTGGCGGCGAGGACCACCGCCCGCACTGAGGAGTCGGCCGTCGCCTGCGTGAACGCGCGGCCGACGCCTCGGGTCAACTCGGCGTTTACCGCGTTCAGGCTGTCGGCACGGTCGAGCGTGACGCGGGCGATGGACCCGGTGACGTCATAGGACACGATCGGCATTCGGGGAAGCCGCCTTTCGAGCGTGAGGGAGAAACGGTCAGAGGGTCTGCTGGCGGGGATCAAGCTCGCGACGCAAGGCGTCACCGACGGCGATGAAGCAATAGGCGGTTAGGACGATCGCAATTCCTGGAGCGAACACCTGGGTCGGAGCCTGGGACATGTAGACGTAGGCCTGGCCAAGCATCGAACCCCAGCTGGCCGTCGGCGGTTGGACACCGAGTCCGAGAAAGCTGAGGCTCGCCTCGGCGAGGAGTGCGGTACTCATGAGCAGCGACATCTGGATGACAACCGGTGCGACGGCATTGGGTAGGACGTGGCGGACCGCCACGCGTATCGGATGCGAGCCATAGGTGACAGCCACCAGGACGAAGAGCCGTTCCCGGGTCGACAACGTCTGTCCGCGGATCAACCGGGCGACGCTGGGCGCGAACACGATGCCGACCGCGGCCATCGACGTCACCAGACCTGGGCCGAGGACGCCGGTCACGCCGATGGCCAGGACGAGCGCGGGGAAGGCCATGATCGTGTCGAACACACGACGGAGGAGGATGTCCACAAAGCCCCCAGCGAATCCGCCCGCCAGACCCAAAGGGAGCCCGATCACCACGGCCACCGCCATAGCGAGCACCGATGCGATCAGCGAGGTCCGGGCCCCGAAGAGGAGCCGGGAGAGCACATCGCGGCCGAGGCCGTCGGTGCCGAGCAGATGGCTGGCAGACGGCTCGGCGAGCCGGTTGGCGATGTCCTGCGCGGTGGGATCGTGCGGTGCGAGCAGCCGCGCCAGCACCGCCACCAGCACCATCAGCACAAGGACGGACCCGGCGGCCAGGGCCGTCTTCTCCTCGTGTCGCCAGCGGACGAGCACCTGTCGTGTCCGACCGACGGGAGACGCGCTCCCGCCAGGCTCAGTGCTGAGGGCGCTCATGACGACCGAATCCTCGGGTCGATGCGGCGGTACAAGATCTCGACGATCGCGTTGGCGATCAGCACGATGACAGCCATCACGAGCACGACCGCCTGGATGACGGGGTAGTCACGTTGCTTCACCGCGTCAACGACGAGCGTGCCCATACCAGGGATGGCAAAGACGACCTCGACGACGACGGTGCCCCCGACGAGCCTGTTGATCAGGAGGCCCAGCACCGTCACGACGGGGACGCTCGCGTTGCGCAGCGCGTGTCGAACGAGGAGCGCGGTGCCCGACACCCCCTTGGCGCGGGCCATCCGGATGTAGTCGGCGGTGAACACCTCGAGGAGGGCGCCGCGGAGCTGGCGCGCGACCTCGGCGACGCCGGCGGCTCCGAGCGCGATCGTGGGTAGCACGGCGAACCGGAGGAACTCCAGGGCCCCGTCACCGGAGCGCGAGAAGCCGGTCGCCGGGAACCACGGGTTCCAGAGGGCGAACACGGTGACGAGTACCAGCCCGAGCCAGAAGTTCGGGATGGCGATCCCGAGCGTCGCCGCGCCGGTCACCACCTTGCCGGTGGCCCGGTTAGCCCGCACCGCCCCGATGACGCCCGCAGCGACCCCCACCACGATCGCGAGCGTCAGTGAGCAGGCCACTAGGGAAAGGGTCACCGGGAGCCGCTGGGCCAGCAGCGAGGTGACGCTCAGGTCCGAGTAGAGCGAGGTTCCGAAGTCTCCCTGGAGCGCACCGAGAGCCCACGACCCGTATTGCACGAGAAGCGGCTCGTCCAACCCCAGTTGCGCACGGATCTCGGCGAGGCGTTGCGGTGTCGCGTTCTCGCCCGCGATCGCCGTTGCCGGGTCGCCGGGCACGAGTTGGATCAGCCAGAACGCGACGAACGTCGCGAGAACGAGCGTTGCAACGAAGGCGCCGCCACGCAGCGCCGCCGTCCGCAGCACCCTGGCCGCCCGCCGCCGAGTGGTGGCACCGGAGTGGTCGTCGGAGCCCGTCGGAGGTCGGGCTTGCGGTGGAGCCGTGGACGTGGCCGTTGACATCAGCCCGCCTCGCTCGACTTGTCGAGGAAGGCGACTTTCGGCTTGCCGAGCAGATTCGGGGTGTACCCGGTGACCTCGTTGGAGTAGGCAGTCACGTCGCCGTGGAAATATAGCGGCGCGTACGGGGCGAAGTCGGCGATGAGCTTGTTCGCCTCGGCATAGGCGGCGGCCCGCTGGTCTGGGTCGTCGGTCGACACTGCCTTCTCCAGGACTGCGTCCAGACCTGGGATCGCTACCTTGCCGGGGTTCTGGTAGGTGTTCTGGGAAAAGAGGCGACTGTAGGTCTGCCCTGGGTCGGGACGCCCGGACCATGCGTACTGCGCAGCGTTTGCTCCCTGCTGCTCGAAGTAGAGCGCGACACCCTGGTTGGTGTCCATCGGGGTGACCTGGTAGTCGATCCCGATCTCGGCGAGCTGAGCGCGGATGATCTCGTTGCGCCGGACCTCCAGCGGAGACGCTGTGCAGACGACGGTCAGCGTGACACCGTTGGCGTATCCGGCCTCGGCCATGAGCTGTTTGGCGCGCTCCACGTCGTGCGGCCAGATCGAGGTGCTGGCCTCGTCGTATGCCCAGTGAGCCGAGGGAAGGGGTTGCCTGGCCGGCTCGCCCACGCCGTTCACCGTGCCTTGGATGATCTCGTCGCGGTCGAGGGCGAGGTTGATCGCCTGCCGGACGCGGACGTCGTCGAGAGGCTTTTGGGCGAGGTTGAAGTAGATCATGTCGAACCAGAGGCCGACCGGGCTCACGACCGTCAGCGAGCCGCTGTTCTCCAGCTGCGGGATGTCGTTGGCGTCGAGGTTGTTGGCGAAGTCCACCTGGCCGGACAGCAGCGCGCTCGCCGCCGCCTTCGGATCCGTGATGATCCGCATTTCGAGGTTCTGCATGGGCGGCTGCTCGCCGTAGTAGTTGGGGTTGCGCTTCATCAAAATGCGGTCCCCGGGGCTGTAGCTGACCAGCGTGTACGGACCTGCACCGACGGGCTTCTGGGCGAAGTCCGGGTTCGCGGCAGTCGGCCCAACCACCATGCCGGCGCGGTCCGCGAGCACCAGCACGAGCGAGGTGTCCGGAGTCTTCTGGTGGAGCAGGACCGTGGTCGGATCAGGAGCCTCGACTGAGGTCACGTTGGCCAGGTCCGCTTTGTTGGTCTGGGTCATGAACCGCTCGAGGCTTACCTTGACCGCGTTCGCATCGAGCGGGGAGCCGTCCGAGAACTGCAGGTTCTCACGGAGCTTCAACTGCAGCGTGGTGGGCTCGGGGAACGACCACGACTCGGCGAGACCGGGCGTCGGATTCAACGTTTCGGGGTCGAACTCGATCAGCGTCGCGTACAGCGGGTACAGGGCGATATGATCTGTTCCGGACGGTCCAGCCTGCGGATCCAGCGAAGACGGATTGTTGCTGATGGCGACGGTCAGCGTGGTGCTGGCCGTACTTCCGCTCGGTGCAGGTACACCACAGGCGGCAGTCACGAGGAGACCGATGCTCAGTATGGCGAGCAGGACGCGCCTGACTACTGCGCACGACGTTGTCCGGTACGAGGTCACGATCGTGCCTTTCGGAGGAGGGACGACGGGACGGAAGTCCGTGGAGCCGCAGGGTTGGTCGGCTCGTCGGTGGAGGAGACAAGATGGCAAGCCGCCGCGTGGTCAGAAGCCACGACGACGGTGTTCGGATCGATGCTCGAGCACTTGTCGACGGCGACCGGGCAGCGTGGGTGGAAGCGGCAGCCGAACGGTGGGTTGGCCGGGTCCGGGATCTCCCCGCGGACCGGTTTGTTGACGCCACCTGCTGGGAAAGCGTCGGGCAGCGAGGACAGCAGCCCCTGGGTGTAGGGGTGCTGCGGGTGGTCCAGGACGTCCCGGACCGCCCCGAACTCAACGATCCTTCCGAGGTAGAGCACGATCACGCGGTCCGCGATGTAGGGGAGCAGGGCGATGTCGTGGGTGATGAACAGGTAGGTGAGGCCTCGCTCCGCGCGGAGCTCGACCAGCAGGTTCACGATCTCCGCCTGCAGGGACACGTCGAGGGCCGACACGGCCTCGTCGCAGATCACCAGTCGCGGATCGGAGAGCAGGGCGCGCGCGATGGCGACACGTTGTCGTTGCCCGCCGGAGAGCTGGTGGGGGAACCTTTCCTGCAGCGGTGGCTCGAGGCCGACCCGCTCGAGCATCTCGCTGGCGCGCTCACGCGCCTCCCGCGTCGCGGTTCCGGCGACCACGAGGGGTTCGGTCACCGACTCGCGCACTCGCCACCGTGGATCCAGCGACGATCCCGCGTCCTGCGGGACGAACTGCATGCGGTGACGCTCACGGCGTAGGGGTGCTCCGCGCAGGGATGCCCAGTCGAGTCCATCGAACGTCATGGTGCCGTTCGCAATCGGGAGCAGGCGCAGCAACGCTCCGGCGATGGTGGACTTCCCAGACCCCGACTCGCCGATGACGGCGAGGCTCTCACCGCGTCGGAGATCGACGTCAACCTCGTCCACGGCCCGTAGGCGTCCTCGGCCGACCCGGTAGTCGACCGACAGCCCCCGCACTTCGAGTAGACGGCCGCTCACGGCGCCACCGCCGCGGCGCCGAAGCTCACCTGGTCGGGCTCGACAGCGCGTATGCAACGTACACGGCGACCGGCACTCAGAGTGACCAGCTCCTGCGTCTCCTCGCAGACCTCGCGCGCCTGCCGACAGCGTGGTCGGAAGAGGCAACCGGTCGGCGAGGACGACGCCGACGGCACCCGGCCGGGGATCACGTCGAGACGCTCGTCCCAGCCGTCGATCCGTGGACGTGACGCCATCAGTCGGGCGGTGTAGGGGTGCCGCGGCCGGTCGAGCACCTCCTTCGTCGGCCCGATCTCGACGACCTCGCCCGCGTACATGCTTACGACGTCGTCGCAGACAGCGCCCACGACACCCAAGTCGTGGGTAATCAGCAGGACCGACATCCCCTCGTCAACGCAGAGGGTTCGCAGCAAGGTGAGAATCTGCGCCTGAATCGTGAGGTCCAGCGCGGTCGTGGGCTCGTCGGCGACCAGCAGGCGTGGGCGACAGGCGATCGCGGCAGCGATCATAGCCCGCTGCCGCAACCCACCGGACAGTTCGTGGGGATATCGGCGGTAGCGCCCTGCCGGGTCCGGCAAACCCACCCTCGCGAGGATCTCGATCGCTCGCTCCCGCGCGTTCCGCCGGTCCAGCCCTTCGTGGATCCGGATGGTCTCGCTGACTTGCGTGCCGATGGTGAGCAGAGGATTCAGCGCGGTCATCGGATCCTGGAAGATCATTCCGACGATCGAGCCGCGCAGGCGATTGGCCGCCTGTGGGGGAAGGCCCAGAAGCTCGGTCTCGCCGAAGCGTGCGCTACCACCGATGGTCGTGGTGGACGGGTCGTGCAGCCCGAGCAGCGCGAGACCGGTGGCCGTCTTCCCGCTTCCGGACTCTCCCACCAGTCCGACCATCCGGCGGGAGCCGACCTCGAACGAAGCGTCCCGGACCGCTGCATGGTTGCCGCCCCGGGCCTGGAAGACCACCGAGAGATGATCCACGGTGAGACTCTCGCCAGCCATTGGTCTACCCCCGCAGGCTAGATCACTTCAAACTTTAAAGATAGTGCTTCAGAAATGAAGCATCTGTCAATGGGTGCTGCGGCATGCAGGGAACGTTGCGCCCGTCCCGCCGGCGCCCACGAGAGCGAGGAGAGGTCGGTTCCGTCCGTGACGAGACGCTGCTCGCCGACCCCTGCGAGTCCGCCACGAGCGCTGCAGCTCTGGCGAACCGTCGAACGGTGGGGCGGAGCCGTTGGCCGCGGGTGTCGGGGTCGCGGTAGAGCCAGGATCGGGAGACATCGGCCGCGGCGGCGACGGAGGAGAAGGTGACCGGCTGGCCGGCTGCGTCCAGCCGGCGGATCGCCTGAGCGGCCCGGCGTGCGGTATCGGCGCGGCGGTGCTGCGCGGCCTGGACCAGGTGGTGGGTGTTGTCAGCGCGCATCGTCGTCCTGCTCGAGCGCTTCGAGTGCGGGAATGATCTGTTCGAGGTTGGCCAGGACCTTGCGGTAGTTGGCCGCCAGCCGGTGCTGGCCGCGTTGCTCGGCGGTGTCGATGAGCTCGAGGGTGTTGTCCCGCTGCCGGCGGTCGATTGGCAGGAACACCGGGGTTGTCTGGAAGTCGGGGCAGTGAACGGCCCGGCGAGTCCGGAGACTCGATCTCGTGAGGAGATGGAGTCATGACACGTCGGTCCCAGCAGTACCCGCCGGAGCTGCGTGAGCGGGCGGTGCGGATGGTTGCGGGGGTGACCCCGAACTACGAGTCGCAGTGGGCGGCGATGGGCGCGGTCGCGCAGAAGCTCGGGGTGGGCACGGCGGAGACCGTGCGTAAGTGGGTGCGTCAGGCTGAGGTCGATGCCGGTGCTCGGCCGGGGACGACGACCGAGGAGTCTGTCGAGCTGAAGCGGCTCAAGCGGGAGAACGCCGAGCTGCGCCGCGCCAATGAGATCCTCAAGACCGCGTCAGCGTTTTTCGCCTCGGCGGAGCTCGACCGCCGACTCAAGTAATCGTCGTCTACATCGACGGCCACAAGTCCCGCTTCGGGGTTGAGCCGATCTGTCGTGTGCTGTCCGCGCATGGGATGAAGATCGCCCCGAGCACCTACTACGCCGCGCAGCACGCGCGGGTGTCACCCGCAGCGCTGGCCGACGCGTATCGCACCAACGCCGTCGTGGACCTGTTCCGGGCCAACCGCAGCGTCTATGGCGTCCGCAAGCTGTTGCCCGCGATGCTGCGGGAGGGCCACGACATCGGCCGGGACCAGGTGGGCCGCCTGATGGCCATCGCCGGGCTCACGGGCGCGGTGCGGGGCACGCACACGACGACCACGACCAAGCGGGCAGGCGCGGCCTCAGCGCCTCGTCATCCCGATCTGATCGACCGGGCCTGGGACACCCCCACCCGCCCGGATCAGTGGTGGGTCGCGGACTTCACCTACGTGTGGACCCTGGCCGGGTTCTGCTACGTCGCGTTGCTCACTGACGTGTACTCGCGTCGGATCCTGGGCTGGCGAGTCACGACGTCCAAGACCACGCCGCTGGTGCTGTCAGTGCTCGAACAGGCGCTGTTCACCAGGCGGCGCGGCGACGCCCAGTTCAGCGCAGCTGGTGTGGTGCACCACTCCGACGCCGGATCGCAGTACACCTCGATCGCGTTCACCGACGCGCTGATCGACGCCGGCATCGCCGGGTCCATCGGCAGCGTCGGCGACGCCCTGGACAACGCGCTGATGGAGTCCACCATCGGCCTGTACAAAACCGAGCTCATCGACCGCCACCCGCGGTCGTGGAGCGGCCGCGCCGAGGTCGAACGCGAGACCGCGGCATACGTGCATTGGTTCAATACCAGCCGACTGCACTCCTCGATCGACTATCTCTGTCCGACCGAGTACGAACACCACTACCATCAACACACACTGGCGGCCTCGGTCCTCGAGGTGGCCTAAACCAACCCTCCGGCAGATCCAGTGCGGTTCAGCACCCGCTGGTCCTGCCCGCCAAGCACCTTCAGGTGGCGCAGCGCATCCCCGCCGTCGGCCAGCATCAGCAGCAGGTCCCGCACCACCTTGCCCGGCGGATGATCGGTCCACGACCGGCACCCGTTGACCGTCCGCTGCAAGCTCGAGGTCAGCCCGATCGCCTCAGCCACCTCCGCCAGCAACGCCGTCCCCGACCGGCCCGTCATGCCCCTGCCGTCGGCGGTGACGTCGAAGCGCCGGTCGCCGGGGCGCCGCTGTTGGATCTCGGCGAAGTGGACCTCCACCTCGTAGACGCCGTCGGGCAGGTTGTCGAACCGGTAGCTGACCAGCGAACCGGTGCGCGCGTCCTGGTAGAGCGGGTCTTCGGTGGTGCCG
>WHSY01000092.1:0-15317 GCA_009379815.1 Pseudonocardiaceae bacterium
CCCTGCCGCTGCGCTGCGAGGAGATTGTGCTCGAGCTTGCGCCACTTGTTGCCGGCGATCGCCGGGTCGATGAGATCGTCACGCTTGAGCAGCAGCCGCACACCGCGCTCGCGGAGCCGGACGTCAGCAAGTTCCTGCAGCCGTGTTGGTAGCCGCTCGGCCATCCGAGCGCATAGCTCCCGGGCTACCGACACGTACCGACTCTAGGCGCTCAAGCCGAGCGGTGACGGTCTGTCAGGGTAGCTCGGAAGCTGTGGTCGGCTGCAGCACCGCTTCGACCAGGGCCTCGCTGCGCAGGTGGCTGCCCTGCTGGTAGTCCGGGTCGCGCACCATGTCGGAGAACGCCCGGCGGCTCGGGTAGTGCACGAGCAGCACGGCGTCCCACTCCTGCCCGGCCTCGGCGACGATCGCGCTGCCACCCTGGCCGTAGTAGAGCACCCGGGCGCCGAACCGTTCGGCCTGCGGGCGGAAGTGCTCCAGGTACTCGCGGTAGCGCTGCGCCCCGCCGGGCGCGAAGCGCAGCAGGTTGAGCATCACGATGGGGTCGTCGGGCGCCTCGGCGAGAAACGCCTTGAGGCCGGCGCCGGTGGGGTCGATGGCCATCGCCGCATCCTGCCTGACTCGGGGCGTGACGTCAGGCCGGGTAGTCGTCGTCGTCGACGGGCACCTCGGCGGCTTGCTCGGCTGCGTCGGCGTCGGGCACCTCGAGCCCGACGGCGGCCGAACTCCGGGAACCGCCCGGCTCGTACTCCACCGGGCGCTGCTGCTCGATGGCGTCGTAGTCGTCGGCCTCGGCGGTCGGCTCGACGGGTTCGCTCACGGCGTGCGCCTTTCGGTTGCGGGGTGGAGATGCGCAGCCGCCACCCTACGCCCGGCTGTGGCACCTGACTTGAGAGTGGGCCAGACTGCTCGTAGCGTCGTCACCGGGCATCTCAACTCCCAGGCGCTATCGCGAGGTGATCACAATGCATGCAACGGTCGGTGACCGCCTGCACGTGCACAGCCGTATCGTCGACCAGCCCGACCGGGCTGGAGAGGTGGTCGAGGTCAGGGGAACCGACGGTGGACCGCCCTACCTCGTGCGGTTCGACGACGGCCACGAGAAGTTGATGTACCCGGGGTCGGACTGCACCGTCGACAAGCCGTCCGGGTGATCCCATTCCGGGTGCCTCACAACCACCCACGTCGTTTGAACACCAGGTAGAGGGTCAGCGAGACCAGCAGCATCAGCACGAGCGCCACCGGGTAGCCCAGCCGCCAGTCCAGCTCGGGCATGTACGTGAAGTTCATCCCGTAGATCCCGCCGACCAGGCTGGGCGCGAACAGGATCGCGGCCCAGGATGAGATCTTCTTGACCTGTTCACCTTGCTCGACGCTGGTCTCGGTGAGCCGGGTGGTCTCCTCGTTCTGCCGCTGCGCGACCAGTGACGCGTTGACGGTCAGGATGTTGGTCAGCAGCTGCCGGAAACCCTCGACCCGCTCCGCGACCCGCGTGGCGTGGTCGGCCACATCGCGCAGGCGGCGTTGCAGCTCGACGTCGGTCCGGTCCCGCTCGACGCCACCGATCAGCGACTCGAGCATCGCGAGTAGCGGCTCGCAGGCGCGCTGGAACTCGATGACCTCGCGGGAGAGCTGGTAGATCCGCCGGGACACACCGGGGTCCCCGCCGAACACCTGGGTCTCGATCTCGTCGAGGTCGTTCTGCAGCCCGGACACCACCGGGAGGTAGTCGTCGACGACGCTGTCGAGGATCGCGTAGAGGACCGCGTCCGGGCCGTGGCGCAGCAGCTCCGGCTGGCCCTCGAGACGGTGGCGCACCAGTGCCAGGTCGGGCTTGACGGCGTGGCGCACCGTGATGACGAAATCGGCACCGATGAAGACGTGGAGCTCGCCGATCTCGACGACCTCGTCGCGGTCGACGTAGCGGGCGGGTCGAAGGACCACGAACAGCGTGTCGCCGTAGCGTTCGATCTTCGGGCGCTGGTGGGCCTTCACCGCGTCCTCGACGGCCAGTTCGTGCAGCCCGAACTCCGAGGCGACCGAGGTGATCTCCTCGTCGCCAGGCGAGTAGAGACCGATCCAGGCCATCCCCCGGCCGTCCTGGTTGTGCAGCAGCTCGAAGGTGTGTTGCAGCGACGGTGGCTCCGCGGCGCGCACGCCGTCGACGTACACCGCGTTGTCCATCACCGCCATGGCACTGCACCTCCTGACGGTGCATCGTGCCACCAGCCGCCCGGTGGCTCAGGCAGCCTCGTCGAACTCGGCGAGCTCGTCGGCGAGCTCCTCGACCATGTCGTCGGAGGGGATGGCGGCGCCGCCGTAGCCGATGTAGTTGCCCGACGAGTCGCGCCGCCCGCCGTTGTAGACGGCGTCGATGCCGTGGTTGGCGATCATCGCGCGAACCCCGGCGGTGATGTTGGCGACGGGGTCGGTGATCGGCTCGTCGGCGAGGGTGGGGAGCACGGACGATTCGAAGACCGGCGGGATCACCTGCATCAGGCCCTGCGAGGGGATGCCTGCGGCGGCGTTGCTGTCCCAGTTGTTGATCGCGTCGGGATCACCTCGGGACTCGTGCATGACGATCTCCTTGACGCCCGGCGCGAGGCTCTGCGGCAGCCCCATCAGGCCGAGTGCCTGTGCGATCCAGCCGTCGAGGTCCTCGTCGCTGCCGGCGATGTAGGCGACGCCTGCCCGGGTGTAGCTGTGCTCGACCCGGTAGACGCCCTCGGCCAGCGCGTCGAGCTGTTCCGGGTCTCCGGACGGGGGCGCGATGAGCACCTCGGGGTCGGGCTGAGGCAGGGGCTGCGGGACCGTCACGGCCTGGGCCGCGAGCCGTGCCGGATGTGCCTCGTCGGCGGCGGCCGGACCGTGCAGGGCCTGGCTGGCGGCCGCGAGCGCGCCGGCGGCGACGGCAGCGACCATGGCAGTCCCGCGGACTGCCGGCGGCGGGGCCGGCAGCCGGTGCGCGCCGCGGCGGGCGGCGGGCTGGGTCGCCGGGTCGGGTCGGTGGCCGCGTGGGGAGCGGTGACGCGCCAAGACCTGACCTTCCTCGACACTGGATCGTGACAACGGACGGGCGGAACCTAGCGACGCGCCACGCGGGGATTCAACTCACCACGCGCCGGCGCGGCCAGTGGCAGGCTCCGCGCGACGACCGGTACGACAGCGATCGGCTCAGCGGATTTGGCGGGCGGACCCTGCGTGGTTGCAAGATCGGTGTGGTTGCAAGATCGGTGTGGTCGCAGGATCCGCGTGGTTGAAAGATCTGTAGGATCCGCGGCCGTGCCGTTTCGTGCCGTGCTCTTCGACCTGGGTGGCGTCGTGCTCACCGGGCCGATGGAGGCCTTCGCCGCCTACGAGCGTCGGGCGGGCCTGCCCGACGGGTTGATCCGGCAGCTCAACTCCACCGACCCGGACAGCAACGCCTGGGCTCGCTACGAGCGGTCCGAAGTAGACGAGGCCGGATTCGCCGAGCTGTTCGAGGCCGAGGGGCGCGCCGCCGGGCACGAGGTGAACGCCCGTGAGGTGCTCGCCGCGCTGGCCAACGAGGTACGGCCGGAGATGGTCGAGGCGCTGCGGCGGCTGCGTGAGGTCGGCCTGCGCTGCGCGGCGCTGACCAACAACGTCGCGCCGCTGGACGCCTCGTCCGGCCCGTTCGCCGAGTTGGCAGAGTTCTTCGACCTGGTCGTGCAGTCCAGTGTGGAGGGTGTCCGCAAGCCCGAGGCGGAGTTCTACCTGCTGGCGCTGGAACGTCTCGGTGTGCCCGCGCACGAGTGCGTCTACCTCGACGACCTGGGCATCAACCTCAAACCGGCGCGGGCTCTCGGGATAACCACGCTCAAGGTGTCCGACCCCGGCGACGCGCTGCGCGAGCTCGGCGACCTGGTGGGAGTGGCGCTGACATAGCGCCCGGGCTACGACCTGCGTAGGTCGCGGAAGAAGGTCCGTAGCTCGTCGACGAAGGTGTCGGGCCGCTCCAGTGACGCGAAGTGGCCGCCGGAGTCGAGCTCGTTGAAGTACCGCAGGTCGGTGAAGCGCCGCTCCAGCCAGTCCCGCGGCACCCTGTTGATCTCCTTCGGGAAGATCGAGCACCCGGTGGGGACGTGCACCGGGTGCAGCGGGCGGTCGCGGTAGCTCTCCCAGTACAGCCGGGCCGACGACGCGCCCGTCGCGGGCAGCCAGTACAGCATGACGTTGTCCAGCAGCGTGTCGCGGCTGATCACGTTCTCGGGGTGGCCGTCGCAGTCGGTCCAGGCCCAGAACTTCTCGACGATCCAGGCGGCTTGCGCCGACGGCGAGTCCACCAGGCCGTAGCCCAGCGTCTGCGGGCGGGTGGACTGCTGCCTGGAGTAACCGGTGCCGGTCCTGAGGAACTCGTTGCGGTCGGCCAGCGCCGCCTGCTCGCGCTCGGTGAGCTCGGCTGCGTCGCCGGGCTTCGGGGCCAGCGGCATCGTGAGGTGGATGCCGGCGAGGTGATCCGGGTCGGTGGAGCCGAGGGTCGCGGTGATCATCGACCCCCAGTCACCGCCCTGCGCGGCGTAGCGGTCGTAGCCCAGCCGTGCCATCAGTTCGGCCCACGCGACCGCGATGGTCTCGACACCCCAGCCGGGGCTGGTGGGCTTGTCGCTGAACCCGAATCCGGGCAGCGAGGGGCAGACGACGTGGAAGGCATCGGCAGGGTCGGGCGGGTCGGTCAGCGGCGCCAGGACGTCGAGGAACTCGACGATCGAGCCGGGCCAGCCGTGGGTGAGCAGCAGCGGCAGCGCGTCGGGGTGTGGCGATCGGGCGTGCAGGAAGTGGATGCCCAGCCCGTCGATGCCGATGCGGTACTGCGGGATCGCATTGAGCCGTCGCTCGGTGGCGCGCCAGTCGTAGTCGCGGGCCCAGTACCCGCACAGCTCGCGGACGTAGGCCTGCGGGATGCCCTGTGACCAGCTGTCGACGGTTTCGCGTTCGGGCCAGCGGGTGCGCCGCAGCCGCTCGACGAGATCGTCGAGATCGTCCTGCTCGACGTCGATGCGGAACGGGATCGGCTGATCCGTCATGACCGTCACGTTAGCCCGGCAGCGCGGTGCCAGCCCACCAGTGTCAGGGCGGGCCGGCACCGCTTTGGGGTCAGGCGACCCCGGCCTGCTCCGAGCATGTCGGCCAGGCGTCCCAGCCCTGCTCATCCAGCACTCGCTCGGCGATCGCGATCTGCTGCGTCCGGCTGGCGTCGTCGGCGGTGCTGGCGTACTCCTCGCCGCCGAAGCCGTCCCAGGTCTGGTCGCTGAACTGCAGACCGCCGTAGTAGCCGTTGCCGGTATCGAGGTGCCACCGCTGGCCGCTCTCGCACTCGGCGACGCTGTTCCAGTCCTCGCCGCTGGCGGCCTGTGCCGGGGCGGCCAGCGCCATGGGCGCTGCGACGGCCACCGCGGCGACGCCGACGCGAGTGAGCATGCGGGTAGACAGTCGTGCCATCAGGGGTAATCTCCCGACCGCGCCTGCGCCTGGTGACCTTCCGACCGCACGGTTTCGGGTGCCGCGCGGCCGGCGATAGCGGTCTGCGCCCCTGTCCCGGTTCCGGGGTGAGGGTGAGGTATCCGGACCCGCGGGACAGGGCTCTGCGCATCGGGCCCGGATTCCTTGCACCGGGTTTCCGATGCAAGGACGGCTCCGACGGTAGGGACCACGTGCCGTGATGCAACTACGGCACGCCGAGCACCGTCCGCATACGCGCGAAACCACACGGCTGTGGCCCACCGGTGCACGTCGGGCGTCTTCGCAGCTAACAGGGCTGGTCGCTGGCGTGTCGGACGGCCGGGAGGGTGTGGTGGCCGCGGTAGCGGACGGTGAGGTAGCTCACCGCTTGCTTCCGCGAGTCGGCCCCGGCGCGTCGTCGTGTTCGCTCCTGCGTACCGGGCGCCTGGACGTCGCCTTGGGGGTGACGCCCGGCACGTTGCCGTGGCCGGTCGCCGGCCGTTGTTCGACCTGCCCCTTCGGACGGCAGTTACGATGTCCGCTGACCAGCGCGCCACTTCGAAGGTCGCTCCGGCTGGTCGCGGGCCTCTAGCTCAAACGGCAGAGCAGCGGACTTTTAATCCGCGGGTTGTGGGTTCAAGTCCCACGGGGCCCACCGCGTCTGACCGGCGCAAATACCGTTGTTTGTTGGCGCGGCTTCGACCTCTGTCCATGAGCTTGTCCGTCGACGGGCGTTTGACGGTGGTCTCCTGGCCACGGCAGATGCAGGCGCCAGGGACTGGCTGCAAAGTGAGGGCGTGTCAGATGGTCTCTGTACAAGATCACCCCTTACTGAGGGAGTACATAGATGACCATGACTGATGATCAGCAGCGGGTGAACCCGCTCGGGGTGCCGGTGGCCGCAGTGTCGCCGACGCCGGGCTCGCCCGCCTCCTACACCGCTCCGTCGTGCTCGACCTCGACGGCGACTCCTACCGCCTCCGCGACCACCACGCCTGCACCGACACCCTCCGGCGCGCCACCACCGGAAACACCCGCCGACCCCTATCCTGACCACCGCCACCAAGTGGGGAACTTCGATGGGCAACTCTGGCCAAGATCGCTAAGCGCCATCAACCGCATCCCGGTCGGCCAGGATGATCTCGAGGACATGTCTCAGGCCCGCCTCGCCCCGGCCGACCTATCCGAACTCGCGAGCGAAGCACGCGAATGCACGTTCGTGTTCACCGTCGCGGACGGGTGGCCGGTCGGGGTGACCATGAGCCATCTGTTCCACCAGGACCAGTTCTGGCTTACCGCGGTCGAGGGCCGAGCACACGTCTGAGCCGTCGACCGCGACGAGCGCGTCGGACTGGTGATCAGCAACCTCGGCACAAGGTTGCCCGGGCGCCGCCTGCAGCGCGACAGGACCTCTGATCCGGGTGGATCCGATCAGCTACCCCCAGAGCCACGACTCGCGACGGGGTCGCCGGCGACGGCCGCGGACGCCCATCCAGCACCCCCACGGGACCTGACTCTGGGGGGACACAGGGGCGGCGGCACTGGAGGTCGCCGGAACCGGGATTCGGGTCAAGTCCGTCATGCCGGGACCGACCCGAGACTCGCATGATCGAGTCGCTGAACGGGATAACGGCTAGCGCCCGCCGTGAGGGCGACAGCGGAGCGATGCAGCGGGCCATGCGCAGGACCCCGTACCTTCTCCGCTCCGATCTCGGCGGCTGTCGAGGCGGAAGGAGTGGGGCATGGGCTTTTCGTGGGACGCCGAGCTGTTGCGACGGGCGGTTTGCCGAGGTCGATGTGCTCGTGCCGACTGCCGATCACGGGGCTGGCAGGAGTGGACCGCTCAGGTTCCGACGGAGGAGTCCTCCGCGGTGCGCTGTGGCGCCACCGGGGCGGAAGCGTCGCGGTGGATCTCCAGCAGCGTGGGCACGACGTCGGCGGGCGTGCGCCCCATCCCGCACTCGGTGGCGATGCCGAACCTCGGGATGTGGTTGCGCGCCTGCGCGATGCGCCCGAGCGCCTCGGTGAGCCCGTCTCGGTCGGTGATCAGGCCGAGGTACAGCTCGGTCTGCGACGCCAGCCGCAGGTCGGCCAGCGGGGCGAGGTAGCGGGCGGCGTCGACGTCCTCGCGGACCGGCAGGTGCAGGAAGTCGATCGGCCTCGGGATCGCCTCGGTGAGGGCGTTGGCGAGCCGGACGAGCGACCTGGCGTCGTCGAGCTCCACCGACCGCTCGTGCTGGTAGTCGCCGTAGCACAGGTGGATGCCCAGCTCGACGCCTGCGGGCACGGCGCCGCCGAGCGTGGCCATCCGCTCGAGCACACCGTCCCACACGGCGTCGAACCACGGCGCCACGATCGGGTGGCCCTCGACCATGAGCAGCTCGAGGCAGACGTCCCACTGCACCGCGAGCTCGTCGTGCGGAACGTGCGCCGTGATCTGGTCGAGCTCGTGCGGCAGGGCCCTGCGGTAGGCCGCCTCGATCGCGGGCGCGGCGTCCGGGCGGGCACTGATGGAGGTGATCGCGATCGGGGTCGGCAGGTCGACCTGGAAGCGGACGTGCTCGGCGATCACGCCCTGCTGCTTGAGCGCGCGGAACCTGGCGTACGACTCGCGGGCGAACCCGGCGTAGCCGATGTCGCCGAGGTCGAGCGCGTCGGGGTCCACCCCGGGCCGCGGGCTCATCAGCGTGAGCGTGCCGACGCCGGGCACTTCGACCGGGGTCTGCTCCAGGTCGGGGTGTCGCTGCAGGATCGGGACCTGGATCCACACCCAGTCCTTCCGGGCCCCGGTCTCCCCGTCGGGCAGCCGGCGGACGCGGTCACCGACCAGTTCCGCGGTCGTGCGGAAGACCTCCTCGGCGTCGGTCAGTGGAATCGTTCCCACGAAGTGCACGCCGTGCGCACGGTCGTCGTCGGCCATGTCGGTCCCTTCCAGTCAGTCGCAGCCTCAGTAGCCCGAGCGCAGCGGCTCCGGCTTCGCCCCGGCCACGACCCGGTTGCGGAGCTCGCCGAGTCGCTCGACCACCAGCCGCACCTCGTCGCCGGACTGCAGCCAGCCCCGGAACCTGTCGGACTTCATCGCGTAGTGCTCGAACAGGCATCCGGACGGCACGGTGCCGGAGCCGATCACGTCGCCCGGCCGCAGCCGGGTGCCGCGGGAGGCGTAGGTGATCATGTCGGGGAAGCCCCAGTCGATCGTGTCCCAGCGGCCCTCGCTGACCTGCTCGCCGTTGACGTACCCGGTCATGGCGAGGTCGAAGGCGTTGCCGCTGCGGTAGGCGGAGAGCTCGTCGGGGGTGACGAGCATCGGCCCGAGCGTGTTGGCGCCGTCCTTGCCCTTCGCCGGCCCGAGGCCCAGCGGCATCTCGTGCAGCTGCAGGTCGCGGGCGCTCCAGTCGCAGAACAGCATGTAGCCGGCGACGTGGTCCTCGGCGTGGTCGCGCGGGATCGTCGAGCCGGGCTTGCCGATCACCGCGCAGACCTCGAGCTCGAAGTCGAACATCTCGCTGCCCGGCGAGATCGGCACGTCGTCGTGCGGGCCGACGACGGCGGCGTGGTTGGAGAAGTAGAACGCCGGGAACTGCTGGTGGCGCTCGTCGACCGGGATGTCGACCGCAGCCTGGCAGTTGCGCAGGTGCTGCAGGAAGCCGGTGCAGTCACGGATCGACCGCGGCTGCAGTGGGGCCCGCAGCGTCAGCCCGGCCAGCGCCACGGTCTCGCTCGGCGAGGTGCGTGCCCGCTGCGCGGCCGCGCCCAGCCCGTCCGGCTCGTCGAGCAGGTCGAGCAGGGTGACGTCCGGCTCCAGCCCGTGCACCTGCTCGCCGTCGACGAGACCGACCCGGTCGTCGCCCGCCGCGCTCGCGTAGCTGACCCAGCGCATCAGGCCTGCACCTCCTCGGTCGGCGCGGCGAACCCCTCGAGCGCCGCGATCTTCTCGAGCACCAGCACCCGGTCCGGCTGGGGCAGGGTCGGGTCGAGCTGCTGGTAGACGTTGAGCACGTTCTGCGCGATGCGCCCGTGCTCGGGCATGTCGGCGTACCTGCCGAGGTCGATCGAGGCGATCGCCTCGTCGACCGACAGCCCGTCCTCGAAGCGTTTGCGCGTCTCCCGCTCGACGAAGACCAGGTACTCCCGCATGGCGGCGACCTCGGGCTTGCCGGACAGCGGGCCGTGCCCGGGCACGACCCGCTCGACGTCCATGTCCAGGATCCGGTCGCAGGCGGCGATCCAGCGCCCGATCGGCCCGGCCCACACGATCGGCGTGCCGCCGACGAAGAGAATGTCGCCCGCGTACAGCAGCTTCGCGTCCGGCACGTGGACCAGCGTGTCGCCCGGGGTGTGTGCCGGGCCGACCTGGATCAGCCGCACCTCCCGGCCGCCGACGTCGAGCGACAGCTCCCCGGAGAACGTGCGCGTCGGCCCGGTCGCCGTGATGCCGTCGAAGGTGAATGGGGCGAAGATGTGGCGGGCGAACTCCCCCGTCGGCCCCGGCACCTGCTGCACGTTGACCAGCGCGTCGACGGCCTCCTGGGTCATCAGCTCGGCCGCCGCCTCCGACGCGACGATCTCCACGTCCCGCGCCGCAAGCAGCTCGTTGCCGAACATGTGGTCGCCGTCGGAATGGGTGTTGACCAGGGTGCGCAGCGGGTGCCGGTCGGTCACCGACGTGATCCCCTCCAGCATCTCCCGGGTAAGCGTCAGGTCGAACAGGGTGTCGACCATCAACGACGCGCCCGATCCGGTGATCAACCCGGAGTTGCTCCACCCCCAGCTGCCGTCGGGCAGCAGCCACGCGTGGCAGCCGTCCCCCAGGTCGTGCAGGCCCTTGCGGTAGTCGAGGGCGGTCACGGGCGTCCCCTTTCGTCGGCGCTGCCCGCTGGGCTGGGAGCGAAGGTGGTAGGGTCGAAATTCGGCACATTACCGGTGAGTTGTGCCGATATCAGGCAGTTGTACGGTGCAGCGGAGAGGCTGTCAAGATGCCGGGACGGGAACGCCGCCGAGAACTGGACGACCTGGACCGCGCCCTGGTGGCCGCGCTCAAGGAGGACGGGCGCGCGACGAACGTCGAGTTGGCCAGGCGCCTGGGCACCTCGGAGAAGACGGTGCGCGGACGGATCGCGCGGCTCGTCGCCGAGCACGGCCTGACCATCACCGCTGAGCTGGCCGAACCCGGCAGGTACAGCAGGATGGTCTACCTGCTGCACACCGAGCCCGGCAGGCGCCTCCAGGTGGCCGAGTTCCTCGCCGCGCAGCCCGGGGTCGAGCGCGTGCACCTCACGACAGGGTCGGCCGACGTTCTCGTCGCCGCGCAGTTCCCGGACGACGCCACGGCGCTGCGATTCCAGGTGCAGACGGTGGAAGACCACCCCGGCGTCCGGTCCGCCGACTCCTGCCACCTCATCGGCGACGTGGGTGGGCCGGCCCGGGCGACCGGTCCGGCGGGGCCCAGGGTGAACACCGAGGCGCTGGCGGCGCTGATGATCGGGACGCCACGATACGCCGGCTCGGACGAGCTCACCGACGCAATCTGCGACGCGGTCGTCGCAGGCCTGGGGGCGGACCGGGTGCTCATCGTGACCGACGGACCCGGGACGGGCATGCGCCCGACCTCGGTCGCCAAGCGGCGGGGGATCTCCGAGCGGTACCTCAGGGCGCTGATCCGCCGCATCGACGACGGCCGCGCCGACGGCGTCATCAAGCGGGTGTGGGAGACCCGGCAGCACGTGGTGGTCACCGACGCCCGCACCGACCCGCTGCTGACCGCGGCCCACGACCTCGTCCACGCCGAGGGGTACGTCAGCCTGCTGACGTTGCCGATCCTCTACGGCGACTCGATGCTGGCGACGGTCAGCCTCTACTTCGACCAGCTGACCGTGCCCGACGACGACTACATCGCCACCGCTCAGGGTGTGGCCGACCACTTCGCCGTCGCGTTCGCGCGGGTGCTCGGGCTCGCCCCGGCGCCACTGGCCGCGGGGTAGGGACCTGGTCGGGCGCTACTGCACTGCCTATCGGTTGCCGACCTGCTATGCGATCGCGGCGATATCGCCGTCGTCGAAGTAGATCGCCTGGTGCAACCGCCCGCCGAGCGCGGTGGCGTAGCGGACCAGGACGTCGTGTCCGGAGACCTTGCCCTGCTCGATCTGGGATATCCGGCCCTTCGTGACGCCCATCTTGTCGGCAACCTGCTGTTGGGTGACGCCGCGGGTGCGGCGGACCTCGGCGAGGCGGTGGCCGATCACCTCGGCGAGCAGCTCGCGCTTGCCCGTCTCGACAGCGGCCTCCCCGCCGGCACGCGCGACGTGCTCGGTGCGGATGTCGGTCCATCGCACGAAGCCGCTCATCGCTGCCCCTCCTCTCGAGCTCGTTCCTTGAGGTAGCGCTCGTATCGCTCCTCGGCAAGCGGTATCGCGTGGTGGTACCAGGTATTCCACTGGCCCGCCTTGTCTCCGGCGACGAGCAGGATGCTCGAGCGCCAGGGGTCGAAGGCGAACAGGATCCGCACGGTCCCCGGTCGCAGCTCCTTGAGGTTGGTGACCGAGGAGCTGTGGATGGTGTCGACGAGTGGGCGGCCGAGGCCGGGTCCGGCTTCGGCGAGCGTATCGATGGCCTGCACGACCCTGGCGTGCGTGCCAGCATCGAGGCCGTCGAGCCAGTCGCGGACCTCGTCGACGATGTAGATCTCCCACTCATCGACGTCCACGCGGAGAGTATAGCAGCTAGTATACCCGTACCGTATCGCGCTGCCCGACATTCGGCGTCACACCGAGCATCCGGTCCGCCGGGGCGGCTCCGAGAAGTCCCGACGCAGCCTTGGGCACCAGCGCGCTTGGCGCAATGGCAGGCCCAGGCGCGTGCGGCGACCAACGCCATCCGCTCGAGGACCGTGGCCGGGGCCGGTACGACCGAGCTGCCGGATGCGTGGACCAGCTTCTTCGGGGAGACCGTGCGCGGGCAGTTCAAGTGGCTGGACCTGTCTGTGACGAGGGAGTCATGGGCGTCCTCGCCGGGTGCGCGGGCGAGTATGCAGGCCAACCGCGGACGGGACACCAAGCCGGAACTCGCGCTGCGGTCGGCGGTGCACGCGCTTGGCCTCCGCTACCGAGTCTCCAGCCGACCGCTGGCAAGTCTTCGGCGGACGGCAGACATGGTCTTCACCGCAGCCCGGGTCGCGGTCTTCCTAGACGGGTGCTTCTGGCACGGCTGTCCCGACCACCACACTACGGCGGCGACGAACGCCGCCTTCTGGGCAGAAAAGGTCGCCGCGAATCGTGCCCGTGACCGCGACACAGATCAGCGATTGGCCGATGCTGGCTGGATCAGCATTCGAATCTGGGAGCACGAGGACCCCGGCGCGGCGGCGCGGCGGATTAGGTCCGTGGTAGAGGAAAGAAAGAGACCGCAAAAGTCCGATCGGTCATGAGCGTTATGTTATGGGGGGCAGAAGCGTCAAAGGCACCTCCTTACTAAGGCATCGCACGCGCCTTAAGAAACAAAATCCGACAGAAGGCAAACGAGCGGAGATCATCACGCCTGGAATGGGTGCCCGTGATCTTCAAGCCTGGCGGGCCAGGTTCGGTCTCCGTGTCACCGTTTCCGAATTTTCGGTGGCGGAAGTCCCAAAGTCAAGATCGCGGGCGGTTATTCGGTCACGCTGCGCGTCGTCGGACGGTGAAGCCTGCCAGCCGTCTTCGGCCAGCGCTCCACGGCATTCCGGTGTGCAGGGGCAGTCGATCAAACTCCGCGTCGCCGCGGGCTGCCGGTACACCGCGATATGTCAGCGTCGTCGCACCATCGATGACAGCGACCGCGTCGGGGCGCGCACGGCTGCTTGCGTCGCGTGACCGTCGACGAAACGATCGCGCCAACGACCAGCCTGGCGGTGCCCGTCAGACAGGTCGTTGGCCATCTCGAGCGCGGTGACCCTACGAGTACTCCTGAATGCGGCTTGCCACCGTGGGCAGCTCGAAGAGGTGCTTCGAGAACCAGGAGCCTGCGGCCTTCGCGGCGAGATCCAGCGCCGTGAGGTTGCTGTAGAGCGTCATGTGGGTGACGTTGGGCAGCACGACGAGTTCCTTGTCCCGAGACGGGATGGCGTCGAATGTCTCGGTCTCCCGGTCCCACAAGGTGATGTCGTCGCCCTCGGCCACGACCATCATGACCGGCTTGTTCACCAGCCGATGCACGTACGGCGCCGCGTTGTACTGCATCAGCAGTTCGACGGACTCCATCGTGGTGCGGTGTTCGTGCCGGGGTGCCTGGGTGGCTTTCAGCTCGTCGAACACCGCCCTGACCTCGTCGAAGGGCCATGTGGTCAGCTCGGCGTGCGGGCTGGACGGCGTGCCGGACATCGGGATGTAGCTGTGCTCGCCGGTCTCGAAGCGCTTGCGCCGATCATCGAGGACCGCTTCGCGGAGTTTGCGGAAGCGCTCGGAGCCGTGGACCCGCCACATGTTGTGGTAGCCGTCGATCACCGGCACGGTGCTGGCGACGGCCTTCACCCGCTGGTCGACCGCGCCGAGGATCAGCACGTGCCCGCCGCTGTAGGAGATGCCCCAAGCACCGATCCGATCGCCGTCGATGTCGCCCCGACGTTCCAGGTACGTGATGGCATTCTTGTAGTCCTCGATCTGGTCCCAGGGGTCGAGGTGCTGGCGCGGTTCCCCGTCGCTGGCGCCGAGCCGGCGATAGTCGAAGATCAGCGCGGCGAATCCGCGCGCGACGAACTCCTGGGCATACTGCGGCTGGCGGAGTTCCTTCACGTAGCACCATCCGCCGGCCATGACCACTACGGGGAACGGGCCCTCACCCTCGGGCAGGTAGAGGTCACCACGGATCGTCTCTCCGCCGCTGCTGAACGAGACCTCCTGCATCGTCATATCGATTGCTTCCTCTCTGTAATGGGCAGGCGCTCGCCGGTGTTGGCGTCGCGCGTTAACCGGCGCTACGCAGCGAACCTGGGACGGCGGGTTCTGCTCCGCCTCGGCGAGAATTGTCAGGTATGCGTCCGTGGTTGGGCAACAGTCGCAGTCTGTGGTGGTCGAAGTCGTCGTCAGGGACCGGATCGACAGCGGCGAGCTGACCGCCAGGTCGGCCACCGAGCGGTCCACCGTCACGAGCTGACCCATCGCACGATGGCCTGTAGTGGACGTGCCCGGCTGGCCGCCCCACCACGACGTCCCGATACCAAGGGTGGGCCGCCATGGACCGGTAGGGCCGCCGCCCGCGATGACGATCATGCCGAGCACGCTGCGGCCGACGCTGTCGCCGCCGCCACCTACGCCGCCGTACCCATCGACACCGCCGCTGCCACGACCAACGAAGGCGACTGGCCAATCCGACACCTTCCGAAGCAGCTTCGGCTGAGTAGTGTTCCCCGCCCACCGCAATGGGTGATGATGGCGGTGAGGCCGACCCCGGGTAGTCGTCGGTGGGCACGTTCAGGCCCGCGCTCGGGCTGTGCACCGGCGACATCTACGGAAGCTTGCTTGCTCGGCCTCGCCCGACATTCCGTGAGCAACCGAGTGCCCGCGGAATCATCCAACGACGCGGAGGACGGACTCGTGGGACGACTCGACGGCAAGAACGTTGTCATCACCGGTGCCGCCGGTGGGCAGGGTCAAGTGGCTTGCCGGACGTTCGGGGATGAAGGCGCCAACGTGCTCGGTACGGACGTTGATGAGCAGGGCGGGGCGGCGCTGCGCACGGAACTCGGCGAGAAGGGCCACGGGTTCACCTTCGTTGCCGAGGACCTGTCGAGCAATGCTGGGGTCGACAGGCTGGGCGCGGCGGTCGAGGAACGATTCGATCACGTCGACGTCCTGTACAACAACCATGGGATCATCCTCGGCAAACCA
>WHSY01000092.1:15327-19195 GCA_009379815.1 Pseudonocardiaceae bacterium
CGGTGCGGCGAAGGGCGGCCTGGCCATTTTCTCCAAGGTCGCTGCAGTCGACCTCGCGCAGCACAAGATCCGTGTCAACGCCATCTGCCCCGGGGTCATCGACACCCAGATGCCACGCAATTTTGTCAGTGGGCTCGAAAATCGCGAAGAGATTTGGAAGGAATTCGAGCAGGGCCATTTGACTGGTCGCCTCGGTCGCTCCGAGGAGGTGGTCTCCCTCGCTGTCTACCTGGCCAGCGACGAGTCCACGTTCATGACCGGCGCTGCGATACCCATCGACGGCGGCTGGTCGGTCCAGTAGCGCCCACCCGGCTCGCTCGGGATCGATCGAGTGGAGACATCCTGGCTACTGATGACCAGTAAGTTTGCTGGTGAGCGCAGACGGGAGGAGTGAGCCGTGGTGGTGCAGTGAACGCGCAGTGTGTTCCGCTGGTCGGCAGCGCACGGGATGGCTCGCGCGGTGGCGCCGGGCCGCCCGGCGAGGTGAGCTGCCGGCCCGGCTGATGGTGGACCCGGAGCTGGTGGCCGATCCCTACGACGCCTACGACGAGGTACGGGCCGCAGGGCCGTTCCTTATCGGGCAGATGGCGCTCGCGACGGCACGCCATGACGTCTGCACGGCCGTGCTGCGCAACCCGCATCTGGGGGTCGAGGACAGGCGTACCCAGATGCCGGGGCCGGTGCGGCTCGCCACCCGCCTCGGCGGCACCGGGCCGATCATGCCGATCGACCCGCCGTCGCTGCTGGGTCTCGACCCCCCGTCGCACACCCGGATCCGCAAGCTGGTGACCCGGGCGTTCAGCGCCCGCGCGATCGAGGCGCTACGGGAGCGCACCCGCAACATCTCCGAGGAGCTGCTGCACGACCTGGCCTCCGAGCCCGCCGTGGACCTGGTGCCACGCTATGCCAGCCTGCTGCCGGTCACGGTGATCTGTGAGCTGCTGGCAGTGCCCGCGCATATGCGGGAGCAGTTCCTAAGCTGGGGCGACGAGGCCGCGCTGTCGCTGGACATCGGCCTGCCGCTGCGAGACTACCGACCGGCCGAGTCCGGCGTCGCGGCGTTGTAGTCCTGGATGCACGAGCACGTCGAGCGGCTCCGCCGCGACCCCGGCGACGATGTGCTCAGCACGCTGGTGCGCGCCCAGCAGGTCACGGTTACTCCAATGAGCCTGCTGGGTGTCTGAGGACGCGCTGTCGCGGGCGCCACTACGCCGGGAGGGGTCGCATCGGGGGTCCCGGTGCGGGACCCGGTGGGTACGGTTCCCAGTCGATGTCGGAGTTGATCGGGAAGCTCGTCGGCAGGACTCCGGTGGCTCGCCGGTACGCGTTGACGACGGCGCTGAACGACACCGGAACCGGGAACTCGCCCAACCCACCGGGCTGACCGGTGGTGGGTGGTAGCACGAAGATGCTCACGTCGGGTGGGCTGTCCTTCTGGCGTGCGTAGTGGAAGTTGTGGTAGCTGCCTTCGAGGAAGTAGCCGTCGCGGAGGTGCAGGCCGCCGCTGAGGGCTGCCGTGATGCCGTCGGTGAGCCCGCCGAGCAGCTGCGCCTCGATCCCACTCAGGTTGATCGGAAGGCCCACGTCGACCGCAATCACAGCCCTGGTCACGCGCGGGTGGCGCCGATCCCGGGCGTCCAGCTCGACCAGGCAGGCGATGACGCCCTTCATCTCCTCGTGGAAGGCGAGCCCCTGGGCGAAGCCCGCGGGCATGGACCGGCCCCAGTTGCCTTCCGAGGCGACCTTGTCGAGCACCGCCCGTTGCCTGTCGTCCTTGAGCGACTCCCGCCGGAACCGCACCGGGTCCGTACCGAACCGCCGGGCGACCTCGTCGACGACGATCTCCTCGACGCCGCGGGTGTTGATCGACCACACCGACCGCCAGCTCCCGGTGTCGATCGGGACGTCGACCTCGCGCAGCTGCTGGCTGACCAGTCCTAAGTGGTACGGGCAGTGCAGCATCGCGTCGAACGCCACCTGGTTGAGGTTCTCGTTGCCAGCGGGCACCTGTGCGGAGATCGCGTGGGTGAGTGCATCCCCGAACCCGTGGTCGAGTGAGGTCAGCACTGACGCCTGCCAGTGCTCGTAGGACAGCACGCTGTCCCGCGTGTAGTGGACCCGCACCTTGTGGTGCTTGGCCGGGTGCACGCGGCCGTGCCGGATGTCATCGGTCCGGTGCCAGATCAGCTTGACTGGCCGGCCCATTGCCCGGGAGATCTGCGCCGCCTCCATGGCCGCGTCGTGGAACAGCCGGCGGCCGAACGAGCCGCCGCTGGGGGTCACGTGCGCGGTGACCTGGCGGGGCAGCAGTCCCAGCTCCTTGGCGATCTCCTGCTGCGCGACGATGGGCGCCTGCAGCGCGGACCAGATTTCGGCGCGGTCGCTGCGCACGTCGGCGACCGCCGCGTTGGTCTCCAGCGGGGCATGACTGAGGAACGCGAAGTCGAACTCCGTCTCGAGCGTGCTGGCACCCAGCGGGAGCTCCACGGGCGGGTTGCCCAGCGGCCCGATCGCATCGCGCAGCTTCTGCTGGATCGTGGCGTCGCTCTCGTCGTCCACCGAGCCGGGCCCCCACGTGATGTCCAGGGCGTTGCTCCCGTCCAGTGCCTGCGCGAAGGTTTCCGCCAGCACCGCCACACCGGTCGGAACGGTCGCCACCTCGAGCACGCCCGGCATCGTCGTGACGGCATCGGCGTTGCGCACCGATCCGACCGTGCCCTTGATCGTCGGGGGTCTGCGCACCAGGCACGGCTTCGCGCCCGGCACGTGCAGATCGTGTGTGTATATGCGCTTGCCGGTGACGATGTCGCGGGCATCGGTCCGGGTGGCCCGGGTGCCGACTAGGTTCGACTCGGACGCCGGCTTCGGCTCCACAAGAAGATCCGGCAGATAGCCGTCGCCGCCGCAGCGGCCAGCGAGCCGTAGCCGGCGCTGCGGCCGTCGGGTGCGTGGACGGTTCCGTCGGTGACCATCAGCTGCTCGCGTGGCACTCCCCACTGCTGGGCGGCGGTCGCCACCAGCCGTGCCCGCGTCGCGGCGGCCGCCGCCCGGGCGGGGTCGTAGAGGGTGACGATCCCCGACGAGCCGCCGGTGATCTGTCCCATTCCCAGTTCCGGGCGAGCGTCCGCCAGCGTCATGTGGACGCTCGACAGCGGGATGTCCATCTCCTCGGCGATCAGCATCGGCACCGATGTGGCCAGTCCCTGGCCGACTTCCGCACGCGGCAACGCGGCGCTGACGGTGCCGTCCTCGTTGACCTGGATCTGGAACAGCAGGCCGGCTGTCGGCGCGCCGGCCATCACCAGCAGGTCCTGGATGTCGACGGTCTCGCCGAGAACCTGGGGCGGCGAGGGAACGCTCGCCGCCGCCGACGGCGAAGCGGCGCTGTCCGCCGCGACCCGCGCGGCGACCGTCAGCGTGGGAGCTGCAACCAGGTAGGTCAGGAACCGGCGCCGCCCGAAGGCGCCACCCTCACGCTCGGAAGCCGCATCATGGGGAACCACAAGCCTATCCTCACAATCCCGTCGTCGCCGTCCTAGTGCACGAAGCCGAGATCCCGCCCGCCCGCGCTGCTGTCGGTGACGGTCTTGAAATCAGGCAGCGCGGCCCGGGTTGCAGCACATGGCCCGAGACCGATCGAGGTCCGGTTGACCCATGCACGAGGAGTCGGATGGCTTTCACTCTCAGGAGCAAGGGGAGATCCGATGTGTGCAGACACTGTGGCGTCGATGTCCGCACGGCCCGACCCCTGACTGTTTCGTCGCCATGAGTTGTGCTCCTCGTCGCGGACACAGCGACCACAGGACATGCGCATCAGCCCTCCATCGTCAGGGACGGTCACGCTGCTGGTCGTCACTGCTGGCGGTGG
>WHSY01000093.1 GCA_009379815.1 Pseudonocardiaceae bacterium
AAACCGTTCGTGTGGCATGCCTCCGTGCAGGCCATCCTCGACAAGATAGCCAATTGTAAGGCTATTTACGAGACACTACACTACGTCCTCGCCGATCCCCACCGGCTCGATGTAGGAGCGGCCCTCGTTCATCCAGCCGCGCATCGCCGGATCGAGCGACAGGTGCGAGACCCCGACCAGCAATTCGCCCTCGCCGGGCTCGGGTACCTGCTCCTCGGTGTGCTGCCAGACGTCGGGCTGCGGCGTACCGACCGGCCGCGCCGCCAGCCGCACCTGGTGGTTGATCCGGTCCATGTCTCCTGCCCTCCGCTCGGGTCGCCTCGCCCGGGTGACGTTAACAACGACTCGACGTGGCTGGCAGACTACGGGCGTGGCTGTGTCCTCGCTGATGGTTCCGCTCGGCACACCGGTGCCGGAGTTCTCGCTGCCGTCGACGGACGGCACGCCGGTCGCCTCGGCCGATCTCGCCGGTGCGCCCGCGCTGCTGGTGATGTTCCTGTGCAACCACTGCCCCTACGTCCGGCACATCGAGACCGCGCTGGGCACGGTCGTCGCCGACTACCGCGACCGTGGCGTGGCGGCGGTGGCGATCTGCAGCAACGACACGGACACCCATCCCGACGACGGTGCCACCGGGCTGGCCGAGCAGGCTCGGCGGGCAGGGTTCGGGTTCCCGTACCTGCTCGACGAGACGCAGCAGGTCGCCCTGGACTTCCGCGCCGTGTGCACCCCCGACTTCTTCGTCTACGACAGCGCGGGGCGGCTGGCCTACCGCGGCGAGTTCGACGAGTCCCGGCCGCGCAACGACACCGCGGTCACCGGCGAGGCGCTGCGCGCGGCGATGGACCGGGTGCTGGCCGGCGAGCCGGTGCCCGAGCCGCACCTGGCCAGCATGGGCTGCGGCATCAAGTGGAAGCCGGGCAACGAACCGGCCTGAGCGTCATCGCACAGCGAAGGACCGCCGGCGGGGACTACCGTAGGGGTATGGGCGCATTCGCAGAGATGTTCCCCGGTCGCAAGCTCGGGAGGGAGTCCCGCGACGAGGACTCCAGCGGCCAGGGCCACCAGCCGCGGTTTCCCGACGGGCCGCTGGATCTCGACTCCGGGGTCGTCCGGGTGCAGCCGCCCGCCGAAGAGGCGGAGGACGACGGCCCGCAGCGCTGACTACCGGAAGGTCCAGCGGGAGTTGGCCCAGTACTGGGCGGTGACGACCACCGGGATGCAGCAGGCCTTGACCAGGTTGGCGTCGGCGCCGCCGGTCGTCGCGAACAGGTGCAGCGCGAGCGCCACGATCCCCATGCCGATGAGCCCGACACCGACGTAACGGGCATAGCGGCGCGACAGGTCGTCGTGGGTGCGGAAGTTGAAGCCGCTGTTGAGCAGGAAGTTGTTCGTGACGCCCGCGATGAGCGAGATGCCGTTGGCGAGCTGCGCGCCGAGCCCGACGACGTTGTAGAGCACCAGGAACAACAGGAAGTCCAGCAGCACTCCCGAGCAGCCGATGAGGCCGTAGAGCACGAGGGTGCGGTAGCGCGGCCACAGCGTCTCGGGTGCGATCCGCTCGAGCGCCGGGGCGCCGGTCGGCACGTTCTCCCTCCTGTCGCACGTCGGCGTGACTCACGGGCGCGTCCCAGTGGATCAGAAGCCGTCGGACTCCGCTCGGCCGGGGGCGCCCTCGAGCCGGTGCCGCTCGTCACACCCACACGTTGCGGCAACCGTCATCGTAGGAGGGCTTCGACGGCAGCAGCGCACAACCCCGACGCTGTCTGCGGGGTCCGGTGTCAGCCGGCGCGCAGTGCCTTCTCCGCCTCCGCCAGGTCGACGACGTCGGCGTACTTGGCGTCGAGGTCGTCGAGATTGGACTGACCGATCGCGGACGTGCGGTCCCCGCAGGCCTGCCGCACCACCATCGGGCGGAAGCCGTGCTGCAGCGCGTCGGTGGCGCTGGCCCGCACGCAGCCCGACGTCGAGACCCCGCAGACGACCACCGTGTCGACCCCGGCCGCGGTCAGCGTGGACGCCAGCGAGGTACCGAAGAACGCCGATGCGTACTGCTTGACCAGCACCGGCTCGTCGGAACGGGGCGACAGCGGCTCCACCAGATCGCCCCAACCGCCCGGCGCTCCGGCGACCAGATGCGCCAGCGCGGGGACCTTGCGCACCCACCACCCGCCGTCGGAGCCGTCAGCGGCGTAGCGCACCACGGTCCACACCACCCGCCTGCCACCGTGGCGCGCCGCGTCGACCAGCGAGTCGCAGCCGTCCACCGTGGACGCAGCGTCCAGGTACAGCGGGCCGTCCGGCTCGAAGTAGGCCCGGACCATGTCGACGACGAGCAGTGCGGGCGCCCGCCCCCAGCCCAGCCGCCCGGAGAACGACGGTCCGTGGGTCATGCCCAGACCGGCCGGGTCGGGGCGGGTAGGCCGGTCTCGGCCTGGCAGCGCGCCAGCAGCTCGTCGACCGGCGGGCCCATGTCGAAGGTGGGTAGCGGGTCGGGACGGTCGGCGCGCAGCTGTGACCGCAGCTGCTCGGTGGCCGCCGCGTCGACGTCGCCCTCGGTCGAGCAGACCACCCCGTAGCGGCGGGCGCCGTCGACGGTGACCAGGCCGCGCCGCACCTCCAGGGCGACCAGCGACGGGTCGCGCACCAGCGGGTCGCCCCACCCGCCGCCACCCCAGGTGACGAAGTGCAGCACGTCGCCGGGTGCCACCGGCACGTCGTGGCACTTGGCGGGCAGCATCTCGCGCTGCCCCGACGCCCGCTCGATCCACTTGCGGCCCCGCGCGCCCGGCTCTCCTCCGTTGACGCCCCAGGGGTAGGTCAGCCACCGGTCGTCGTGGATGGCGATGGTGCCGGGCTCGCCGAAGCGGTAGGTGACGTCGACGCCGTTGCCGCCGCGGTGGCGCCCCGCGCCGCCGGTGTCGGCGACGGTCTCCCAGCGCTCGATGCGCATCGGGTAGTAGGACTCCAGGTACTCGCAGGGGATGTTGACGAACGAGGGCCACAGCGAGTGCCCGTCCGGCCCGTCGCCCAGCGGGCGGCCGGGGATGCCGCCGAAGCCGATCGAGTAGAGCTGGAACCACTCCCCGGTGCTGCGGTAGCCGGAGTACATGAAGTGCGGCGAGGACGAGAAGCCCGCCGCGTTGAGCAGCGCCGGGTTGATCTGCCCGAGCAGCCCGCCGAACAGGTCGAACACCCGCCCGATGCCGTGGTTGCGCCCGTTGAGGGAGGCGGGGTGGCGCGGCTTCCAGTACGAACCCTCGGGGATGGTGATGTCGATGAGGGGGTAGAAGCCGTCGTTCCACAGGATCTGCGGGTCGGCGACCGTGATCATGTAGATGCCGAAGAACATCCGGGCGAGGTTCTCGTTGAGGTAGTAGTTCACCGGGCCCGCGGCCTGCGGCGAGGAACCGCTGAAGTCCAGGTGGACCTTCTCGCCGTGCCGGGTCAGCGAGATCGCCAGCTCGTAGGGCCCGTTGCCCACCCCGTCGTCGCAGATGTAGTCGGTGAAGCTCAGCGTCTCGCCGTCGGTGAACACGGCGGCCAGCAGTGTCTTCATCGCCTGGTAGTTGCGGTCGAGCAGGGCGTCGAGCGCGGACAGGTAGGTGGCGGTGCCGAAGCGATCGCACATCTCGGTGACCCGCCGCCCCGCGGTGCGGCAGGCGGCGACCAGGCCGTTGAGGTCTGCGCGGTTCCAGTCCGGCATCCGTACCTGGTTGAGGATGATCCGCAGTGCGTCGTGGTTGAGCTCGCCGCGGGAGTAGAGCTTGAACGGCGGGATGACCACGCCCTCCTCGTAGATGGTGCGCGCGTCGGTGGGCATCGAACACGGGGTCTTGCCGCCAACGTCGGACATGTGACCGAACATCGAGGCCCAGCCCACGATCCGTCCACTGTGGAAGATAGGCATGACGAGCAGCCAGTCGTTGGCGTGGCTGATCGCCGCCCCGCAGGCGTACGGGTCGGAGGTCAGCAGCACGTCGCCGTCTTCGATGGTGTCGTCGAAGCCGGCGAGGAAGTCGGGCACCGACAGCCCGAACTGGCCGACGACCATCTTGCCGCTGGGGTCGCCGATCAGCGGGAACTCGTCGTGCTGCTCGCGGATGCCCGGCGACAGCGCGGAGCGCAGTAGCACCTCGTCCATCTCGTAGCGGGCGTTGCGCAGCCCGTTCTCGATGAGGTCGAGCGTGACGGGGTCGATCTCGACCCGCTCGACGGTGCCGGTCGCGGTCTCGATGATGCGCGCCATGGTGCTCAGCCCTCCGACGGTTCGATCAGCAGGCTGCCGGACGGGTGCACGGTGGCGGCGTGTCCGGGCAGCACGAGGGTGGTGGAGTCCATCTCGGTGACGATCGCGGGGCCGGTGACGATGTCGCCGGCGCGCAGCAGCGCCCGGTCGTAGATGTCGGCGGTCACCGCCCGCCCGTCGAGGTGTACCGGGTGGGTGTCGGTGCGGGCCGCCGCCGGGTCACCGCTGCCGGCCGCCAGCACCACCGGCGCGACCTCGGGGCGCGGCCCCGACACGGTGGCCCTTGCATTGACGAGCTCGTGGTCGACGTCGAGCAGGAAGGAGAACAGCCGCTCGTGCTCGGCGTCGAAGGCCTCACCGAGCTTGTCGAGCGCGCTGTCACCGGAATCGAGCCAGGCCGGGTCGACGTCGACCGCGATCTCGAATCCCTGGCCGGAGTAGCGCACGTCGACCTGGTAGCTGACGTTCTGCCGCCCGCGGTCGAGCCCTTGCGCGGTGAGCCGGCCACCGGCCTCCGTGGACAGTTCGGCGAGGATGCCTGCGAGGTCGCTGCCGGTCATGTCGGCGAACCTGCGCAGGCAGGTGCGTGCGGCCTCGTTGCGCAGTGACGTCGTCGCATCGCCCAGCGCGCACAGCACGCCGGGTGACGGTGGCACGATCACCGGCCACGCGCCGGTGAGCTTGCCCAGCGCGTTGGCGTGCAGCGGGCCGGCGCCGCCGAAGGCGACGAGCGCGAAGTCGCGGGGGTCGAATCCCTGCTGCACGCTGACCAGCCGCAGCCCGCCGAGCATGTTCTCGTTGACGATGTCCACGATGCCCGCAGCGGCCGTCTCCGCATCCGGTAGCCCCATCGCGTCGGCGACGGTCCGGGTTGCGGTACGGGCCGCGTCGATGTCGAGCGGGACCTCGCCACCGGCCAGGGCGGGCGGCAGATAGCCGAGCACGACGTCGGCGTCGGTGACCGTGGGGTCGCTGCCGCCCCTGGCGTAGCAGGCCGGACCGGGGTCGGCGCCGGCGGACTGCGGCCCGACCCGCAGTGCCCTGGTCAGCTCCGGAACATGGGCGATCGACCCGCCGCCCGCGCCGACCGTCCGCACGTCCACAGCGGACGCCCGCACCGTGAGGTCGCCGACCTTCGTCTCGCGCCCGATGCGGGGTGCCAGGCCCTGCACCAGCGCCACGTCGGTCGACGTCCCTCCCATGTCGAAGGTGATGAGGTCGGAGTAGCCGCACTGCTCGGCGACCCACACCGCCCCGGCGACCCCACCGGCCGGGCCGGACAGCAACATCGTCACCGGGTTGGCCACCGCGGCGCTCGCCGACATCAGCCCGCCGTCGCTGCGCAGGATCGCCAGCTCGCCACGGACACCGCCGTCGGCCAGCTGGCGCGACAGGTTCGCGACGTAGCGCGAGACCTGCGGCTGCACGGCGCCGTTGGCGACCGTGGTCACCGTCCGCTCGTACTCGCGCATCTCGGGTAGCACGTCGGAGGACAGCGACACGGGCACGCCGGGCAGCTCCTCGGCGGCGATCTCGGCGACCCGCCGCTCGTGCGCGGAGTCGGCGAAGGAGTTGATCAGCGAGATGCACAGCGCCTCGATGCCGTGGCCCGCGAGGCGCCGCAGCTGGGCGCGGACGTCGTCCTCGTCGAGCTTGCGGACCACGGCGCCGTCGGTGGCGATCCGCTCGTCGACCTCGACCGTGTTCTCCAGCGCCGCCAGTGGTTCCGGCTTGGGCCAGATGATCCAGCCGGCGAGCCCGCCCGGCACGTACGACCGCGCGATCTGCAGCACCTGCCGGAACCCTTTCGTGGTGACCAGCCCGACCGTCGCACCCTTGCCCTCCAGCAGGGCGTTGGTCGCGACGGTGGTGCCGTGCAGCACCTGGTCGACCTCGCGCAGCTCGATGCCGGCCTCGGCGCACACCTTGCCGATCCCGCTGAGCACGCCGACGGACTGGTCCGCCGGGGTGGAGCCCGTCTTCGCGCGCCAGGTCGCACCGCTGCCCTCGTCGACGAGCAGGACGTCGGTGAAGGTGCCGCCGACGTCGACACCGAGCCGGTAACTCATCTCTTCTCCTCTGGGTCGGTTCGGTCGGTCTGCTGGCGGGGGCCGATCATCGCTGCCCGGGCGTTGCAGATGTGCGCACTCATCACGGCCGCCGCCCAGTCGGGGTCGCGGGCGCGCAACGCGGCGACGATCTCGGCGTGATGGGCGAGGCTGCGGTGGCGCGACGCGTCGTCGTAGGCGTGGAAGTTGCGCAACACGACCGGGGCGTGCACCACGCCCGCCAGCGCCGCCGCCAGCGAGGGATGGTCGGCCAGCGCGACGAGCCTGCCGTGGAACTCGCGGTTGAGCGGCACCAGCGCGTCGAGGTCCTGCGCGCTGCCCGCGCTGCCGACGTGTTGCATCCGGGCGGCCAGGTCGTCGAGCGCGTCGTGGTCGTCCGGGCCGGCGCGGGTGGCGGCGCGTGCCGTCGAGCGGGGTTCCAGCGCCAGCCGGACGTCGAACACGCTGTCGAGCTCGGCCACGGTCCAGCTGGCGACGCGGGCGCCGCGGTGCGGGCTCAGGTCGACCAGGCCCTCGGCGGCCAGCCGGGACAGCGCCTCCCGCACGGGCGTGCGGCTGACCCCGAGCTGATCGGCCAGCTCGACCTCACCGAGCCGCGCGCCGACCGCGAACTCGCCCCGCAGGATGGCTTCCCGCACGGCGCTCGTCGCGCGTTCGGACGCTCGCGTCACCGTCGACCTCCGGCTGGATTGCATACAAACTAGAGCCAAGGCGACTGTTCGACAAGACTCCGATGGCCGAAATTTGCTGTTCACCGCTAAGCTTCGAGTCGCGCAGCCACTCACCAGCCGGAGGCGAAATCAGCGATGTATGCAGGACGGTTCAACCGTGGGTGACCTGGTCGCCACTGCACCCGACCGGCGCGGTCGGCTGCGCGAGTTGCTCGCGGCGCCGGAACCGGTGGTCGCCCCGGGCGCCTACGACGCGCTGTCGGCACGGCTGGTCGAGGCGGCCGGCTTCCCTGTCGTGTACATGACCGGGTTCGGGACCACCGCGTCGCTGCTCGGCCGGCCCGACGTGGGGTTGCTGGGCGGCGCCGAGATGATCGACAACGCGCGGCGCATCGCCGCCGCCGTCGACGTGCCGCTGATCTCCGACGCCGACACCGGCTACGGCAACCCGATCAACGTCGTGCGCACCGTGCGCGAGCACGAGCAGGCCGGGGTGGCGGCGATCCATCTCGAGGACCAGATCATGCCCAAGAAGTGCGGCCACATGAGCGGCAAGGCCGTGGTGCCGGTCGAGGAGATGGCGGCCAAGGTGCGCGCCGCCGTCACCGCCCGCACCGACCCGGACTTCCTGATCATCGCCCGCACCGATGCCCGGGCCGTCGAGGGCCTGGACGCGGCGCTGTCCCGCGCGCGGGCCTACGCCGAGGCGGGTGCCGACGCGCTGTTCGTCGAGGCTCCGACCACGGAGGCCGAGATCGAGACGGTGGCGACCTCGCTGGCCGGTATGCCCCTGGTGTTCAACTGGGCCGAGGGCGGCCGCACTCCACCGGTCGGGCTGGCGCGGCTGCGCGAGCTGGGATTCGCGCTGGTGATCTTCCCGATCGGGACGCTGCTCGCCGCCACCGCCGGGATCCGGTCACTGCTGGACACGCTGGCCGCCGACGGCACCCCGTCGGCGGCGCTGCCCGGCCTGCCTGCCTTCGACGAGTTCCTCGACTTCATCGGCCTGCCCGAGATCCAGCAGCTCGAGCAGCGCTTCCAGAGCTGATCGGTGACCCCGTTTCGGAACCAGACCGGGGTGTGCGGCCCCCGAAGACCCCGTTTCGGAACCAAACGGGGTTATGGGCCGGCCGAAGATCCCGGTTCGGAACCGGAAAGGGGTTGTGAGCTCAGCGCAGCGCGGCGTGGGCCTGCTCGAAGGCGTCGAGGATCTCGGCGCTGAACAGCACGAAGCGGGCCTCGCGCACCGACGTCGGCGTGGCCTGGACGGTGCGCAGCGCGATGCGCGCGGCGTCGTCGAGCGGCCAGCCGTAGATGCCGGCGGAGACGGCCGGGAAGGCGACGGTCTGCGCGCCGAGCTCGTCGGCCACCCGTAGCGACTGGCGGTAGCAGGAGGCCAGCAGCTCGGAGCGGTCCTCGGACTTGGTGTAGACCGGCCCCACGGTGTGGATCACCCAGCGCGCCGGGAGGTCACCGGCGGTCGTCGCGACCGCCTGGCCGGTGGGCAGCCCGTCCGGGTAGCGGGAGGCTCGCAGCTCCTTGCACTCGGCGAGGATCGCAGGACCACCCCGACGGTGGATCGCGCCGTCGACGCCACCGCCGCCCAGCAGCGAGCTGTTCGCGGCGTTGACCACGGCGTCCACATCCTGCTCGGTGATGTCGCCCTGTACCAGCACGACCTCGGCCTCCATCGCGACGCTCCCTTCAACCACGCCGGCAGCCATCTCCTCCGCCACGAAGGGTATGCGCAGCCGACAGCTTCCGGAGAACCGGAGAGCCTTGACATCAACATTACTTGAGGTTACAAGCTGATCCCGAACCAGAACGCCGCGGCGACCGTCGGGGTGTGCGGCTAGCTCGAGATTCCCTCGACACAGGGTGGTGGGCGATGGACATGGAGGTCACCGCGTGGATGTCGCTGCACCACGCGATGAACGCCGAGGACGAACGGCGACCGTTCTCCCGGGCCACGTTGCGGCGTATCGGCGCCTTCGCCCGGCCGCACCGCACGCGGCTCGTGAGATTCCTGCTGCTCAGCGTGGTCACCGCGGTACTGGCGGTCGCCACCCCGGTACTCGCGGGGCGGGTCGTCGACGCGATCGTGCAGGGGGCGGCGCTCGCCGTCGTCGTCGGGATCGCGGCGTTGATCGCCGTCATCGCGGTGGCCGAGGCCGGGCTCGGCATCGCCACCCGGTGGCTGTCGGCCAGGATCGGCGAGAGCCTGATCCTCGACCTGCGTACCGCGGTGTTCGACCACGTGCAGCGCATGCCGGTCGCCTTCTTCACCCGCACCCGCACCGGTGCGCTGGTCAGCCGCCTCAACAACGACGTCATCGGCGCCCAGCGCGCCTTCAGCGACACACTGTCCGGCGTCGTCAGCAACGTCGTCATGCTGGTGCTGACGCTGGCCGTGATGATCGGCCTGTCCTGGCAGATCACCCTGCTGGCGCTGCTGCTGCTCCCGGTCTTCGTGCTGCCGGCACGCCGGATGGGCAACCGGCTCGCCAGTATGGAGCGCGAGGCCGCCGACCACGACGCCGCCATGAGCACGCAGATGACCGAGCGGTTCTCCGCCCCCGGCGCCACGCTGGTCAAGCTGTTCGGGCGGCCCGCTGACGAGTCAGCCGAGTTCGCCGCCCGGGCGACGCGGGTGCGTGACATCGGGGTGCGCACCGCCATGGTGCAGTGGGTCTTCGTCACCACGTTGACGCTGGTGTCGGCGCTGGCGCTGGCCGTCGTGTACGGCCTCGGCGGCTTCTACGCGCTGCGGGGTCAGCTGGCGGCGGGCGACGTCGTGTCGCTCGCCCTGCTGCTCACCCGGCTCTACGCGCCGCTGACGGCGCTGGCCAGCGCGCGGGTGGAGGTGATGAGCGCGCTGGTCAGCTTCGAGCGGGTGTTCGAGGTGCTCGACCTCGTCCCGTTGATCCGGGAGAAGCCCCGGCCGCGGCGGGTTCCGGACGGCCCGGTCGGCGTGGAGTTCGACGGCGTGCGCTTCGCCTACCCCACGGCCGAGGCGGTGTCGCTCGCATCCCTGGAAGAGGTCGCCAAGCTGGACACCCGCGGCGGCGTGGAGGTCCTGCACGACGTGTCGTTCCGCGCCGAACCGGGCCAGATGGTGGCGTTGGTCGGCACCTCGGGCGCCGGCAAGTCGACCATCGCATCGCTGGTACCCCGGCTCTACGACGTCGACGCGGGTGCGGTGCGGCTGTCCGGTGTGGACGTCCGCGAGCTGTCGTTCGACTCGATCCGCGCCACGCTCGGGATGGTCACCCAGGACGGTCACCTCTTCCACGACTCGATCCGGGCGAACCTCGTGCTGGCCCGACCGGGTGCGGGCGACGGCGAGCTGTGGGACGTGTTGCGCCGTGCCCGGCTCGCCGACCTCGTGGCGTCGTTGGCCGAGGGCCTCGACACGATCGTCGGCGAGCGCGGCTACCGCCTGTCCGGCGGCGAACGGCAGCGGCTGACGATCGCGCGACTGCTCCTCGCACGCCCCCGGGTGGTGATCCTCGACGAGGCCACCGCGCACCTCGACTCCACCTCCGAGGCCGCCGTGCAGGCCGCGCTGACCGAGGCAATGGACGGGCGCACCGCCGTGGTCATCGCGCACCGGCTGTCCACCGTCCGCGCCGCCGACCTCATCCTCGTCATCGAGGACGGGCGGGTCGCCGAACGGGGCACTCACACCGAGCTGCTCGCCCTCGGCGGTCGCTACGAGGAGTTCTACCGCACGCAGTTCGAGCAGGCCGACACCGCTGTCCCGGATCGAATGGTGGTCATGCCTCCTCAACGGGCGGGATTGGCGCCCTCCGGGGGTGACGGACCCCGCTGGGCCAGGTAGATCGGGCTGCCCTGCGCGACGTCCTCGGCCACGATCCCGGGCTTCTCGATGCAGGTCGAGTCCGCCGGCAGGCCGGCAGGTCGGTCCGCGAAGAGGTCGGCCGGGTCATCGGCGTTGGGTGCGCGCATGGT
Organism: Pseudonocardiaceae bacterium; assembly: GCA_009379815.1. GTDB lineage: Bacteria > Actinomycetota > Actinomycetes > Mycobacteriales > Pseudonocardiaceae > WHSY01. Next base: position 10,962 of record WHSY01000093.1, read on the forward strand.
GAGGTCGATGAACCCCGGGCCCGAGGGCACGGCCCCGGCGGTGAGGTTGGCCCAGTAGCTGACGCCGTCGACGTGCTTGTAGGCGGTCAGCGCCCATCTCAGTGGGCTGTAGGAGCCGGCACCGGGATCCGGCGAGGGCGGAGCGGAGGCACCGGACCCGCCTGGTTCCGGTACGTCGCAGGATGCCGACATGATCGTCCATCCCGTGTCGCGCAGTACTCCCATCGACTCCGCGGTGCGCCGCTCCGTCAGCTCCGGCGACGCCGGTCCGCCACCCTCATCCGGGTACACCGAGAAGATCGATGCGGCGACCGAGCCGCGAGACCAGGAACCCTCCGCGAGCAGGGTTCCCGGTTGCGGGCTGACGTCCTTCATGGCGTTGCGGATGATCTGTTCATCGAGCATGACCTGAACCCGCTGCCGGTCGGTGTCGGTCACTCGGGGCCGGTCGAGTTCCGGCGGCCCGGAGCACCCCGCCAGGACGAGTGCGAGTTGCAGGATCAGGACGGTCACCACACCCCGGCTCATCCGACGCAGCGTACCGGCGGCGTCACGAAATGTGGACCACATCAGCAAGCCGAGGCCGAATCGGGTGCGTGACGCGTCACCCGAGGCGACCGCTGACCCTACGATGTCGAGACATGAGCGGCGATCTTGCACCCGAGACACGTGACGCGCTTCGCACCGCCGTGAGCCGCGCGAGTCCCGGCATACGGGAAGGGCTGGAGCGGCTGGTGCGGATTCCGTCGATCAGCGCCGATCCCGCATGCGCCGGCGAGGTGCGCCGCTGCGCTGATGCCGTGGCCGACTGGCTGCGTGATGCCGGGCTGCCCGAGGTCGACATCGTCGCCGTGCCCGGCGGGGCGCCGGCAGTCATCGGACGCCGGCCGGCTCCCGACGGCGCGCCGAGGGTGCTGCTCTACGCCCACCACGACGTGCAACCCATTGGCGCCGCGGCGGACTGGGAGACGAGCCCGTTCGAGCCCACCGAGCGTGGGGGCCGGCTGTACGGGCGGGGGGCCGCCGACGACAAGGCAGGCATCGCTGCCCACGTCGCCGCCCTCCTTGCTCACGACGGTGCACCGCCCGTGGGTGTGACCGTGTTCGTCGAGGGTGAGGAGGAGATCGGGTCACCGACACTCGCGGCATTCCTCGCCGAGCACCGCGACCTGCTCGCCGCGGACGTCATCGTCATCGCCGACTCCACCAACTGGGAGGTGGGACGGCCCGCCCTGACCACGTCACTGCGCGGCATCGCCGACGCGGTCGTCGACGTCAGCAGCCTCGACCACGCGGTGCACTCGGGCCTGTGGGGCGGACCCGTGCCGGACGCTCTGACCGCGCTGTGCCGGCTGCTGGCGACGCTGCACGACGACGACGGCAACGTCGCCGTCGACGGCCTGGTGGCAGGCCCACCACCGGCCGTCGACTACCCCGAGGAGCGGTTCCGCACCGAGGCCGGCGTGCTCGACGGCGTCGAGCTGCTCGGCGACGGCGGCGCCGGCGAGCGCAGCATCACCGCGCAGTTGTGGACCCGTCCCGCACTGTCGGTGCTCGCGATCGACGCGCCGGCGGTCGCGCAGGCCTCCAACACGCTGGTGCCACGGGCGAGCGCGAAGGTGAGCCTGCGTACCGCTCCGGGCGACGATGCCGGGCGCGCTCTCGACGCACTCGTCCGCTACCTCGAGACGCATGCCCCGTGGGGCGTTGCGGTCAGCGTCCGGCGGGGCATCCAGGGGCAACCGTTCGCCATGCTCGCCGAGGGGTCGGTCTACGACGCGGCACGCGCGGCATTGACAGCGGCGTGGGGCACGGCGCCGGTGGACATCGGAGTCGGTGGCTCCATCCCGTTCGTCGCGGACTTCGCCCGGGCATTCCCGGATGCGGCGATCCTGCTGACCGGCGTGGAGGATCCGGACACCCGGGCCCACGGGGTCAATGAGAGTCTCCACCTCGCCGACTTCGAGAAGGCGTGCCTGGCCGAAGCGTTGCTGCTCGCCCGGCTCGGGGCAGCGAGCTGACCCGCCCCGCGCCGGCCGGGGGTGCCTGGTGGAGAGTGGCGATCGCACTGTTCACCGTGGCCTACGGGACGAACGTGTTCACCCCGCTGCTAGTGGTCTACCGGCGCGAGCTCGACCTGTCGGCCACGGTCGTCACCACCACCTTCGCGGTGTACGCGGCAGGCCTGCTGCCCGCGTTGCTGCTCGCGGGCCCGGCGTCCGACCGGATCGGCCGGCGCCGCCTCGTGCTGTCCTTCGCCGCCCTGGCGGGCACGGTGTCGCTACTGTTCATCCCGGCCGCGAGTGCGGCACCGCTGCTGTATGCGGCCCGCTTCCTGCACGGCCTGGTCTCCGGCGTGGTCTTCGCCGTCGCCAGCGCCTGGCTCGCCGACCTGTCCGGGCGTCCGGACGTCGCCGGTCGCCGGGCGTCGGTGGCGACGACCGCGGGGTTCTCCCTCGGGCCGTTGACCTCGGGAGTGCTCGGTCAGTACTCGCCCTGGCCGACGACGCTGCCCTTCCTCGTGCACGTCGGTTTGGTCTCGGTGGGTCTGGTGCTGCTGCGGGCAGTGCCCGATGTCGTGCCCGGCGGAGATACGGGGCGCCGGCTGGTCGATCTCAGGGTGCCGGCGGGCACGCGAGGACGGTTCTGGCTCGTGCTCGTTCCGACGGCGCTGTGCGTTTTCAGTCTCCCGTCCACGGCCGCGACGGTGCTGCCGCTGCTGCTGCCGGACGGCGGGCCGGAGGTCGTCCAGGCCGGCATCGTGGCCGGAGTTCCGCTGGCCGTGGCGAGCCTGGTCGCGCCGGTCAGCCGGCTGTTGCGGTCGCTGAGCGGCCCGACCGGCGCGCTGATCGGCGCGGCAGGCCTCGCCGTCGCCGCGCTGGCCGGTGTCGGCTCGGTGCCGGCTCTCGTGGTCGCCGCGGTCCTGCTCGGGTGCGGTGCGGGACTGTCCCTGACGGCGGGGCTGACCCAGGCCCAGCAGCTGTCCACCGAGAACAGCCGGGGCGCACTGAGCTCCGCGTTCTACGCCTGGGCGTATGCGGGCTTCGCCATGCCGGTCGTCATCACCAGCACCGCCGCGGGTGGCAGCCTCACCGCGTCGCTGGGCGTCGTTGCCGTGGCCTTCGCCGTGCTCGCCGGTGCGTTGGCGGCCGATGCGCTCCGTCGCGGGCTGTGGCAACCGGCCCGGGCTCGGTAGCGGTCTTCAGTTCCCCGGCCCGTAGAGCCCGAAGATCAGCGCGGGGTCGCCGGGGTCCCACGAGTTGCGGAACTGTGAGCGTTCCCCGATGTCGCGGCAGCGCTGCAGCAGATCCCGTCCGAGAGCGAGTTGCGTCTGCTCCCAGCTGCGTAGCGCCTCGGGCACGTCGTGCGACCACGCGGCGAGCTGCTCGGCGAGCTGCCATGCGTCGTCGGCCGCCTTCGCGGTACCTGCCGCGGCGTGCGGGCGGACCGCGAACGCGGCGTCACCGAGGATGGCGACCTGGTCCGCGGCCATCCCGGGTACCTCGATGTCGAACACCGCTTGCGCGAAAGGCTCGGCAACCGTCGTGACCACCTCGGCGATCGGCGGCGCGAGCGCACGGTCCGCGAGCGCCCGCATCTCGTCGATCGCCTCGTCGGCCATCGCTCCGGGCGGCAACGACACCCGTCGCGGCGTGCCGTCCCGGCCGGCGAGCAGCCGGTCCAGCGGCGCGCCATCGGCCACGTTGCGGTACCAGACGAAGTTCATCAGCCGGTGGCCCGGCTCGACCTCGCCGTCGGGGCCCGGGATCGGGTAGACGAGGATGTGGCTGTCCGGGATGACCTGGTAGGTGATCGCGTCCCGCAGCCCGGCGAAGGTGGCCGGTGACAGGTCGCGCTCCGGCACGGTCCCGCGGTAGGCGACATAGCCGGAGTAGACGGGTGACGTGCCCGGGTAGAGCGATTCGCGGCCGAGGGAGTTGATCCCGTCCGCGCAGACGAGGAGATCGCAGCGGCGCGTGTCGCCGTCCGCGAAACCGACCTCGACCTCGTCGCCTCGGGTGCGGAACGAGACCATCTCCCGGCCCAGGTGGTAGCGATCGTCGTCGAAGCAGGCGAGCAGCGCGCGGTAGATGGTGTTCCAGGAGGAGAAGCGGTAGTGGTGGCCTGCCTCGTAGCGCACCGAGCCGTCGGGCCACAGGTAGCGGATCGACTGCGTGCTCGAGCAGATCTCGGCCGGATCGGTGATGCCGCGGTCCACGAAGTACCGCACGGTCGCGTCGAGCACCGCGATACCCGCCCCGCGGGCGTCGAGTGCCGACCCGGAGCGCTCGTAGACCTCGACGTCGCAGCCGAGGTCGTGCAGCAGCAGCGCGGCCGTCAGCCCGCCGATCGACCCGCCGACGACGGTGGCTCTGGTCGGCTTCAGCACTCTTATGAGGTACCCCTACGGCACGCCGAATGTCGCTACCTTGTCGACCGCGAGCTCGAAGAGGACGCGGCTCTCGTTCATCGACTCGTCGCGCAGGCCGTACTCGGTGTCGCTGCCCGTGTACTTCGTCCAGATGCGGTTGAGCTGCTCGGTGACCCGCTTGCCCTCGTCCGGGTCCTCCTCCGCGATCTCCCGTCGCACCGTCGCCTTGATCGTCAACCAGTGGTAGGCGTTGTCCGGGTTCACCAGGATGAACGTCGCGTGCGGGTTCGCGCGCAGCCAATTGACCTTCTTGCGGTGCTTGGCGAGGTTGAGCAGGACGGTGTCACCCTCGTAGTCGAACCAGACCGGGGTGAGGTTGGGCAGGCCGTCGCTGCCGAGCACGGCGATGGTGGCTGTGACGGGCTCGTCGAGCAGCCGCTTGTAGATGGGGTCGAGGTCGGCCAGCCCGCCGACGGCGCCGCGGTCACCGACCATGAACTGTCCCGGTTGGACGCCTTGTGACACATCTCGGATGTTGGCGACTGTGATGCCCACGGAGTCCTCCTCGGCCGGTGCGGGACACGTGTGATGCGCGGAGCGTAGGGTCAAAGTGATTGAGGGCACAACCGTTGGTATATCCCCGAAACGGAGTATCGGTGGGCACCAGCCGTGACGCCGCCGACGTGCTGGCGGCGGAGTTGGCCTCGGCGGGTACCCGGCTGCTGTTCGGGCTGCCCGGCGGCGGCGCGAACCTCGACGTCGTCGGTGCCGCAGCGGCGGCCGGGATCGGCTTCGTGCTCACGCACGACGAGACGGCGGCCTGCGTGATGGCCGGCACCCACGGGCTGCTGACGGGGTCGGTCGGGGCGGCAGTGGTCACCCGCGGTCCGGGCGTCACGAACGCGGCCACCGGGCTCGCCCAGGCGACGCTCGACCGGTTCCCGCTGCTGCTGGTCAGTGACACTGTGTCGAGCTCGACGGCATCGCGGGTGCCGCACCAGCGGTTCGACCAGGTGGCGATGACCGCCCCGATCACCAAATGGGCAGGGGTCCTCGGTGGCTCGCCGGACGTCGCGCGCGCCGCCGTCGCGCTCGCCCGTCGCGGCCCGGCGGGGGCCGTGCACCTCGACCTCGACGTCACGGCGCCCGGGGACGTCCCGCCGGACCTGCCGGCACGGTTTCCCGTCGATGACGCCGCGCTCGCCGATGCCCGGCGGCTGCTCGCCGGCAGCCGCCACCCGGTCGTCATCGCCGGGCTGGAGGCTGCGGCCGCACCCGGGGCCGGGGATGCGCTGGGACGCCTCGGCTGCCCCGTGCTGTGTACCTACCAGGCCAAGGGCGTCGTGCCGGACGGCTGGCCGGTGGCTGCGGGGCTGTTCACCAACGGGGCGCTGGAGCGCCCGCTGCTCGAGCGCGCCGACCTGATCCTGGCGGTCGGCGTCGACCCGGTCGAACCCATCCCGGCATCGTGGGACCACGACGCGCCCGTGGTGATGCTGCACCCGGCGCCGGTCGACGGTCGCTACTTCGGCGAGCCGACCGTCGTGCTCGGGCCGCTCGAGACGACGCTGCCGTCGCTGGTCGACGTCGCCGAGCCGCGCTGGGAAGCCGATGCGGGGGCGCTGGCCCGCAAGGCGGGCATCGAGGCGCTGGAGCATCAGTGCGCGGGACTGTCGCCGCACGACGTGGTGCGTGAGACGGCGCGGGCCACGCCGGCGGGCAGCACCGTCACGGTCGACGCCGGGGCCCACATGCTGGTGGTCATGCCGCTCTGGAACGCCGCCCGGCCGCAGCAGGTGCTGATCTCCAACGGCCTCGCGACCATGGGTTTCGCGCTGCCGGCGGCGATCGGGGCCGCGCTGGCCAGGCCGGCGGGGCCGGTGGTGTGCTTCGTGGGGGACGGCGGGCTCGGCATGACGATGGCGGAGCTGGAGACGGTGTCGCGGCTGGGTCTCGACGTCGTCGTGGTGGTGGTCAACGACGCCGCGCTGAGCCTCATCGAGATCAAGCAGCACGACGGCCAGGGCGGTGCCGGCGCGGTGCGCTACGGCGCCACGGACTTCGCCACCGTGGCACGTGGCATGGGGATGCCGGGCTGCGTGGTCGAGAGCGCGGACTCGTTGCGTGCGCAGCTGTCCGGGGGGCTGCGGGGCCCGCGGCTCATCGACGCGCGGATCGATCCGGCGGGCTACCGGCACGTCATCGGCGTCACCCGCGGCTGACCACTCGCGGGAACCGGCGTCCACCGTTGGGTAGTTGCCGAGACGGCCTGCAGCAAGGACCGTTGTCGGCGACCACGGTGCATGCCGGGTTCAGCACGGTCGGTATCCGATCACCAGGTGAGGAGCGGGGTTGGGCGAGCGAGTCGCGTTGGTGCTGTCCAGCGGCGGCGCTCGCGGCGCGTACGAGGCCGGGGTCCTGTCGGTGTTGCTGCCGGAGCTGGAACGGCGCGGCCAGCGACCGACAGTGCTCGTCGGCACCAGCGCCGGCGCGTTGAACGCGACCAGCCTGGCTGCCGACGCCGACCAGAACGCCGAGGTGGCCGCCTCCCGGCTGGTGCAGCGGTGGCGGGCGCTACGGCACAGTGACGTGTTCCATTCGATCTCTCGCTGGCAGGCACCGTGGTCGGCCTTCGGCTACGTCGGTGAAGTGCTCGGGTTACCCGGCGTGTGCCTGCCGGGGTTCCTGGACCCGGCGCCGTTGCGCGGCTCCCTCGATCGCATGCTCGACTGGCCGGCCGTGCACCGCAACGTGCGCGACGGCGTGCTCGACTGCGTCGCAGTGGTCGCTTCGCATGCGGCCAACTCGCGCAGCACGGTCTTCGTGGAAGGCCACCGACAAGCTGGTCTACCAGCCGGTCGGACCATCGACTACGTGGCCGCGACCCTGTCGAACGATCATCTGATGGCCTCGGCCGCGATTCCGATGCTGTTCCCCGCCGTGCGAGTCGAAGAGCCTGTCGCCACCGCAGGCTGGTACTACGACGGTAGCGCCCGGCTGAGTACGCCGCTGGAACCTGCGCTGGAGTTGGACGTCGATCGGGTCGCGGTGGTCGGCACCCATTCGATCGCCCCGCGGCAGAGCGAGTTCTGGTCGGCCGACGACACCCGCCCGGACTTCGCCGACGGCGCGGTGCAGCTGCTGACCGCGATGCTGATCGCCCCGATGATCGAAGACGTCCGGCGGCTCGGTCAGGTCAACGAGCTGGTCAGCGGCGCCGACAAGGCGGTGGCCGCGCACCGCAGGGCGCTGGACAAGAAGCCCTACCGCCATGTGCCCTACATGTTCGTCGCCCCGGCTACCCGCGGTGTGCTGGGCGACATCGCCTCAGAGGTGTTCCGCCGCAACTACCGCGGCTACCGGGCCGTCACCGCGCCCGATCTGGTGATCTTGAGCCGGTTGCTCGGCGGGGAGAGCGAACAGCACGGCGAACTGATCAGCTACCTGCTGTTCGAGCGCGACTTCCTCGACGAGGCGATAACCCTGGGAAGCTATGACGCGCAACGCTGGTTCGACCGGGTCCCGGGACCCAGCGCTCCCTGGTACCTGCCGTCGATCGACACCCTGTCCGACTCCTGATCGACGTCACCCGGGGTCAGGCCTGGTGGTGGTTCGCGTAGTGCGTGGCGAGCAGGTCGAGCCCGAAGTCGCGCTCCGGGTCGCGCCAGACGGTGTGGACGTGGTTGACCGCTCGCTGGGTGTTGTCGTACTCCGCGAGCAGGCGCGGGCCCTGTAGCCGGTAGTAGTGCGGCTCGCCGGGTTCGGTGCTGCCC
>WHSY01000094.1:0-574 GCA_009379815.1 Pseudonocardiaceae bacterium
CGGGGACCACGGGCAGCAGCCCACGGTCCAGGAGGTGGAGCAGCCGGCGCGGCAGCTCCACCCGCACACCGGAGAACCCCGCCGCAAGGGTCCGCGCCCGCAGCAAGAGCAGCCCCCGCACCACGTCGTCCGGCAACGGCTCCCCCACCCCCGCCGCATGCGACCTGAGCAGGGACACCTGCAGCCGCTCGATGTCGGTACGGCCGATATGGGTGTCCGCCAGCGCACCGAAGCCCGTCGTGATGCCGTACATCACGGCGCCACGCTCCACGGCGTCGACCACGACCCGCCGCGAGCCTTCCATCCGGTCATCGACGCCATCAGCCAGCCGCGCCCCGGCGTCGCCCCTGGCCACATCGACGACGTCGCGCACCGCCAGCCCACCGCCGTCCACCTCGACCACGCGAAACTCGTCCGTACGCATGCTCGGAACCTACCCGGGTCAGCACTCGTTCCACGGCGCACCCGGTGCCCCGACATAGGTGGACACCTCTTTGGGCCGGCCGTCACGCATCGGTTAGAGTTGCCTGCGCAGCCCCACAGCAGTGGGAGCCACGCGGACGTAGCGCAGTTG
>WHSY01000094.1:584-19105 GCA_009379815.1 Pseudonocardiaceae bacterium
AACCCAGGCGCGGCGGAGTGGCCGAGTGGCTTAGGCAAGGGCCTGCAAAGCCCTGTACGCGGGTTCGATTCCCGCCTCCGCCTCGGGCGATTAGCTCAGTGGGAGAGCGCTACCTTGACACGGTAGAGGTCACTGGTTCAATCCCAGTATCGCCCACCACCCGAAACCCTTGTCCTACAAGGGAAACCGGCTAGTTTTCACCGTCCACGCGGGACACCCGGATGAAGATCAACCGGGCCGAAGTAGTTGCGGTGGTAGCCATGACGAGCCATGCGAGGCATGGTCACGGTGCCACCCGACCACCGGGAGGGCAATGTCAGTCCTTCTCCCGCAGGTTCCGTAGCTGCTGCTCGACCTCCGACCACCGGAAGCGGTACCGCCCGCCGGGTGTGGTGACTGCCAGGTTCGCTTTTCAGCCCGTCTCTGACTCGCCCGTACGGAATTGCTGGGCAAGCCCGCCGGACACCAAGCGCGGGCGCACCCCCGGGATGGACGTGCTGGACGCCGTCCACGCGGGCCGGGCTCCCACCGGCAGGCCTAATGTGGTGTCATGACGGGGACGTTCGCGGGTCCCGACGTCGTCGAGGTGATCGCGCTCGACGAGCGGTGGAGCGCACACAACTACCACCCGCTGCCCGTGGTGATCGCCGCCGCGGACGGTGCCTGGGTCACCGATGTCGCCGGGCGGCGCTACCTCGACTTCCTCGCCGGCTACTCGGCGCTGAACTTCGGGCACCGCCACCCCGCGCTGGTGGCCGCCGCGGTCGAGCAGCTCGGCCGAGTGACACTGACGTCGCGGGCGTTCCACAACGACCAGCTCGGAGCGTTCTGCCGAGAGCTCGCCGAGCTGACCGGCACCGAGATGGTGCTGCCGATGAACTCGGGAGCCGAGGCCGTCGAGTCGGCGATCAAGGTCGCCCGCCGGTGGGCCCACCGGGTCAAGGGCGTGCCCGACGGCACCGCCGAGATCGTCGTCGCGGGCGGCAACTTCCACGGTCGCACCACGACGATCGTCTCCTTCTCCACCGACGAGCTGGCCCGCGGCGGCTTCGGCCCGTTCACCCCCGGCTTCACCGTCGTGCCCTACGGCGACGGCGACGCGCTGCGCGCCGCGATCACGGAGCGCACCGCCGCCGTGCTCGTCGAGCCGATCCAGGGCGAGGCCGGCGTGGTCGTCGCGCCGCCCGGCTACCTGCGTGGCGTGCGCGTGGCGTGCGACGAGACCGCCACGCTGCTCATCGCCGACGAGATCCAGTCGGGCCTCGGGCGCGCCGGTGACCTGCTCGCCCTCGACCACGATGGCGTGCGCGCCGACCTCTACACGCTGGGCAAGGCGCTGGGCGGGGGCATCCTGCCGGTGTCGGCGGTGGTGGGCAGCCGGGCGGTGCTCGGCGTGCTGCGGCCAGGCGAGCACGGCTCCACCTTCGGCGGCAACCCGCTGGCCTGCGCGATCGGCCGCGCGGTGGTGCGGCTGCTGGCCACCGGCGAGTTCCAGGCGCGCTCGCGCGAGCTGGGCGCGCACCTGCACGACCGGCTGCGCACGCTGCCCGGCGTGGTGGAGGTCCGCGGCCGGGGGCTGTGGGCAGGTGTGCAGCTCTCCCCGGGCGGGCCGAGCGGGCGGCAAGCCTGCGAGGCGCTGCTCGCCCGCGGTGTGTTGTGCCGGGAGACCCACCAGTCGACGCTGCGGATCTCGCCGCCGCTGGTGATCAGTCGCGACGAGCTCGACGCGGGTATCGACGCGATCACCGCTGTCCTCGCCGGCTGAGCCGCGCGGGTAGCGTGCATATCGTGCATTTCCTCGATGGCCGCGGACCCGGTCACGACCTGACCTACGACGACGTCTTCCTGGTGCCGTCACGCTCGGACGTCGCGTCCCGCTACGACGTCGATCTATCCACAGTGGATGGTTCGGGCACCACTGTGCCACTGGTGGTCGCGAACATGACCGCCGTCGCCGGGCGACGGATGGCCGAGACGGTGGCGCGCCGCGGCGGCCTGGTGGTGCTGCCGCAGGATGTCGATCCGGCGGCGGTCGCAGACACCGTCGCCTGGGTGAAGTCGCGGCACCTGGTACTCGACACGCCGCTCACGCTGCGGCCGCACGACGCGGTGGCCGACGCGCTGAACCTGCTGCCCAAGCGCGCGCACGGCGCGGTGGTCGTCGTCGACGGCGAGGACAGGCCGGTGGGTCTGGTCACCGAGACCGACACCGGGGCGGTGGACCGCTTCGCCCGGCTCGCCGACGTCGCGCAGACCGACCTCGTGCTGGTGCCGGCCGACACCGAGCCGCGCAAGGTGTTCGAGGAGCTCCACCACCGCCGGCAGGGCCTGGCGCTGGCGGTCGACGGCACGGGCAGGCTGGCCGGTGTGCTCAGCCGCACCGCGGCGTTGCGCTCGGAGCTGTACTCCCCCGCCCTCGACGCCGCGGGCCGGTTCCGGGTCGCCGCGGCGCTCGGGGTCAACGGTGACGTCGCCGCCAAGGCCGAGGCGCTGCTCGCCGCCGGGATCGACGTACTGGTGGTCGACACCGCGCACGGCCACCAGGACAGGATGCTCGACGCGCTGCGCGCGGTGCGAGGGCTGCAACCCGACGTCCCGGTGGTGGCGGGCAACGTCGTCTCGGCGCAGGGCACCCGTGATCTCGTCGAGGCCGGCGCCGACATCGTCAAGGTCGGTGTCGGGCCGGGCGCGATGTGCACCACGCGGATGATGACCGCTGTCGGCAGGCCGCAGTTCTCAGCGGTCGCCGAGTGCGCCGCCACCGCGGCCGGCCTGGGCGCGCACGTGTGGGCCGACGGCGGCGTCCGGCACCCGCGCGACGTCGCGCTGGCGCTGGCCTCGGGCGCGTCCAACGTGATGATCGGATCCTGGTTCGCCGGGACCCACGAGTCGCCGGGCGACCTGCAGCGTGACGAAGCGGGACGGCCCTTCAAGGAGTCGTTCGGGATGGCGTCCAAGCGCGCGGTCGCGGCGCGGCACGCGAGCCGCGACCGCGACGAAACAGCCTTCGACCGGGCCCGCAAGGCGCTGTTCGAAGAGGGAATCTCCACGTCCCGGATGTACCTCGACCCTGCCCGGCCGGGAGTGGAGGACCTCGTCGACCACATCTGCGCCGGGATCCGCAGCGCCTGCAGCTACGCCGGTGCGCGGTCGCTGCCCGAGCTGCACGAACGCGCCGTCGTCGGGGTGCAGTCCGCAGCGGGCTTCGCCGAGGGCCGCCCGCTGCCCACCGGCTGGTAGCGGTCGTGGACGGGATGTCGATTCGACACCCCGCTCAGGGAGTCTCGATCACGACGTGGGTGGACTTGACGACCGCGACCGCGAGGACTCCGGGTTCCAGATCCAGGTCGCGCGCCGCTTCGGCGCTCATCAGGGACACGACCCGGTGCGGGCCACACTGCATCTCCACCTGCGCCATGATCCGGTCGCAGACGACGTCGGTGACCAGCCCGACGAACCGGTTGCGTGCCGAGCGGTCGCCCGACGAGGGGTCGCGCGCAGTGGGCGCCTGGGACTTCGCGAACGCGGCGAGCTCACTGCCCTCGACGGCCTTACGCCCGCCGGAGTCCCGTACCGCAGTCAGCGCTCCTGCCTCCACCCAGCGGCGGACGGTGTCGTCGCTGACGCCGAACAGCTCGGCGATCTGTGACATCCGGTACTGCGGCACGATCATGACACTACACCCGCATCTGCGGTTCACCGAGCCGTGACTCGCCGCAAGCGACGCAGACCGCCTTGTTTCGCATACGCTGGCCTGGCACACTCTACGAGCCGCATCTGCGAGTTTCGGAGGGCAGCGATGCCGCATTACCGGAGCCTGGCCCGGAGGCTTGCGGGGCTGAGCGCCGTCCTCGGGCTCGCCGTGGCGGGCTGTGCCGGCGACCCCGAGTCGGCATCGTCGGAGCACAGCGGCGGTCGGACGGGTGCCAGCGGGCAGGTCACGGTGTTCGCCGCGGCCTCGCTGACCGAGGCGTTCACCGAGATCGGGAAGGCGTTCGAGCAGGCCAATCCCGATGCCGATCTGCGGTTCAACTTCGCGGGGAGCGCCACGCTGTCGCAGCAGCTCACCCGGGGCGCACCGGCCGATGTGTTCGCTTCGGCGAACACGGCGCAGATGCAGCAGGCGGTCGGCGCCGGCGTCACCGCCGGGGAGCCCACGGTCTTCGTGACGAACACGCTGCAGATCGTGGTGCCGGCGGGCAACCCGGCGAACGTCACCGGTCTGGCAGACTTCGGCAAGAAGGACCTGGCTCTCGCGGTCTGCGCCGCGCAGGTTCCCTGCGGGGCCGTCTCGCAGACGCTGTTCGAGACCGCGGGGATCACGCCTGCCCCGGACACGCTGGAGCAGAGCGTCAAGGCGGTGCTGACCAAGGTGAGGCTGGGCGAGGCCGACGCCGGGCTCGTCTATCGCACCGATGTGGCCTCCGCCGAGGGTCCCGTCGAGGGGATCGACTTCCCGGGGGCGGAGAAAGAGACCAACGAGTACCCCATCGCAGCCCTCGAGGACGCCCCGAACGCCGCGGGCGCCCATGCCTTCATCGACTACGTACGCTCCGACGAGGGCAAGGCCGCGCTGGAGGAGTTCGGCTTCGGCACCGACGTCTCGTGACCACCAACCGGGCGCGCGCCGCGCCGGACGGACCACCGGCCCGGGCCCGGCGCCGTCGCGCGCGGCGCGCCGGCGGTCTCCCGGCGCTGCTGGTGCTGCCGGCTCTGGCGGGCCTGGCCTTTCTGGTCGTCCCGCTGGCCGGTCTGATCGTGGCGGCGCCCTGGGGCACCCTGCTCGATCGGCTGGCCGACCCGGCGGTGCTCGGGGCGCTGCAGCTGTCACTGGTCGCCGCCAGTGCAGCCACGGCGTTGTGCCTGGTGTGCGGGGTGCCGTTGGCGTGGCTGCTGGCCCGCAGCGAGCTGCCCGGGCTTCGCGTCGTGCGGTCGCTGGTGACGGTGCCGCTCGTGCTGCCCCCGGTTGTCGGCGGTGTGGCCCTGCTGCTGGTGCTGGGGCGCAACGGGTTGGTCGGCCAGTACCTCGAGGCATGGTTCGGGTTCTCACTCCCGTTCACCACCGCGGGGGTGATCGTCGCGGAGGCGTTCGTGGCGATGCCGTTCCTGGTGATCTCCGTGGACGGGGCGCTGCGTGGCGCGGACCGGCGCTACGAGGAGGCCGCCGCCACCCTCGGGGCATCGCGGTGGCTGACATTCCGCCGGGTCACCCTGCCGCTCGTGGCCCCCGGGATCGCCGCCGGTGCCGTGCTGTGCTGGGCCCGCGCGCTGGGCGAGTTCGGCGCCACCATCACCTTCGCGGGCAACTTCCCCGGCGAGACCCAGACCATGCCGCTGGCCGTCTACCTCGCCCTCGAGACCGACCCCGAGGCCGCGATCGTGCTCAGCCTCGTGCTGTTCGCCGTGTCGGTCCTCGTGCTCGCCGGTCTCCGTGACAAGTGGATCAGCCCCAATGCCGCATGACCCAGCGCCGCATGAGCGCATGACCCCGGACACCGCATGACCCTGCACGCCGAGCTGACCGTCGATCGCGGCACCCGGTTCACCCTGGAACTGGGCTTCACCGCCGAGCGCGGCGAGACGATCGGGCTGCTCGGACCCAACGGCGCCGGCAAGAGTACGGCGCTGCGCACCCTGGCCGGACTCCTGGAACTGTCCTCGGGACGCATCGAGCTCGACGAGCACGTCCTCGACGACGCCGAGGGCGACGAGTTCCTGCCGCCGGAACGCCGCCCGATCGGCGTGGTGTTCCAGGACTACCTGCTGTTCCCGCACCTGTCGGCGCTGGAGAACGTCGCCTTCGGGCTCCGGGCCCGCGGGGTTGACCGCCACAGCGCCAGGCAGCGGGCCGCAACCTGGCTGAGCCGGGTCGGCCTCGGCGACTACACCCGCTCCCGTCCCCGGGCGCTGTCCGGTGGTCAGGCCCAACGCGTCGCGCTGGCCCGTGCCCTGGCCACCGACCCCCGGCTGCTGCTGCTCGACGAGCCACTGGCGGCGCTCGACGCGAGCACCCGGCTCGAGGTCCGCTCCGAGCTGCGCCACCACCTCGCCGACTACCCCGGCACCACGGTGCTGGTCACCCACGATCCCCTCGACGCCATGGTGCTCGCCGACCGGCTGCTGGTGCTCGAGGGCGGGCAGGTCGTGCAGCAGGGCACCCCCACCGAGATCGCGCAGCACCCCCGCACCGACTACATCGCCGAACTCGTCGGCGTCAACCTCTACCGCGGCACCAGCCGCGGCACCACCGTCGAGCTCACCGCCGGCGGAACCCTGACCACCGCCACGGCACGCCACGGCGACGTCCTCGTCGCCTTCCCCCCCACCGCCATCAGCCTGCACCGGACCGAACCCGACGGCAGCGCCCGCAACACCTGGCCAGTGCGGGTCCGCGGCCTGGAGGGACGCGGCACCATCACCAGGGTCAACCTCGCCGGCAACCCGAACGTGCTGGCCGACATCACCCCTGCCGCCGTCATCGACCTCGACCTCACCGCAGGAACATCATTGTGGGCCGAGCTCAAGGCCACCGAGATCCGCACCTACCCCGCCTGACTCGCTGTGACCCATCAGTACGCGACCGCACCGCGCAGCAGCAGGTCCTGCAGCGCGGCGGCCGCCGGGTCGCCGCCGCGCTCCCCCAGCCGCTGCTCGACCGCACCGGGCAACGGCGTGGACCCCTCCACCCGGTAGCAGCTCACCCGGCGCAGCGCGCCGTCGAGGCCCGTCACGGCCAGCGCCGCGACGAGCCGGAACCGCTCGGGACTCAGCCGCAACTGGTGGTACTGCTCCAGCCAGCGGCGCAGCGCGGCCACGCCGCTCTCTGCGGGACCGCGGATCGTCGAGGGCAACCCGAGCCCCTGGCCGTCGGGCAGCGGCAGCAGCGACAGCCCGCCGCCTTGCACCCGCATCCAGGCCGCCTCGTCGCGCACCGTGCCCAGCCCCACCGGCCGCCAGGCGGCGAGCCGGTCGGCCAGCTGGACGGGGTCGGCGTCCCGAAGCATCGGCACGGTGAGGTCCCCGGCCGCCTCCAGCACCGCGAGCTGCCGGTCGAGCGGGTCGAGCAAGCCGCCCGGATCGAGCACGGCGCACGGCTTGCGGCCTATCTCGAGGGCTCGGCGGGTGAGCAGGTCGAGCAGCATGGCCAGAACGTCGATGCCGCCGGGCAGCACCAGCACGGCGTCGGAGAGCAGCTCGACGGTGGCGGTCCTGGCGGCGACGCCGTCGGCGCGCCGCCGCTCGGAGCGCAGCATCGGTTCGGCGCCACGCGGCAACACCTCGACGGGTTCGACCCCGCCCGCCATGGCGGTGCAGCCGAACTGCGCCCCGACCGGGCCCGGCACGCCGTGCGACACCGTAGCGGCCGTACGGGCCATGAGCGCGGTCATACACCCGCTCGACACCTCCGGCCGCGCCGGTAGAATCGGACGACCCCATCGCTTGAGGAGTGACGAACTCGGTGCCTGACGCATCGACACCGTGCAGTAGCCGGCCGGGATCCGGACCCGGCTGCCCCACCACCTCCTGCGCGCCCCGCACGGCGGCGTGATGGACACCCTGTTCAGCGTGCTCGGCCTGCTCGGTGTCGTCGCGCTCACCGCGGGCACCTACGTCTGCGTGGCTGCCGAGTTCTCCCTCACCGCGCTGGAACGCAGCACCGTCGACGCGGATGTGACCGGTGTCGGGGACCGGCGATCCCGCCAGGTCAGGCGGGCGCACGAGACCCTGTCGTTTCAGCTGTCCGGAGCCCAGGTGGGGATCACGATCACCACCCTGGTCACCGGCTACCTCGCCGAGCCCGCGATCGGCCGGTTGCTGCAGCCCGGCGTCGAGGCGCTCGGCCTCACGGCCGGTGCCGCCCGGGGGGTCTCGCTGGGGATCGCGCTGGTGCTGGCCACCGCGCTGTCGATGGTGTTCGGCGAGCTGGTGCCCAAGAACCTCGCCATCGCCCGGCCGCTGGCCACCGCACGATCGGTCGCCGGCCTGCTGTCGGCGTTCTCGACAGCGTTCCGCTGGCTGATCTCGACGACGAACAACTCGGCCAACTGGATCGTCCGCCGGCTCGGCATCGAGCCCGCCGAGGAGCTGCGCTCCGCCCGGTCGCCGCAGGAACTCGGTTCGCTGGTGCGCAGCAGCGCCGAGCGGGGCACCCTCGACGAGGGCACCGCGACGCTGCTGGACCGCTCACTGCGGTTCGGCGAGCGCACCGCGGAGGAACTGATGACACCGCGGGTGCGGGTCGAGGCGCTGCACGCCGACGACTCCGTGCTCGAGCTCATCGACGTGGCCCGGCACACCGGCTTCTCCCGTTTCCCGGTGCACGGCAGCGACCTCGACGACGTGCGCGGCGCCGTGCATGTCAAGCAGGCGTTCGCGGTGCCCGCCGGGCAGCGCTCCGTGACCCGGGTCGGGTCGCTGGCCCGCTCCGTCCCGACCGTGCCCGCGTCACTGGACGGCGACGCGCTGCTCGACCGGCTGCGCGGGCGGGGGTTGCAGCTGGCCATCGTGGTCGACGAGTACGGCGGCACGGCCGGCATCGTCACCCTCGAAGACCTCGTCGAGGAGATCGTGGGTGACGTCCGCGACGAGCACGACCGGATGGAGGTCGCGCAAGTCCGCCCGCTCGGTGAGGACAGCTGGATGATCTCCGGGCTGCTCCGTGACGACGAGGTGGCCGAGGCGACCGGCTTCACCATGCCCGAGGGTGACTACGAGACCGTCGCCGGGCTGGTTCTCGATCAGCTCGGCCGCATCCCCGACGTCGGCGACGAGGTGGCGGTCGACGGCTGGCGGCTGACCGTGATGCGGATGGACCGCAACCGGGTGGCCGACCTGCGACTCGCGGCGGTCGCGGCCGGTGACGGGCAGGCGACGGCATGAACGACTCCGTCGCGCTGCTCGCCGCCGTGCTGCTGCTGGCGGCGAATGCGTTCTTCGTGGGCGCGGAGTTCTCGCTGATCAGCGCTCGCCGCGACCGGCTCGAGGCGCTGGCCGACAGCGGTGTCGGTCGCGCCCGCGCGGTGATCCGGGCCGGCGAGCACCTGTCCCTGATGCTCGCGGCAGCCCAGCTCGGCATCACGATCTCGTCACTCGGGCTCGGTTCGCTCGGCGAACCCGCGGTCGCCCACCAGCTGGAGCGGATCTTCGAGCCGATCGGCGTACCCGAGGTGCTGCTGCACCCGATCGCGTTCGTGATCTCGCTGGGCATCGTCACCGTGCTGCACATCCTCATCGGCGAGATGGTGCCCAAGAACATCGCG
Organism: Pseudonocardiaceae bacterium; assembly: GCA_009379815.1. Classification (GTDB taxonomy): domain Bacteria; phylum Actinomycetota; class Actinomycetes; order Mycobacteriales; family Pseudonocardiaceae; genus WHSY01. The sequence goes on from WHSY01000094.1 coordinate 9,845, forward strand.
ATCGCCGGGCCGGAGCGCACGTCGCTGTGGCTGGTTCCGGTGCTGGTCGGCTGGATGCGGGTGATGCGTCCGGTGATCGCGCTGCTGAACTGGATCGCCAACCGGGTGCTGCGGCTGTCCGGGGTGGAGCCCAAGGACGAGCTCGAGACCGCATACACACCCGACGAGCTCGCGAACCTCATCGCGGACTCCGGCCGGGAGGGGCTGCTGGATCGCCAGGAACATCGCCGGCTCGCCCAGACGCTCTCGACGGTCGCGCGCACCGTCGCCGACGTGCTGGTGCCCGTCGACAGGGTCACCACGGTGCCCGCCGAACCGGTTCTCGGCGACATCGAGCGCGCGGTGACCGCCACCGGGTTCTCCCGCTTCCCGTTGCGTGCCGCGGGCGGCAGCCTCGTCGGTTACCTGCATGTCAAGGACATGCTGGGGCTGGCGGGAGAACCCCCCGGCACCCCCGTGCCGTCGACCGCCGTGCGTCCGCTGCCCGAGGTAGCGGCCGACGCGAAGCTCGACGAGGCGCTGGCCAGGCTGCGTCGCTCGCGCAGCCATATGGCCAGAGCCGTCGGCAGCGGAGGTCGCACGGCCGGTGTGGTCACGCTCGAGGACCTCGTGGAGGAGTTCGTCGGCACGGTCCGCGACGCGACGCACGTGCCCCGACCGGGCGGCACCCGCTAGCCGTTTCGATCGGCTCGCTGCCCCACGTCGCCCGGCAACCCCGTTCCGGTTCCGAAACGGGGTCCCATGTGGGCCGCAACCCCGTTCCGGTTCCGAAACGGGGCTCGACCCGCCGCCGGGCCGCGCCCGCCTACCGTGGGGTCATGACGCGGCGCGGCACGGTGCTCACCGAACCCGCCTGGTGGGCTCGCGCCGCCGCGCACCGGGAGCGGGTGGGCGCGATCACCGGCCCGCATCGGCAGCGGGTTCGCCGTGGCGAGTCGCACCCGGTGCTCGACTTCCTGTTCACCTACTACTCGCACCGACCGTCCCGGCTCGAACGCTGGCACCCGGGTCCGGGTCTCGTGCTCGCAGGGCCCTCAGCAGACGCGTACCTGCGGTTGCCCGGCCACCGCCGCGGCGACGACGGCGTGCTGCTCGACCCCGCCGCGTTCGGTGAGCGGACCCGCCGTACCGCCGGGTTCGTCCGTGACCTGCTGGCCGCGACCGCGTCGCGCCCACCGCGGCTCGGTTGCTCGGGACTGCACGAGTGGGCCATGGTCTATCGCAAGTCCGGCGACGTCCGCCACCCGGACTGGCCGCTGCGGCTCGGCGCGGCCGGCACCGACGCCGTGCTGGAGTCGCTACCGGTGGAGTGCACCCACCACGACGCCTTCCGCTTCTTCACCCCCGAGGCGCGACCGCGCAACGCCGTGCAGCCCGGCCGGGAGGACCAGGTCGCCCTGGAGCAGCCGGGCTGCCTGCACGCGACCATGGACCTCTACAAGTGGGCTTACAAGCTCGATCCCGCGTGTCCCTCGGAGCTGGTGGCCGACTGCCTCGAGCTGGCGGTGGCGGCCCGGGAAGTCGACATGCGAGCGAGCCCGTACGACCTCACCGCGCTCGGCTACGACCCGGTGCGCATCGAGACCCCGTCCGGTCGCGCGGAGTACGCCGCCGCCCAGGCCGGGTTCGCCGAGCGCGCCGCGCCGCTGCGGCAGCGGCTGATCGAGCTGTGCGACACCCTGCTCACCGGTCGTGACTGTGTCGGACCGCGCGGAACATCCGTCCCGTGAGTGAGGCCGACCGCGACGACGGTCCGTGACCGCGAGGGAAAGGATGGGGTTGCACGTGGACGTGACTGATTCGGCACATCTACTACCCCAGGTTGCCGGATCTGTCACAAGCGCAGGTCCACACACCACCGGCCTGAGCAGCGGGCGGGCTACCCCACGCCGACAAAGCCGGCCATCTCACGCAGTTCGCTGCGGCCCCGGCGGTCCCGGCGCAGCATCTGTCCGAGCATGGAGTGCACCCGTTTGGTGAACAGCAACTGCTCGGGAGCGGCTGCTCGGGCAACGTGGAGTGCGGCAAGTGCCTCGTCATCGCGGCGGCGCAGGTAGTGCGCCCACCCGACGGTGATCAGGTGCGAGGCGCGGCGCTCGGACAGGTGGTCGGGCAGCGCAGTTGTGTCGACGTGCTCGGCTTGGTCAATCGCGTCAACCGCGTCACCCATCTCAGTGGCGAGCCACACGCGGTGGATCGCGACGTTGGTCGGGCCGAACGCGAACCAGAAGTCGTTGCGGTCACCGGTCAGCTCGGCGGCGCGGTCGCACTCGGCCAGGTAGTCGCGGACCGTGGTGTGGTCACCCAGGGTGGCTGCGCCTACCGCGCCCTTGAGCATCAGGGCGCCGTACACCGAGGCATGCTGCGGGCTGTGGTCGGCATCGGGGCGCAGCGCATCGGCGGCGGCGACGGGCAGATCGGTGGACTCCGGCAGCCGCCCGGCGTGGCGCAGCACCACCGCGAGCCGCCACGCCGCCCCGGCGACGAGCAGTGGCTCCTCGCTGCGCTCCGCGGCCGACATGTCCCGCTCCGCGGCGATCCACGGCAGGTCCGGTTCCCCGATCCGGTCCAGCATCCCGGATGTCACCCGCCAGATCAGCGACAGCAGCGCGAACCCGCGGCGCTGCTGCTCACCGCTGGTGGTGTGCGCGGCACCCCAACCGTCCGCGATCAGGTCCGGCAACAGCGGTCCCAGCGCCGACCACCGCTCGGTTTGCGAGCACTCGAACGCGAACCCGTGCGCCGCCGCAGCTCATCGAGGTCGACCGGCGCCCGGTCGGGCACGCCGAGCAGACCCGCCAGGCCGTCGTAGCGCAGCATCGCCGACTTAATCTCCGGTACGGCATCGGGTGCGGTGCCGATCACCGAGTCGCGTAGCTGGCGGGGTCGGGCCGTGAATTGCGTCGGCAGCAACCGAACCGGTTCAACGCCCAGCGCGTCGGCCACTGCGACGATCGTGGACAGCCGGTCGAGGTCGCGGGAGCCGCGTTCGAACTGAGAGAGCCATTCGGTGCTGCGTCCGAGAAGCCCGGCGAGTACTTCCTGCGTCATCCCCTTGCGCCGCCGATAGTAGGCGATGCGCTCGCCAACGGTGGCGTCGTCGGTCATTGTCCGAGTCTACGAAACCCACCCCAACATCGCGTTGGGGCTGTCGAGGTGTTGCGTACTTACGGTTCGGCGCCATGCCTCCCTTGATCCCCTCGCGGCTGGTGACGATCACATGCAGCGCAGACCAGCTCGCCCACCTGGTCGACGATTCGATATACGCCGCCGGGCTGGCCGCCGCGAGCGGTGGCCGCCATCGGGCGTTGTGCGGACATCAAGTGGCCGCTGCGCCACTGGTGAGCCCAGACGGCCGGCCGTGCCCACGGTGTGTCGCAGCGGCCGCTCAGCGGTCAGTAGAGTGGCGGCCCCTCGACGTCCGGCACACTCGTCGTTCCCGCCGTGGTGGCCGTCACCGCAGGATGCTGGCGGTGGCCCGGTGACCGCCCAGACCTACCCGGCCACGCCGTACCTGCGGCGGCTGACTTCCGACAACGGGTGGCGCGGGCAGCTGATCCGTGACTGGCATGGCCAGCCGGTGGCAATCGTCGCGGTGCGCGTCGGCCCGACGTGGACGGACTCTGTGGCGATCGAGGGCGAGGATCGCACGGTGGCGATGCGCCACCGGACCCAGGACGATCGGCTGATCGTGCCATCGGAGCCATCGGGCGAGGCGGGCGCGGTGTGGCACCGCGACGGGCGCTGCGCCGACGTGTTGGCCGAGTTGCTGGAGCTGCCCGCCCCATGAGATCCCGGCCGGTCGTCGGTGTGAGCGCGCCCTCCCAGCAACGCTCCCGGCGACCGGCCGGTCCCACAACCCGCAGCTCACGAGGGATCACCGATACGGGTGCGTACGGCAAGGCGTCGTCACTCCGTTAGCGATCGCAGGCGATCGATGATCGTGCCGAGGTCATGCACCTCCGGGTCGTCACGGCCCAGCACCCCTTCGAGATCTCCTTGGAGGTCTTCGAGCTCGGCCAGCGCACCGCGCACGTCGCCGGTGGAGGCCAGCAGCACACCGATCTGCCTGCGCAGCTCGAAAAGCTCGGGATCGAGTTCGTCGAGACGTCGTCGTTCGTCCCCAAGCAGCGATCGGAATCTGTCGAGCGCCGCCGTCAGCTCACCGATCTCCACCTGGCAGAGCGCTGCCTGGAAGCGGCAGTGTGCGACCAGTTCAGCATCGGCCGTGGCACTCTCGGACAGGTCGCCGGCGAGCTGCTGGTACAGCGCCAGCGCTCGCCGGTAGTCGCCACCGAGCAGCAGGGCGCTCGCGAGATCCAGGTGCAGCGGTCCGGTCTCGGCCGGTCCGTCCTCGCGGGCGAGTGCCTCCCCAAGCAACTCCGAGGCCTGGGTGAACCGGCCCTGCTCGACGAGCTCGGCGGCGCGTCGGCGGACGTCGTCCGGCGCCTCGGCGGGCGTGGTCGGCGCGGTGGGGGCTGCCGTAGGCCGGGACCTCACCGGAGCCAGCGGCCGGCGGTACGGGCGAGTCGGATCCATTTCCGTCCCCGCAGCGCTCGCTGCAACCGGCCCGGGCAGGTGCGGCAACAGGCGTTCGTAGACTTCCTCGGCATCGGTCGGGCGTTGCTCCGGGTCCTTGGCGAGCAGGTCGAGCACCAACCGTTCGACGGGTTCGGGCACATCCGCGCGGAGCCTGCGCAGCGGACGTGGCGGCTCCTCGAGGTGTCGCTGCAGCAGCGCCAGTGGCAGGTCGGCCAAGAACACCGGCTCGCCGCACAGCATCTCGTGCAGCAGGCAGCCCAGGGCGTAGAGGTCGCTGCGCGGGCTGGCGGCGCCGCGCAGGGCCTGTTCCGGCGCCATGTAGGCGGGGCTGCCGAGGGTCTCGCCGGTGGTGGTCAGCTTCGTGACGTCGGGTTCCAGCAGCGCCGCGACACCGAAATCGAGCACGGTGACGGTGCCGTCCGTGGAGAGCATCACGTTGCGGGGCTTGAGGTCGCGGTGTACCAGCGAGATCGCGTGCGCGGCGCCGAGCACCGTCGTGATCTGAGCGGCGATCGCGACGGCCCACGGCACTGGCAGCGGGCTGCGTTCGGCGATGACGGCCGCGAGGTCGTGACCCGCGATCAGCTGCATCACCAGGTACAGGTCACCACTGTCGGTGCCGGCGTCGAACACGGCGGGCACCCCACGGTGCTCCAGCCGGGCAGTGAGCCGCGACTCCCGGCTGAACCGCGCGGCCAGCACCGGAAGGTCGGTCCCGGGTGGGGAGGACGAGGGCCGAAGCAGCTTCACCGCGACGGGGCGGTCGAGCCGCTGGTCGTAACCCGCCCACACCTCCCCCATCCCGCCGCGCCCGAGCGGGCCGGTCAGCTCGTACCGGCCCGCCACGGTGCGCCGTTGCGTCATCAGGCGGCGCTGCGCCGGATCATCTCGTAGGCACGCCGCCGGGCCAGCTTGGTGAAGTCCTCCTTGAACGCGGCGTCGTCGGCGAAGCGCTGCAGGAACTTCGTGTTGTGCTCCACTCGTTCGATCACCTTGCCTTCGAAGACGTCGTCGAAGACATGGCCGAAGCTCTCCTCGTCGTTGGCGAACGCGGCGGCCTGGACCTTGGGATCCTCGGCGGCCTCGTGCATCGGGCGGACCAGGTCGTCCTCGCCGAGGTTGGTGCCGAAGCGGTCGTTGAACTCGTCGATGAGCTCGGACAGCGTGACCTTGTCCGGCTCGTGCGCCGCGCCCGCGCCGCTGCCGGTGAAGCCGGGCAGCACCTGCTCGCCCTCGGGCGTGAGCTGCAGATCGTGTTCGCCGGTCTTGCTGATCCGCAGGTGCGTGAGGTCGACCTGCCCGATGTCGACACCGGGGTCCTGCCGACGCGGCAGCCGGGTGAGCAGGTGCTTGCCGTAGAGGTAGAGCCGCTCCAGGCCGGGATCGGTGAAGGGGATCACCTGGGACAGGAACCCGTACTTGCGCACGTAGTCGCGCAGCACCGAGCGGAACTCCTCGGCGGCCTCGCGATCATCCTCCATCAGCGCGACGAACCGGTCGCGCGCCGGGTCGGTGAACCGGTAGAGCTCGGCGTGCGCGCGCTGCCACTGCGCCTCGGTCTGCGGCTTACCCTGGGCCGCCAGGTAGGCGTCGGCGAAGGACTGCATCTCCGAGTCGACGAGCAGCGCGTGATCGCGCACCGCCCGCTCGGCGTCGTAGAGCAGATTGGGGTCGGTTGGTGTCGTCAGCGCGGTCTCGTAGAACGGCTTGAACGCCTGCTGGATATCGTCGGCGTCGTTGGCGAAGTCGAGCACGAACAGGTCGTCCTGGCTCTTGAGCGGATGCGTCCGGTTGAGCCGCGACAGCGTCTGCACGGCGGCCACACCCTTGAGTACCTTGTCGACATACATCGTGGTGAGCAGTGGCTGGTCGAACCCGGTCTGGTACTTCTCGGCCACCACCAGGATCCGGTACTCCTGCTTCGACCGTTGTGCGGCGTGCGGGTCGTCGGCCCGCGTGTAGCCGAACGCGGCCGGTAGCGCCGCTTCGGTGAAGCCGTTCAATGTGGACTCGGTGTGGCGAGCGCCGTCGATCTCGATCTCACCGGAGATCGCGCACAGCGCGCCGCAGTCGGTGTAGCCACGCATGTCCACGTAGGATCGGATCGCGTGGAACAGTCGCACCGCGTGCTCGCGGGAGCGGGTGACCACCATGGCCTTGGCCCGCCCACGGAGCCGGGTGCGTACGTGGGACCGGAAGTGCTCGACGATCACCTGCGCACGCTGCTGCATGCTTGTCGGGTGCAGGTCGACGAACCGGGCGAGCTCGGCGCGGGCCTTGCGCGGGTCGACCTCGGGGTCATCGGGGTTCTCGTTGACCAGCTTCCAGTAGGTCTTGTAGGTGACGTAGTTGCGCAACACGTCGAGAATGAAGCCCTCGTCGATCGCCTGGCGCATCGAGTACACGTGGAACGGCGTGGGATTGCCGGTGACGGGGTGTGGCGTGCCGAACAGCTCGATCGTCTTGGGCTTGGGCGTGGCGGTGAATGCGAAGTATGACAGTGCCTGGTGGCGGCCCCGCGCCAGCGCCGATGCTGTCAGCGGGTCACCCTCTTCGTCTACGTCGTCGCTGCCCAGCTTGAGCAGTGCGCGCTTCAGCGCGGCGGCGGATTCGCCGGACTGTGACGAGTGCGCCTCGTCCACCACCACCGCGTAGCGGCGGTCCTTGATGTCGCCGAGACGCTCCAGCACGAACGGGAACGTCTGCAACGTAGCAATGATGATCTTCGAGGTCTCGCTGTCCAGCGCGGTGGCGATCTGCGTGGACTTCGCGCCCTCCGCCCGCTCGCTGATCTTCTGCACCACGCCGGGGATGTGCTCGAACTGGTAGATCGTGTCCTGTAGCTGGCGGTCGAGCACCGAGCGATCGGTGATCACGATGACCTTGTCGAACACCGGCCGGTTGGGTTCGAGGCCCGGGGCCAGCTCGTCGGCCGTGGCAGGCGTGTGCAGGCTGGAAAGCCGATGAGCGAGCCAGGCGATGGTGTTGGACTTGCCCGAGCCGGCCGAGTGCATCACCAGGTAGTTGTGCCCGGAGCCGTGTCGCGCGGCGTGCGCGGTGAGCTTGCGGACAGCGTCCCACTGGTGAAACCGCGGGAAGATCATCGGCTTGGCGTGGACGCTGACCTTCGTCTTGCCGTTCGCGGGGTTCTCGACATGCAGGAAGCGGCGCAGCAGGTCCAGCCAGGCGTCGGGCTGCCAGACCTGCTCCCACAGGTAGGACGTGCGGTAGCCGCCGGACTGCGCGGGCGGGTTACCCGCGGCGCCGGATGCGCCAGGGCCCTCGGAGCCGGTGTTGAACGGCAGGAACCGGGTCTGGCTGCCCGCGAGTCGCGTGGTGACCAGGACCAAGTCCGGATCGACGGCGAAGTGTGCCAGCGCGCGCTTCGCGAACAGCAGCTCCCGAGGGTCCCGGTCATGGCTGTACTGCTGCTTGGCGTGCTCGACGGTCTGGCCGGTCAGCGGGTTCTTCAGCTCGGCCGTCGCCACCGGGACGCCGTTGACGAACAGCACCAGGTCCAGCGCATCGGTGCTCTTCTCCGAGTACCGCAGCTGCCGGGTCACCGTGAGCCGGTTCTGCTCGTACTGGGCCAGCGCGTCGTCGGCAATAGTGTGCGCCGGACGGAAGTAGGCGAGCCGGACCAGGACGCCGCGGTCCTTGACGCCGTGCCGCAGTACATCCAGCGCGCCGCGCTCGTCGATCTGCTTCGCGACGTGCTGGGCGAACTTGCGCTGCGCGCCGTCGACATCGTCTCTGCCGTAGAACTCCAGCAGCCGGTCCCACTCGTCGGCCTGGGTGGCGCCGAGGAAGGCGAACAGTTCGCCGGTGTCCAGACCGAGCTCGCGGCGGTAACCACTGGGGTCCCCCTTGCGCCAGCCCGCGTCCAGCAGCGACTGCTCGATCGCAGCCTCGAACGCGACCTCCTTGTGCACGCTCATGATTGCGGCCCCAGTGACTGGTCGACGTGAAAGTTCCTGGCAAAGTCCGGACATCCGCTGCCGGGTCTGGCCAACGCGGCCAGCAGCTCGGACCACAGCGGCTGGAACAGCCCCTCCTCGGCGATGCACAACAGGGTGTCGCAGAGCAGCGGCTTGAACAGCACGCACGTGTCGAGCAGGGCACGAAACTTCACTCGGGGTCGTCCTCCGAGCGGTCTTTGATGCGCTCGAACGACGCGCCCTCGGGCAGGTCATATACCCCCGCGTCTTCAGAGACGCGGACCATCTCGTCGAGGCCGGCGGCGCGGGCACGACCGGCCCGCTGCTGGTAGGCCAAGAGATCATCGAGCCGGACCCGCCGGTGACGACCTGGCTGATCGAACGGAATCTCACCAGCTTCGAGCAGCCGGACCAGCGTCGGCCGGGAGATTCCCAGCAGATCCGCCGCCTGTCCTGTAGTCAACACCGTGTGCTGCGGAGCGACCGTGATCGCGAGGCCCTGCGACAGCGCCGCTACGACATCCTTCAGCACCTCGTACAGCTCGTCCGGAAGCTCGATATGGGCACCGTCTGCACCGACGAGCAAGGGACCGTGCGTCTTCAGCGCGACCAGGAGATCGGCCATGCGCTGCATCGGTTCGCCTGGCAGGACGGTCCGCTCGGTCAAGGTTGCGCTCATGTGACGATGGTATCCTCAAAACGAACGAAACGAAAGGCTACTGGGTCCTAGTACTACAGGGCTAGATCATCAGCGTCTGGAGCTGGAGGTGGCGTCGGACGT
>WHSY01000095.1:0-4371 GCA_009379815.1 Pseudonocardiaceae bacterium
CGCCGTACCCGCGAGCTGCTCGACAACGAGGGCATCTTCGCCGGGATCTCCACCGGCGGCATCCTGCACGCCGCGCTGGCCGTCGCGGAGAAGGCGGCCGGGACCGGCGAACCCGCGGACATCGTCATCGTGGTGTGTGACGCGGGGTGGAAGTACCTGTCCACCGGCGCGTACTCCGGCGATCTCGAGGAGGCCGCGACCCGCCTCGACGGTCAGCTCTGGGCTTGAGCCGCCCGAGCGTCCTCCAATCGCCAAGCCGGTCGCCGCGAGGGGCACCTGCACTGCGACCGGTGCCACCCCGATAGCCGTCAGGGGCACCTGCACTGCATCCGAAGCAGCCAAGGTGCCCATCGCGGCACACCGGCGGGCAGGCCGGGGCAGGCCGGGGCAGCTAACCCGCGAAGATCGGTGTGGGGGCTCCGGTCCCAGCGCCTGCGAGCACGAGCAGCGAGCCGTCGGCCGTGGTGACGTAGAGATCGGTCAGCCGCGGTCCGCCGAACGCGCATCCGGTGGGTGGCGCGCCGCGCACCAGGACTTCGTCGTCGAGCACCCCGGCCGGCAGGTAGCGGCGCACGGCGCCCGGCACCGCCACCCACACCGCGCCCTCGGCGTCGACGCAGAGGCCACCCGGCCGGCTCCCGACGTCACACAGCGCCTGCGGTCCGGCAGCGCCGGGCTCGAGCACCTCGATCCGTCCCGCGCCCGCCAGGTAGAGCCGCCCTGCCTCGGTGTCATACGCCAGCCCGTCGATCGCCACGTCGCGAAGCACGACGGTCGCGGCGCCGTCGGGCTCGACCCGGGCCAGCCAGTCGCCGTTGCCCACCCACAACTCGCCGGAAGGGCCGACCGCGGCAGCGCCGGCACGCGCTGCCTCCCGCGCCCAGTACACGAGCCACCTCCGGTCGCCGGAGGGATCGAGCACGGCCACCCCGTCGAGCAGATGCACCACCAGCCCACCGCGCACCCGGGGGTGTGCATGCGCGACGTGCTGCGGCAGCGAAATGGCGTCATCGCGCCCGCTGGCGGGGTCGTACCGGTGCACGGCAGGCCCCGCCGGCTGCACCCACAGCAACGTCGAACTGCTGACGTCCCAGACGGGCGAGGCGGCCGAGGCTGCCCGTGCGGCCGCAGCCACAGGGGTCTCCCAGCGGGCGTTCGGCCGCGGGCCCGGGCAACCTTGGGTCACAGGCTCATCTCAGCATGCGCGGGTAGCCTCGCCGGTATGCGGACCGTGCCCGAACCACGTTCGCGGGTGTTCCCCGCCCGCCCGGGGCAGGCCGCAGTTCTCATCGCGGCGTTCACCGGGGTGCTCTACCTGTCCGAGGCGGTGGACACCATGCTCGGCAACCAGATGGACCGGGCAGGCATCCAGCCTCGGACCATCGACGGCCTGGACGGGGTGCTGTGGGCGCCACTGCTGCATGACGGTTGGCAACACCTGGTGGCCAACACCGTGCCGGTGTTGGTACTGGGCTTTCTCGTGCTGGCCAACGGGATCCGGCAATTCGTCGCGGTGACCGCGGTGATCTGGCTGGTCGGCGGTGCGGGGACCTGGCTGACGGCCTGGGGTGGGACCCACATCGGCGCCTCGATCCTGGTGTTCGGCTGGATGGTCTTCCTGCTGGCACGCGCGTTCTACCACCGCAGCGCCGGGCAGATCACGCTCGCCGTGACGCTGTTCCTCGTCTGGGGCGGCATGTTGTGGGGCGTGCTGCCGACAACGCCGGGGGTCTCCTGGCAGGGCCACCTCTTCGGTGCCCTCGGAGGACTGCTCGCCGCCCGGCTCGTCTCGGGCGCCGACCGCTCGCCTGTCCGGTGAGCCCCGCCGACGCCGGCATGACGACCGCCGACGCACTCATCACCGCGGAGGCAGCGTGACGACCGCCGACGCGCCGATCGGCGTCTTCGACTCCGGTGTCGGCGGGCTCACGGTCGCCCGTGCCATCGCCGACCAGCTGCCCGGCGAGCGGATGCACTACGTCGGCGACACCGCGCACGGGCCCTACGGGCCGCTGCCCATCGCCCAGGTGCGCCGGCACGCGCTGGAGGTCGCCGACGACCTCGTCGACGCGGGGGTCAAGCTGCTCGTCGTCGCGTGCAACACCGCGTCGGCGGCGTGTCTGGTCGACGCGCGCGAGCGCTACGGCGTCCCGGTGGTCGAGGTCGTCCGCCCCGCCGTGCGGCGCGCGGTGGCGACCACCCGCAACGGGCGTGTCGGCGTGATCGGTACCCGGGCCACGATCGCTTCCCGCGCCTACCACGATGCCTTCGCCGCGGCGCCGAACGTCGAGGTCACCGGGGTCGCCTGCCCCCGTTTCGTCGATTTCGTCGAGCGTGGCACCACGTCGGGCCGACAGGTGCTCGGGCTGGCGCAGTCCTACCTGGAGCCGCTGCAGCGTGCCGGTGTCGACACGCTCGTGCTCGGGTGCACGCACTACCCGTTGCTCACCGGTGTGCTGCAGATCGTCATGGGCGACGACGTGAGCATGGTGTCGAGCGCGGAGGAGACCGCGAAGGATGTGCTGCGGGTGCTCACCGAGCGCGACCTGCTGTGCGACGCTGGTGGTGACCGCATCCCCGAGCATCGGTTCACGGCGACCGGCGACCCGGGTTCCTTCGCCCGGCTCGCCCGGCGCTTCCTCGGGCCGACGCTGGCGCCTGCGGGGGTGCACCCGGCGACGAGGGTGTGAGGTGAGAACTCGATGCGCCTGACGGTGCTGGGCTGCTCGGGCAGCGTGCCGGGCCCCGACTCGCCGGCATCGGGTTACCTGCTGCAGGCCGACGGCGTGTCGGTGGCGTTCGACCTGGGCAACGGGACGCTGGGGGCGCTGCAACGGGTGCTCGACCCCTTCGACCTCGACGCGCTGGTGCTGTCGCATCTGCACCCGGACCACTGCGCGGACGTGCCGTCGCTGGTGGTCTACCGGCGCCACCACCCGGAGCCTCCGCACCGCAGGCGGCTGCCGCTGCACGCGCCGACCGAAGCGCCGACCCGGCTCGCCGCCGCCAGCGCCACCAGCGCGGCCGAACTCGCGACGACGGACCTGTTCGACGTGTTCGACTTCCGCCCACTGGGTCCCAGGACCATCCACATCGGAGGGTTCGAGATCGCCGCGGCCGGCGTCGAGCATCCGTGTGAGTCCTACGCGCTGCGGGTCAGCCACGGCGGGCGCTGCCTGGTCTACACCGGCGACACCGGTCCCTGCGCCCTGCTCGCCGAGTTCGCCGCCGGCACCGACCTGCTGCTCGCCGAGGCGTCGTGGCTGCACGATGAGCACAAACCGCTGGGATTGCACCTGTCCGGCCGGCAGGCGGGGGAGCTGGCCGCTGCCGCAGGTGCGTACCGGCTGCTGCTCACCCACATCCCGCCGTGGACCGACGCCCGGGCGATCCACGACGAGGCCTGCTCGGCGTACGACGGCCCGGTCGAGCTGGTGCGCGCGGGCGCGGACTACGACGTCTGACCTACGAGGTCGCAGACGGTGTGCGGGCGGTGTGTGGGGCCTGCGTAGGCTGGGCGGGTGGCAGTGGCACGAGCAGACGGCAGGAACGACGACGAGCTGCGCGAGGTGCGGATCACTCGCGGGTACCAGCAGTGGCCTGCGGGATCGGTACTGATCGAGTTCGGGCGCACCAGGGTGCTGTGCGCGGCGAGCGTCCTGGAGGGCGTTCCCCGGTGGCGCAAGGGCTCCGGGCTGGGCTGGGTCACCGCCGAGTACGCGATGCTTCCGTCGGCGACGCACACCCGCAGCGACCGCGAGTCGGTGAAGGGGCGCATCGGCGGTCGCACCCACGAGATCAGCAGGCTGGTCGGCCGGGCGCTGCGCGCCACCATCGACCTCGCAGCGCTGGGGGAGAACACGATCTCGCTGGACTGCGACGTGATCCAGGCCGACGGCGGCACCCGCACCGCCGCGGTCACGGGTGCCTACGTCGCGCTCGCCGACGCCGTCACCTGGCTGCGCTCGGCCGGGCGGCTGGCCGACCCGCAGCCGCTGTCCTGCTCGATCTCCGCGGTCAGCGTCGGGGTGGTCGACGGCCGGGTCCGGCTGGATCTGCCCTACGAGGAGGACTCCCGCGCCGAGGTCGACATGAACGTCGCCGCCACCGACGCCGGCACCCTGGTGGAGCTGCAGGGCACCGGGGAGGGAGCGACGTTCGCGCGCGCCACCCTGGACCGGATGGTCGACGTGGCGCTCGCCGGATGCCAGGAGCTCGCCGCGCTGCAGGCCAAGGCGCTCGCCGAGCCCTATCCCGGCGAGCCCGACCGGTACTGATCGTGCCCGCCGGCGACATGACCGTCGAGGTGCTGCTGGCGACCCGCAACCCCGGCAAGCTCGAGGAGCTGCGGCGCATCCTGGAGATCTCCGG
>WHSY01000095.1:4381-18331 GCA_009379815.1 Pseudonocardiaceae bacterium
GGGCCTGCCCTCGGTCGCCGACGACTCCGGGCTGACCGTCGGCGCGCTGGGCGGCATGCCCGGCGTGCTCTCGGCCCGCTGGGCTGGCCGTCATGCCGACGATGCGGCGAACCTCGCCCTCGTGCTCGACCAGCTCGCCGACGTCCCGGCTGCGCGCCGCGGCGCCGCGTTCGTCTGCGCCGCCGCGCTCGTGACGCCGGCGGGCGTCGAGCACCTCGTGCGACGGCACTGGCGCGGCTGCCTGACCGACGTGCCGCGCGGCGGGAACGGATTCGGCTACGACCCGATCTTCGTGCCGGACGGGGAGCAGCGAACCTCCGCCGAGCTCGGCGCCGCCGAGAAGGACGCGGTGTCGCACCGCGGGCAGGCGCTGCGGGCGATGCTGCCCGCGTTGCGCGAGCTCACCGGGGCGCTGTAGCAGCCCGCTAGGGCACGACCTCGACGACGTCGCTGGGCTCGAGCTCGTAGAAGTAGGTGCGCGCCGCCTCGGGCGCCAGGTGGATGCAGCCGTGCGACTGCCGCTGCAAGCTGCCCTGGTGGAAGGCGATGCCGCCGTTGAAGAACACCGAGTACGGCATCGGTGCGTCGTAGATGCTGCTGACGTGGTCCTTGTCCTTGAACGACACCGTGAACACGCCGGGCGGTGTCTCGTAGCCGGGTTTGCCGTGGGTGATCGGCACCGGCCCGTAGGTGACGTCGCCGCCGCTCATCAGCCACGACCGGTTCTCCGACAGGTCGATGCACGCATCGGCCGAGTACCCGCACGGGGCGGAGTCGTCGTGATCCGCAGCCGCCACACCGGGCAGCAGGAGTGTCGTCGCGGTCGCCGAGGCGACGATTGCGAGCTGCGCGGCGGCTCGGCGGGTGATGGACTGCATCAGGGGAGCCCTCCGTCGTGCCTCGGACGGTGTCGACACGGTCACCCTCAGAGATGCCTGGCGTGCCGTGAGGTTGCACGCGCCGGCGAACTCCACCCGAACGGGTAGTGCGCGGGCTCAGCGGTCGAGGTTGGCAGCGGTGCTGGGATTCGGGTCGTCGGTCCACGAGTGCAGCGTCGCACCGGCCCTGATCCCGGCCCGGAGGAAGACCGGGAGCGCCAGGTCACGCAGCGCTCGGCCGGCGGCACTCGACGGTGCCTTCTGGTCGCCGTTGCGCCGTGCCCGGCGCACCGTCGCGTCGACCCGGGGCTTGCGGCCGCGTTCCAGCTCGGCGAACGCCGTGTCGGCGTCGGCGTGGTCGCGCAGCAGCCTCGCCAGCACCACGGCGTCCTCCATGGCCATCGAGGCGCCCTGCCCCGCACTGGGCGACATCGCGTGCGCCGCGTCCCCGATCAGCCCGACCGGTCCGTCGTGCCAGGTCGCCAGGTCCGGCATGTCGAGCACCGGCCACCGGCCGATCGGCCCCCGTGTCGACCGGATGATCTCCTCGATCGGCTCGTGATCGCCCTGGTGGAGCTCGAGCAGCCGGTCCTTCCAGCGGTTATCGTCCCAGCTCGTCAGCTCGCCGGCCGCCGCTCCCGCCGGTGGTTCGGAGTTGTGGAACCAGTAGACCTCACCGGACTCCAGCACCTGGTAGCCGAAGAAGGCGCGCCGCCCGAACGTCATCCGGAACACCCCGCCCGATGGCGCCAGCCCGGGGCACTCGGAGAACCCGCCGGAATCCACCAGGCCGGTGCTCCTCGGTGCCGGTGCGCCGGGGAGCACGCCGCCGCGGACGGCCGAGCGGATCCCGTCGCAGCCGACCAGCAGGTCACCTTCGGTTCGCGTGCCGTCGGCGAACCGGGCTGCCACCGTGCCCTGTGCCGTGGTCGTCACCTCGGCGAGCCGCTTGCCGGACTCGACCGCCACGCCCCGCTCGGCGGCTGCCTCCCGTAACGCGCGGGTCAGCGCGCCTCGCTTGAGCAGCAGGGTGGTGGTGGGGTCGGTGGCCAGCCGCCGTCCGCGGTGGTTGTAGAACTCGATCCGGGTGGTCCGGGTGCCCGCGTCGACCACCGTGCCGTCGAGCCCCAGCAGCCGCAGGGCCTCGATCCCGTTGGGCGCGAGGTTGAGGAAGGCACCGGCCTCGTCGTCGGGGCGGGGGCGGGCTTCGTGGATGACGGGGATGATGCCCGCCTGCTGTAGCGCCACGGCCAGTACCGGGCCCGCGATGCCGCAGCCGATGATCAGTGCACGGGGGCGCGTAGCGGTGTCGTCTGTCATGGCACCAGCGTCGGCCGGATCCGCGCCGGCAGGTATCCGGGTCAACCCGGAGCCGCCCCCGGGGATCGGCTCGGGCGCCCACCCGGGTCCGCCGGCGGCGACCGGGCGCTCGACATCGGTGCCGGCGGTGGGATTCGAACCCACACTGTCAACCTTCTAAGGGTTGCGACTCTACCAAGTTGGCCTACGCCGGCTTGCTGCATTGCACCACGTATCGGTGAGTGCATGGCAGTTTGGGCAAAGGATACGGAGGTTCTCCAGCCGGTTGTCGGTGTGGTCGCCATTCTTGTGGTCGAGCGCCAGCGGCAGATCGAACGTAGGTTCGAGTAGCGAGCTTACACACCGAGATCCTCGCGGAGCTTGGCGACGTGACCGGTGGCGCGGACGTGGTACATCGCCAAGTCGATGCGGCCATCGGCGTCGATCACGAAGGTCGACCGGATCACCCCGGTGACCGTCTTGCCGTACATCTTCTTCTCGCCGTAGGCGCCGTAGGCGGTCAGCACCGAGCGGTCCTCGTCGGACAGCAGCGGGAACGTCAGGCCCTCGGCGTCACGGAACTTCGCGAGCTTGGCGGGCTTGTCGGGTGAGATCCCGATGACGGCCAGGCCGGCACCGTCGAGGTCGGCGAGGTTGTCCCGGAAGTCGCAGGCCTGCTTGGTGCAGCCCGGCGTGCCGGCAGCGGGGTAGCAGTAGACGACCAGGGAGCGACCGCGGAAGTCGGAGAGCGAGACGGGTGAGCCGTCGGCGTCGGGCAGCGTGAAGGCGGGAGCGGTGTCGCCAGGGGACAACCGGCCGTTGTCGGTCACCACGTGGACGCTACCCGTGTGCCTGGTCGCGACGCCGGACGGGCCGTCATCTACGGTATGCGGCACATGACCCGGCGCGAGGAGGATCCGTGGCCCGCGACCCCGACACCATCGAGCGTGAGATCGAGCAGGCGCGCAGCGCGTTGGCCGCCACCCTGGACGAGCTCGGCACCCGCGCCGACCCCAAGAAGTTCGTGGAGCAGGGCAAGCAGACGCTGCAGTCCAAGATGGAGGCGACCCTGCAGAACCCGCAGGTGCGTTACGCCTTGATGGGGGTCGGCGCGTTGTTCGCGCTGCTGCTGCTTCGCAAGCTGTTCCGCTGAGCCCCGCGCCGTTACCCGCGGTCATCGGAGTCGTGGTGTGCGCGCCGCGGGGCGAGCTCGACCACGGCGAATGCCTCGCGATCGAGTAGTACGCCGTCCGGTGCGGCCGTCGCATCGCTCGACGTGAGCAGCAGCGCGGCAGGCTCGCCGTCGAGCGGGATGGTGGTGGGGTGGGCGCCGAGGTTGACGACGACCCGGAGCCCACCACGGCGCACGACGACGGTGCGGGCGAGCTCGTCGACGTCGACGGCCAGCTCGTCCAGCCGCGGATCGGACAGTTCGGGGCGGGATCGCCGCAGCGCGATCAGGTCCCGATAGGTGCGCAGTACCGTCGCGTGCGGCTCGGTGTCGCGCTCGGTCCAGTCGAGCTTGGACCGCAGGAACGTGCGCTCGTCATTGGGATCCGGGACGTCCGCCTCGCCCCAGCCGTGGTGGGTGAACTCCTCGTAGCGGCCCCGGCGTATGACGTCGCGCAGTGCGGGCTCGGGCATATGTGAGAAGAACCGGAACGGCGTGGCAGCGCCCCACTCCTCGCCCATGAAGATCATCGGGGTGTACGGCGAGCAGAGCACCAGCGCGGCGGCGCAGCCGAGCAGGCCCGGCGACAGCGTCGCCGAGATCCGGTCACCGGTGGCGCGGTTGCCGACCTGGTCGTGGTTCTGCAGGTAGGCGACGAACGCGGAGCCCGGCAGGCGCTCGGTGTCCACCGGGCGGCCGTGGCTGCGGTCCCGGAACGACGACCATCGCCCGTCGTGGAAGAAGGCGCCGCGCAGCGTGCGGGCGAGGCCCTGCAGTGAGCCGAAGTCGGCGTAGTAGCCCTGCCGTTCGCCGGTCAGCGTCGCGTGCAGGCAGTGGTGGATGTCGTCGTCCCACTGCGCAGCCAGCCCGTAGCCCCCGGCGGCGCGCGGGGTGACGATCACGGGGTCGTTGAGATCGGATTCGGCGATCAGCGACAGTGGTCGGCGCAGGTGGGCGGCCAGCGCGTCGACCTCCCGCGCCAGCTCCTCGAGCAGGTGCGTGGCGCGGCGGTCGACCAGCGCATGCACGGCGTCGAGCCGCAGCCCGTCGAGGTGGTAGTCGCGCAGCCACATCACCACGTTGTCGACGACGTAGCGGCGGACTTCGTCGGAGCCGGGGCCATCGAGGTTGAGCGAGGGCCCCCAGATGTTGCTCCCGGCGAAGTAGGGCGCGAACCGGTCGAGGTAGGCGCCGGACGGGCCGAGGTGGTTGTGGACCACGTCGAGCACCACGCCCAGGTTGCGGCGGTGGCAGGCGTCGACGAAGCGCTTGAAGCCGTCCGGTCCGCCGTAGTTCTCGGTGACCGCATACCAGCCGACCCCGTCGTATCCCCAGTTGCGCGGGCCGTCGACGGCGTTGACCGGCATCACCTCGATCAGATCGACGCCCAGCTCGACGAGGTGATCCAGCCGCTCGATCGCCGTGTCGAACGTGCCGCCCGCGGTGATGGTGCCGATGTGCAGCTCGTAGACCACGCTGCCTGCCAGCGGCCGCCCGGTCCACGCCTGGTCGGTCCAGCCGAACGCGTCGTGGTCGTAGACGCGTGACGCGGTGTGCACCCCGTTCGGCTGCCAGGCGGAGCGTGGGTCGGGGAGCGGCTCGGCGTCGTCGTCGAGCAGGAACACGTAGTCGCTGCCCGGGCCGGCGCTGTCCGCGGTGGCGTGCCACCACCCGACCGCCGTCGGCTCCATCTCGCGCTCGGTCCCGTCGACGCTCACCCGCACCCGTCGCCGCTGCGGCGCCCACACCTCGAAGTCCATCGCGCCGATTCTGTCCGACCCCGCCGGGATCCTGCTGGGCACGACGATCGCGAGGGGGCATCATGGGGTCATGGGAGCACCGAACCTCGTCGCCGGCCGCCGGCGCGGGGACTGAGCGACAGCCGGACGTGCGCGGCGACCTGCTCGGGTTCCTGGAGTGCCCGCACTGCCGGGGCGTCCTCCGGCTCGACGGGGACACGGTGCGCTGCGGCAACCGGCACGCCTTCGACGTGGCGCGGCAGGGCCACGTCAGCTTGCTGACCGGCGCGGCGGTGCCCACCGGCGACACCGCCTCGATGGTGGCGGCGCGGTCGACCTTTCTCGGCGCCGGGCACTACGACCCGATCGTGCAGGCCGTCTGCGCTGCCGCCGAGCCCGCGCTCGCTCGTCAACGGGAGGGGTGCGTGGTCGACGTGGGGGCAGGCACCGGTCACCATCTCGCCGCCGTGCTCGACCGTGTTCCGCAACGGCGGGGCATCGCGCTGGATTCCTCCAAGTACGCCGCGCGCAGGGCCGCCCGTGCCCACCCGCGGCTCGGCGCCGTCGTCTGCGATGTGTGGCGGCGGCTGCCGGTGCGCACCGGCGCCGCGGCGCTGGTGCTCGACGTCTTCGCACCGCGCAACGCCGCAGAGATCCGCCGGGTGCTGCGGCCGGCCGGGGCGCTGGTCGTGGTCACACCGACGTCGCGCCACCTCACCGAGCTGGTCGGCGCGATCGGCCTGCTGTCGGTCGACGAGCGCAAGCAGCAGCGGCTCGACGAGCAGCTGGGCCCGCCGGCCCGCACCGCCGACTGCGAGTATCGGATGGCACTGCCGCACGGCGCCGTCGAGGCGCTCGCGGCAATGGGGCCGGCAGCCTGGCACACGACGCCCGAGGCACTGCGAGAGCGGGTCCGCGCCTTGCCCGACCCGGTGACGGTCACGGCCTCGGTGACGGTGTCGGCCTACCTCCCGACCCGCCCGTGTCCGTGAACTCGACACGGCGGGGGCTGCCAGCGCCGTGGGGCCCCACCGTGTCGAGTTCACGGACACGGTGGGGCAGGCGTCACTGCCGCAGCAGCAGGGCTACGGGGTAACGGGTGAGCACGTCGGCGAGCGCAGCGGTGCCCGCAGCGGAGGTGCCGGCCAGCGCGTCGACCCAGCGGCCCTCGGGCAGCCGCAGCGCGGTGTCGTCCCAGCCGCCGAGGGCGCCGAGGCCGACCGGCAGCCGGGTGGCGACGGCGACCACTCCGTGGCGCTCGAAGCCGACGACATGGTCGGCGGCGGACCCGGTGGCAGCCAGCGGGGTGTATCCGGTGAACCGCTCGGGGTGGTCCCGGCGGGCCCGCAGCACCCGCGAGACCACCAGCAGCTTCGCGGCCCCGGAGCCATCCACCGGGGGCAGCCACCCGCCGTCGAGCGCCTGGAGCAGCTCGCGGCGCGCGGCGAAGTCCACCGGGCGGCGGTTGTCCGGGTCGACCAGCGAGTGATCCCACAGCTCGCAGCCCTGGTAGGTGTCGGGCACGCCGGGCATCGCGAGCTGCAACACCGTCGCCGACAGCGAGTTCGACCACCCGGGCGTCGTGATGTCCGAGGCCAGCGCGTCGACCGCCGCCCGCAGCGCGGGGTCGTCGTGGACGGCGTCGGCGACGGCGTGCATCGCGGTCTCGAATGCCGCGTCCGGCTCGGTCCAGCTGGTGGCGGTGCGGGCCTCGCGCATCGCCTTGGTCAGGTAGCCGTGCAGCCGCGGGCGGCTGATCGGCCAGGCGCCGGCCACGGTCTGCCACAGCAGGTGGCCCAATGACGGGTCGGGTACGGGGGCGCCTGCTGCCGCCGCACGCGCGCCGAACTCGTCCACCGCCGACGCCCACCGCGACGGCAGCTCGGCGAGGACCGCCAGTCGGGCGCGGACATCGACCGAGCGCTTGGTGTCATGAGTGGACAGCGTGGTCATCCCGCGGGGGGCGACCTCCTCGCGGCGCGCCTGCGCCTTGTGAAAGGCCTCGAGGTCGAACCCGAACCGCCCCGGGTCACCGCCGACCTCGTTCGCCGCGACGAACCGCGTCCACCGGTAGTACGCGGTGTCCTCCACCGCCTTGGCCATCACCGCGCCGGACGTCTGCTGGAACCCGACGGCGAGCTCGTCGTCCGGATTGTGCAACCGCGGCGACAGCTCGTCGAGCGCGGCGGCGAGATCGGGACGGCGCGACCGCGCCGCCGCCAGCGCGGCGTCCAGATACTCGACGCCGTGCGACGGAAGGTAGGAGCGGTACACCCCGAAACAGGCCAGCACCTCGGCCAGCCCCGCGGCCGCGTCCGGCACCTCGGGAGCCAGTGCGGCCAGCCGGTGCAGCTCCGGGCCGAGCATGCCGGTCGCGACGTCGAGCTTGCAGTCGTGCACCAGCTCGGGCCACGACGTGGCCACGCCGGTCAGCGCGGTGTCCAGCTCGGTGAACGCGGGCTCGGCTCCGGGGTCGACGAGCACCCCGTCCACCTCGGCGAGCGCGTCGTAGCCCGTGGTTCCCGACACCGGCCAGCCGCCCGGCAGCTCCTCGCCCGGCTCGAGGATCTTCTCCACGACGAGCCAGGTGTCGGGCGCGTGCTCGCGGAGCCGGTGGGTGTACCCGGCCGGATCGGCCAGGCCGTCGGGATGGTCTGCCCGCAACCCGTCGACGTCACCCTCGGCGACCCAGCGCAGCACCTCGCCGTGCGTCGCGGCGAACACGTCGGGGTCCTCCACCCGCACCGCGGCCAGCTCGCTGACCGCGAAGAACCGCCGGTAGCCGGGCCCTGCCCGCCAGGACACCAGCCGGTAGTGCTGGGCCTCGTGCACCTCCCGGACCGAGCCGAGGTCGGCGGTGCCCGTGGCGAGCGGGAAGGTGTGCTCGTGGTAACGCAGCTCGCCGCCCTCGACACGCAGGTCGTCGTCGGTCGCGTCGTCGCCGAGCACCGGGATCGTCACCGGCCAGCCCGTGATGTCGAACCACGGGGTGTAGGGGGAGTCCGGGCCGCGCGCCAGCAGGTCCCACCACGCCGGGTTCGCGCTCGCGTCGGCCACCCCGACATGGTTGGGGACGATGTCGACGACCAGCGACAGCCCGTGCTCGCGGGCCGCCGCGACGAGCTGGCTGCGCCCCTGCTCCCCGCCGAGCACGTCGGAGACCCGGGTCGGGTTGGCGACGTCGTAGCCGTGCTCCGAGCCGGGCATCGCCGCGAGCAGCGGCGAGGTGTAGAGCGCGCCCACCCCGAGCGAGGACAGGTAGGGCACCAGTGCCGCGGCGTCGGTGAAGCGGCAACCCGGGCCGAGCTGCAGCCGGTAGGTCGAGGTCGGCGTGCTCATCCGGTGCGCTGCAGCACGAGCAGCGAGCGCGCCGTGACGCCGATGGCCTCGTCGCCCTCGAGCCTGCGCTCGTCGCCTGCCGCCCCGCCGGGAGTCTCCGCGGTCACGGTGTCGATCACGACCGTCCACTCCTGCCCGTAGCCGTTGCCCGGCAGCCGCATCTTGACGTCCTCGTGGTGGGCGTTGAAGCACAGCAGGAAGGAGTCGTCGGTCACCCGCTGGCCGCGCGGGTCGCGGTCGGCGATGCCCTCCCCGTTGAGGAACACCGTCAGGCAGTGGCCGAACCCGGCCTCCCAGTCCCGTGGGGTCATCTCCGCGCCGGACGGCGCGAACCAGGCGATGTCGCGCAGCTCGTCGCCGCGGCGGATGGGGCGTCCTGCGAAGAATCGCCTGCGGCGGAACACCGGGTGGTTGCGGCGCAGCGCCGCCAGCGCGGCGGTGAACGCGATCAGGTCCTCGTCGGCGTCCGACCAGTCCACCCAGGACAGTTCGTTGTCCTGGCAGTAGGCGTTGTTGTTGCCCTGCTGGGTGCGCCCGAGCTCGTCGCCGTGGGACAGCATGGGCGTGCCCTGTGAGAGGAAGAGGGTGACGAGCAGGTTGCGCCGTTGCCGGGCACGCAGGGCCAGCACCTCCGGGTCGTCGGTGCGACCTTCGGCACCGCAGTTCCACGAACGGTTGTCGTCGGCCCCGTCGGCGTTTCCCTCGCCGTTTCCCTCGTTGTGCTTCTCGTTGTAGGAGACGAGATCGTTCAGCGTGAACCCGTCGTGCGCTGTCACGAAGTTGATCGAAGCGTGGGGCCGGCGCCCGTCGTCCTGGTAGAGGTCCGACGAGCCGGTCAGCCGGGAGCCGAACTCGCCGAGCGTGCCGGGCTCGCCGCGCCAGAAGTCCCGGACGGTGTCGCGGTACTTGCCGTTCCATTCCGTCCACAACGGAGGGAAGTTGCCGACCTGGTAGCCGCCCGGTCCGACGTCCCACGGCTCGGCGATCAGCTTCACCCTGCTGATGACCGGGTCCTGCTGCACGAGGTCGAAGAACGTCGAGAGCCGGTCGACGTCGTAGAACTCGCGCGCCAGCGTGGACGCCAGGTCGAAGCGGAACCCGTCGACGTGCATGTCGGTGACCCAGTAGCGCAGCGAGTCCATGATCAGCTGTAGGGTGTGCGGGTCACGCACGTTCAGCGAGTTGCCGGTGCCGGTGTAGTCCATGTAGTACCGCGGCTTGCCGTCGGCGAGGCGGTAGTAGGCGGCGTTGTCGATGCCGCGCAGCGACAGCGTCGGACCTCGATGGTCGCCCTCGGCGGTGTGGTTGTAGACGACGTCGAGGATCACCTCGATCCCCGCGGCGTGCAGCTCGCGGACCATGGCCTTGAACTGCGTGACGACCTCGCCGGCGCGTGGACCGATGGTCCCGGTGGTGGCGTAGCCGGTGTGCGGGGCGAGGAAGGCGACCGTGTTGTAGCCCCAGTAGTTCGTCAGCCCGCGCTCGACGAGGTGGTGCTCGCTGACGGACTGGTGCACCGGCATCAGCTCCACCGCGGTGACCCCGAGCCGGTTCAGGTGGTCGATCATCACGGGGTGCGCCAGCCCGGAGTAGGTCCCGCGCAACTCCTCCGGGATGTCGGGGTGCGTGATCGTCAGCCCCCGGACGTGCGCCTCGTAGATCACCGTCTCGTGGTACGGGGTGCGCGGGTGGCGGTCGTCGGCCCAGTCGAAGAACGGGCTGACCACCACCGACCGGGGGGCGTGCGGTGCGGAGTCGTCGTCGTTGCGCTTCTTCGGGGAACCGAACCGGTAGGAGAACAGCGACTCGTCCCAGTCCACCGGTGCTGAGATCGCCTTCGCGTAGGGGTCGATGAGCAGCTTCGCGGGATTGCAGCGCAGGCCCGCCGCGGGGTTGTGGGGCCCGTGCACCCGGTAGCCGTAGTGCTGGGCGGTACCCACGTTGGGCAGGTACCCGTGCCAGACGCCGCCGTCGACCTCGGGCAGCCGGAAGCTGGTCTCGGTCCCGTCGTCGTCGAACAGGCACAGCTCCACCCGCTCGGCGACGTCGGAGAACAGCGCGAAGTTCGTTCCGGCGCCGTCGTAGCTGGCGCCGAGCGGGTAGGCTGAACCCGGCCACGGGTACGGGGAGGCAGTCGACATCGGGCCCACGTTAACGCGAAGCGAGTTCGGCGACGGCCTCGCGGACCTGCGCCTCGTCCGCGCCGGCACCGATCATCCTGCGGTAGCGCGCCAGCGGTCGGGGCGCGTGGAACGCCAGCGCGGCGACCAGCCTGCCCTCGGCGAAGTAGCCGCCCACGGTGCCCTTGATCGTCCCGGGGTCGTGCAACACCTCGACGCGCTCGGCGCGCTCCGGCCGGCCGACGAGCTGCAGTTTCAGCCCGTACTGGTCGGACCAGAAGTAGGGCACCAGGTCGGCCTCCCGGGTGATCTCCGTCCCGGCGATGCGCTTGGCCACCACGCCCGCCTGCTCGGTCGCCGACGTCCAGTGCTCGAGGCGCACCGCCTCGCCGCGGGTCGGGTGAGCCCAGGCGGCGATGTCACCGACCGCGTACACCGCGGAGCTGCCGTCGACCAGGCCCCGGTAGTCGCAGCTCAGTGGCGCGTCCGGCGCCAGCCCCAGACCTGCCAGCCAGCCGTTGTCGCAGACGGTGCCGACCCCGACCACCGCGCAGTCGGCCACCAGCTCGGTGCCGTCGACCAGCCGCACCCCTACCCGGCCACCCGCATCGGTGAACCGCTCCGGGCGCACGCCGGCCCGGACCTGCGTCCCGTTCTCCTCCTGCAGCTGCGCACACAGCGCCCCCATCTGTTCGCCGAGGACCCGCTCGAAGGGCACCGGAAGCGCTTCGACCACGGTCACGTCGAGACCGGCGGTCCGCGCCGTCGCGGCCACCTCGGCACCGATGAAGCCGGCGCCGACGAGCAGCAGCGAGCGGGCCCCGGCCAGTGACGACCGCAGCGCGATGCAGTCGTCGAGCGTCCGCAGGGTGTGCACGGCAGGGTGTTCGGGCTGGAAGGGGAGCAGCCGGGCACGCACTCCGGTGGCGACCACGAGCGCGTCGTAGGCCAGCCGGGTCCCGTCGGACAGCTCCACCGCGCTCTCGTCCACCCCGACGGCGGCGACGCCGAAGTGCGTCTCGGCGCCGAGCGCGGCCAGCTCGTCCGGGTCCCGCAGCGCGGCCCGCTCGTCCGGCCAGGCCCCGGCGAGGATCTCCTTGGACAGCGGCGGGCGATCGTAGGGCGGGTGCGGCTCGGCCCCGACGAGGCTGATCCGCCCGGCATAGCCCTCGGCGCGCAGCGTCTCGACGGTGCGCAGGCCGCCGAGCCCGGCCCCGACGACGACCACGTGGTCGGGGATGCGGGCGTTGCTCATCGTGGGTCCTCCTGGGACGGTTCGGGTCTCACGTCTCGTCGCGGAGCTCGGAGCGCAACCTGGCCAGTGTCCGGGACAGCAGCCGGGATACGTGCATCTGCGACAGTCCCACCTGCTCGGCGATCTGGCTCTGGGTCATCCCGCCGAAGAACCGCATCTTGAGGATCGCCTGCTCTCGGTGGGGCAACTGCTCCAGCAGCGGGGCCAGCGTGGTGCGGTACTCAACCCGGTCGAGCTCGGCGTCGGCCTCGCCGACCACTCCCTCCACCGCCGGAGCATCCTGACCGGCGGTCAGCAGGTCGTCGAGCGACGAGCTCCGGTACGCGCTGGCGGCTTCCAGCCCTTCGAGGACCTCCTCCCGGGGCAGCTGCAGGTGCTCGGCGAGCTCCGATGCCGTCGGCGCCCTGCCGTGCCGCTGGGAGAGCTCGGAGATCGCCGAACCGAGCGAGACGTGCAGGTCCTTGAGACGGCGCGGCACCCGCATCGACCAGGCGTGGTCTCGGAAGTGCCTGCGCACCTCGCCGGTGATCGTGGGGACGGCGAAGGACAGGAAGTCGCTGCCGCGCTCGGGCCGGTAGCGGTCGACGGCCTGGATCAGGCCGAGCGTGGCGACCTGCTCGAGGTCGTCCTGTGACTCGCCCCGGTGGGTGAAGCGGCGTGCGATGTGCCTGGCGATCGGCAGATGCCCCGAAACGAGCTCCTCGCGGAGCCGTTCGCGGCGGGGGCTTCCCTGCTCCAGCGTGACGAACTCGGTGAACAGCGGCGCGAACTCCTGGTAGGCAGGTGCATCCGACGCCACCGACTCGTCCGGTGCGGTCACCGGCCGTCCGCTCCCGGCTCCTCGCTCCGGCCGAGGCGCTGCTTGCACAGGGTGATGCCCAGCAGCGGCTGCTCGTCCTGCTGGCCGTCGACCACGCGGACCTCGTCGACGAGAGTGGTCAGCACACGCCAGCCGAAGGTGTTCTGACGCAGCGCCGCCTCCGGCAGGGCCGGTACCGATACGGTGACCTCCATCTGGTCGTCGTCGACGAGGTAGGTGCCGGTGAGCAGCGCCCCGGGGGCCGCGACCGCGGTGAGCTCGGCGGCCGCCTCGTCGACGGCGAGGCGCAGGTCGGCAACCGAGTCCAGATCGAAGTCCGCTCGGGTCGCCAGGTCCGCTGCGACGATCCGCAGCGGCGGTAGGTGCGCCGGGGCCGCCCCGACGCGGACCAGCACGGTGCGTTGTGCGTCCTGCTCCCCGGCGGCGGCGTCCCCACTCCGTCCCGGCACCTGCATCGACGTCTCCTCCTGCGCTGTGGGTGCTCCGCACAGCATGCCGGTGCCCGCCGCGCGCTACCTCACCGGCCCCGCACCGACCTCGATTGCCGTCGACCGGCGTCAGCTCGCCAGCGGCTGCTGGTGCGCGGTCCACACGTCGCGGCGCTCCTCCTCGGTCAGTCCGCCCCACACCCCGTAGGGCTCGCGGGCCTCGAGGGCGTGGCGCCGGCACGGCTCGATCACCGGGCAGCGCTCGCAGACCGCCTTGGCCCTTCTGGCGCGCCGGGCGCGGGCCGAACCGCGCTCGCCGTCGGGATGGAAGAACACGCTGCTGTTGAAACCCTGGCAAGCCGCATCGATCTGCCACTCCCACTCCTGTGCGACCGGCTTCGGGAGACGTCGGGTGTCGGTCATCACGTGCTCCGTCCTCGCTACTGGATGGCCACGCCGGCCCTGGTGATCCGCTGATACCCGTTGCCGAGCACTGCTAAACCTCCAGGGCGCTCTCAGCGGATGCGCCGTGGCAGGCGGTGGCGGACCATGTGCGCATCAGATAGCCCACCACTACGGGAGAACCGCCAGATGAGCAGCGACGTCATCGAGCTGATCCTGTCGGACCACCGGCGTTTCGAGGCGCTGTTCCGGGACCTCCGCGACCGCACCACCGAGCGCTCGGGCCCGCTGCGCGAGCTCGCCGACCTGCTGGTCGCGCATGCGCAGGCCGAGGAGCAGGAGGTCTACCCGGCACTGCGGCGGTTCCGCAAGGTCGACGACGAGGAGGTCGACCACGGCGCCGAGGAGCACGCCGAGGGTCACCAGGCGCTGCTGGCGTTGCTGGAGGTCGACGACACCGGATCGCAGGACTGGGAGGCCAAGCTGGAGGAGCTCGTCG
>WHSY01000095.1:18341-18978 GCA_009379815.1 Pseudonocardiaceae bacterium
CACCATCCTCAACGAGGCCCGCGACGCGGTGTCCGAGCAGCGCCGTGCGGAGCTCGGGAAGGCCTTCCGCACCGCACGGGCCGGTTATCTCGACGCCCGCTGCGGGCGGCTCGAAGAGGTGCGTGAGTTGGTCGCCAGGACCGAGCACCGGGCCGGCTGACCCCGGTGGCATGCTCGGTCAGGCAGCCGGGTGCCCCGGCCGCACGCCGGGCAGGGGAAAACGGCAGGAGGTGAGCGCCGCCATGGTCGAGTGGTTCACCGACCGGTGCGATGCCGGGCGGCAGCTGGGCGCGGCGCTGCCCGAGGGCCTCAGCGACCCGCACGCCGTCGTGCTGGGCCTGCCGCGCGGGGGAGTACCGGTGGCACACGAGGTCGCCGAGACGCTCGGTGCCACGCTCGACGTCCTGGTGGTGCGCAAGCTCGGTGTGCCCGGTCAGGACGAGCTGGCGATGGGCGCGGTGGCCTCGGGGGATGCTCTGGTGCTCAACGACGACGTCGTCGCCCGGGCCGGGGTGACCGAGGCGGAGCTGCAACGGGTCATCGGCCGCGAGCGTGCCGCGCTCATCGAGCGGGAGCAGCGGTACCGGCGCGGCCGACCACCCGTCCCGGTCGAGGGCCGCCCGGTGGTGCTCGTCGA
>WHSY01000096.1 GCA_009379815.1 Pseudonocardiaceae bacterium
GATCGGGTCGTCCGGGGACAACCCGGCCTGCTTGTCGGCCAGCACCGCGGGCTCACCATCGGGGACGAACAGCGCCTCCCACTCCGGCGACCCGATGAGCACCACCCGCTGCAGCCCGTCGCAGCGCGGGCGCACCTCGTCGATCATCGCCGAGTAGTCCGACGTCTTGAAGGACCGCGCGGCCACCAGCATCCGGATGCCGGCCTGGTTGAGCACGTACTCCAGCTCGCTGGTCCGGTAGGCCGGGTTGATGTTGACCAGGATGGCGCCGATCTTGGCGGTCGCGTACTGGGTCAGCAGCCACTCCGGACAGTTCGGCGCCCAGATGCCCACCCGGTCACCCTTGCCGACGCCTGCCGCGAGCAGCCCGTGCGCGACGGCGTCGACGTCGGTACGCAGCTGCGCATACGTCCAGCGCCGGCCGCTGGGCCGATCGACCAGGGCCTCGCGGTCGCCGTGCTCGGCGACGGTGCGGTCGAAGTCGTCCCCGATCGTGTCGCCGAGCAGCGGGGCGTCGGAGGTGCCCGAGACGTAGGACGGGCGGGCGGCAACAGCGGACACGACGGTCTCCTCACCAACGGTTGTCACAGCCTTCACCATGCCTCGCCACGCCGCCGCCGCGCCACCTCCGGTCGGAGGGTCACGCTGCACGTCAAGCCGTCCACAGCGAGCAGATCGGCGCGGCATACACCCGTTCGGCAAGGGGATATGCGTGGGGCCCGCCGTGCAGCACGAGACCGGCGACCATCCTGGGTCCCAACTGGTCGCGGAGCCACACCAGATGGCGCGGTTCAGCTGTGTCAGGCGCGGCGGCTGCTTTGACCTCAATCGCGACGAGCCGACCGTCAGCGAACTCCACGACCAGGTCCACCTCGCGGCGGCCGTCGGCCTGTCGGAGGTGGAAAAGCCTCGGTCCGAAATCGCTGACGACGAGCTCCGCCCGGATCTGGGCGGTCACGAATGAGTCGAGCAGCCTGCCGAGCAGGTCGGGGTCGCGGAGCACCGCGCGGGCGTCACGTAGCGAGGACTGACCACGAACAGCACGCTAGCGTTCCTACACAGTCTCGGATAGCGTTTTCACACAGCTGCTGCTAACGCTGTCACACGATCACCCGCTGAGCGCGCCGGCATCTCCCGATGGCCGGATCTGCTGACGGGCCCCAGGTCAGCGTCCCGCGATGCGGTGGCGGGCTCGGCCATGGATTGCGGGTCGACGCGGTCCACGACCTCGTTCAGGCCGAGTTGTGCACCTGCCCAGTCAACCGGGAGGCCCGGGCGGCCGGGCCGCCTGACGCCGTCACCCTGCTGGTCCGCCATCACACCGCTGACGTGCCAGTCGACCGTGTAGCGCGCAAGTGACTATGCTCCCGATGGAACGTGGCACGGCGTTGACCTGGTCACCGACGCCGCCCGGTTTGCTCCACATCCGAGTTGGACAGCGCACTCGGCTGGCAACAGTCTCGCGTCTCCAAGCTGGAGCGGGGCACGCAGCTACGCAGCAGCGAAGACCTCGAAGGCTGCGTGCTGGTCAGCGAAGCCGCCTGCCGGCGCAACCTCCCCGACGACGGCCCAGCTGTCAGGGGCAGCGCCTACCGTTCGTTCGTCGCGACACAGGTGGTCGCGTTGGAGCGATCGGGGGGTGCAGCGAGAGTGCCACTCAAGGTGCGAGAACTCATCAAGTTGATCGAGGACGATGGCTGGAGGTTGCTACGGGTGCGAGGTAGCCACCGCCAGTACGTCCATCCGTCCAAGGAAGGATGGAGTGGTGACCGTGCCTGGCAAGCTCGGCAAGGACTTGCCCATTGGTACAGAGCGCAGCATCCTTGGGCAGGCAGGCATTGACAGGAGGTCATGGTGACCACGTACGCGATCATCATCGAGCAGGCTGATGACGGCGGCTACGGGGCATGGAGTCCGGACGTACCGGGCTGCATTGCTCTCGGTGACACCGAGGCCGAGGCGTTGGCCGAGATGACGAACGCCATCCGCCTCCATCTCGACCTGATGCGCGAGCGGAACGAGCCTCTACCCGAGCCATCCACGGTGAGTGCCACCACCGTCGACGCCGCCTGACGGGTCACCGGCCAAAGGGTTGTGGGAGCCACAGGTCGGTGGGTGCCGTTCGGGCGAGCGCCGGGGCGTGCCGGGTTCCGGGGCCGGGTAGGTCGAGCAGGGCGGCGATGGCGTCGGCCGTGGCCCCGGCCTGGTGCCACACCACTTCCGCGTGGTCGTCGTCGCGGCAACGGGCGGCCAGCGCGTCGTGCTCGCCCCAGATCAGCACCGTCTCGATATGTCCGGCACGGACCCGCACCGCTTGCACGGCGACCATCTCCCCGTGCTCGTCGTAGTGGGGCAGGCAGCCGAAACCGGCGCGGCGCAGGTCGCGGACCCGGTCGAGCGCCTCCCTCATGCCGACGACGCCCGGTGGGGACGCCGGTGGTGGCGGGCAGCGGGGTGAGGGACGCTGCCCGCCGCCACCGGCGCGCGGACGAGCTGCGGCGTTCGGGCGCGGCGCATCCCGGCCGGGTCTCGGTGTCGGCGGGTGTTGCGGTGCTGCCAGGCGCCGGTGCGGTCGGTGACCGCGCCGCAGGCGCAGCGGCAGGTGCCGATCAGTACGCCGTGCTCGCGGTACAGCTCGACGGTCTGCGGACTGCAGGCATGCCAGCGATACCGGACCGGGGCGACATCCCACCGAACGCCGCCGCGATGGCGAACGCCGGAGTGGCCGGGCGCCGGCATCCACCGCCCAGCCCGTCTCATGCTGCCCTGCACCAGCAACCTCCCGTCACCAGCCCGACGTGTGGCCGACCCCGGCAGCTTGGTGCCCGCCCGCTGTGGCGGGAACGCCGTCGAGCAAGCCGACGAGCTGGGAGAGTTGCTGGGAGGGCAGCAACGGCGGGAGAGCTCGCCGTAGGATCCTCGCCGCGCACGACGGAGAGGCAGCGATGGCTCCGACAGGTGGCTACAACCGGGCGCTGGCGGGCGCGCGACGGGCGCGGCGACTGACGCAAGCCCAGCTGGCCGAGCGCGTGTCAGCCCGGCTCGGCATCGACCCACCGCTGGACGGCAACTACATCTCCAAGCTCGACCGCGGTGTCCACACCTGGCCGAACAGCGACTACCGGCGCGCATTTCGGGAAGAGCTCGGCGTGCAGACCGACGCCGAACTCGGGTTCCACTGCAGCCGATCCCGCAACGAAGACGATTTCGGGTGGGCCGGAAGGGTGTTGCCAGGCTCGGTGGCTGACGGGGACGACCATCCTCGCCCGTCGGCGACGCCGCACTCGCTGGAGTCGGAGGAACCCCTGGTGTCCGCCGCCGATGAGTCCGCGCGCTTCCTCGCGTGGGCAGAGGAGTCGAACGCTGGGGATCTGACCCTCGAGCAGATGCATACCGACGTGCGCCGGATCGCACACTGCTACCTCAAGGTGCCGACGTTGCCCCTGTTCGCGAGGGCGCGCACCATCCGCGACCGCGCATTCGCGCTGCTGACAGGTCATCAGCGACCCAGTCAGACCCGCGACCTGTACGCGGTGGCTGGGTGGTCGCTAACGCTGCTGGCGTGGATGAGCACCGACCTCGGCAGGCCCAATGCTGCCGATACGCATGCCCGCGCCGCATGGCTGTGCGCGGACAACGCCGATCACAACGGGCTGCGGGCGTGGGTCAGGGCTACCCAGCACACTGCAGCGTTCTGGGAGCATCGCTACATCGATGCGGCCGGATACGCTGCCGACGGGCTCGCCTACGCGACCAGTGGGAGCGCCGAGGCCCTGCTGGCGAATGCCTGGGCGTTGGATCTGGCCAAGGCGGGCCGCACCGACGATGCCCGCGTAGCCCTCGCCCGCGCCCGGAGTGCGACCGATACCGCCGACCATGCCGACGACGAGTTGTCCGGACCGTTCACCTGCTCGGCTGACCGCGCCGCCGGGTTGTGGTCGGACCTGCAGCTGGCACTCGGCACACCGGCCGTCGCCTTGGTAGCCGCCGACCGCGCGGTGAGCGCTTTCGAGGCGACGCCGGACTCCGGTCGCAACCTCGGTAGCGAACGGATGGTCCGTTTGCAACAGGTACGGGCACACCTGGCGCTCGGCGAGCTCGACGGCGCCGAGCAGGCGATCACACCGGTGCTCGCCACTCCACCCGAGCATCGTGTGCGCCCCCTCCTGCAGCGGTTCACCGATGTGTACACGCAAGTGAGCACGTACGCCGACGAAGAAATCGGGCGCGACATGAGGGAGGCGATCACAGCGTTCGGCCGCGAGAACGTCAGCAAGGAGCTGACCCGTGAGTAACGAGCCGATGCGCGATCACTGGTGGTGGCGTCCCGGCTGGCGTCTCGGCAGATCGTTCTATACCTGGCACATCACGTTCGAAGGCCAGCCTTCAGCCCATCGGCTTGCGGCCGACTACACCGGTGTCCTGACGGGACTATCCACGCTGGACCCAGTACCAACGCGATGGCTGCACCTGACAATGCAGGGGATCGGATTCACCGACGAGGTGCCCCTGGACGACGTCGACGGCATCGTCCGCGCCGCGCGGGCGCACTGTGCCCAATTCGCACCGTTCACCGTCACGCTCGGCCCGGCCGAGCTCGACCCGGAGGCACTCACACTGCCCGTTCATCCCGTCCAGCCCGTCGCACACCTGCGCGACACGCTGCGCGACGCCATCGCCGACATGTGGGGACGCGGCGGCGTACCGGAGCACGCCGAGGGCTTTCGCCCGCACGTCAGCCTCGCCTACTCGAATGCAACCGGACCCGCCGACGGGCTCGTGCAACGGCTCGCCGCGCATCCCGCCAGCGCTGCCGAGATCCTTGTCGACCGGGTTTCGCTGATCGACCTCAACCGTGACCACCGAGCGTACACGTGGACCGACGTCGCGACCGCGCACCTCGGTTTCGGGTACAATTTGAACCGGTAGACAGCGGCCGACACTTTCCGGAGCAACCTTACGAGGCAAGGAAGACCGTATCGGCGTGCCACTCCAGAAAGTCATGATTGGGCCGGTCGGTCCTGTGCGACGGTAGGGAAATTCTACTTCCCTTCAACGTATAGAACTCGTTTCC
Source organism: Pseudonocardiaceae bacterium (assembly GCA_009379815.1). Classification (GTDB taxonomy): domain Bacteria; phylum Actinomycetota; class Actinomycetes; order Mycobacteriales; family Pseudonocardiaceae; genus WHSY01. The sequence goes on from WHSY01000096.1 coordinate 5,075, forward strand.
GTTGTCGAACTGCTGCCGTAGCAGCGGACTGACCATAAGACGGTACTTCGAATCGACCCCAAGGTAGCCCCGATCGAACAACGTATGAACATCAGAGCGCAGTAATAACCCATTATCCAGGCGATGCTCACCGGAATGTTCCACAGGCCTGATATGCGCAGCCTCCAGCACGGGCCGGATCTTCGCGCCGGTCACCGCGCAACGCCGTGAATATGCATTCATGACCATAGCGCGGAAGGACTGCTGACCCAGACGCGGTCGAACAAGCCGAGGTAGACCGAACATCTCGATATCCGCCTTCGATCCCGCCCACGACAGATCCATCTGCACTACAGATGAGGCGACAGCAACAAGGCGAGTGAGAACCTCCTTAATATAATGCCCGGACTCCCCGGCCGACGTATCATAGGTTTTTCCTTGGACGATGTTCTTCGCAAAGTCACTCGGGGCCGGCTCGGCAAGTGGGGAAGGGAAGAACATCACGTCTCGCAGCAAAACGCATCCGATTGCAGGATCTGACGATGACTCGCGGTCCCGCCTGTACCGCCGGATCCTGCGTCGCATGGTGTCGAGCGAGTCGCATCCGTTACCTTCTCCGAACAGCTCCCACGCCTCTGACACCGTCATCCCGACAAAGCCGCTGAAGAAACCTCCACCGACGATTTTGTTCTCGGGATAGTGCGTCTTGAACAGAAAGGGTTCACCGATATCCAGCGCGCGGAATTGGCGTCCACCGGCAGGCTGCCAGAAATTCACCTCGGAAGCGCTGCGCTCAGCGAGGTACCGGTACCATTCACCATCCGTGAGCGCCACGTACACCCGCACGGCACCATTGTGCCTGCCATGACGGTGAAGATCCATACCTCCGTACCACTGGCCTGGCTTGGTGTGTCCCGGTCATGCTGCCGAGGTGCATTGCGGGGCGTCGGTCAGGTCGAGCGGCCGTCGACAAGAGACCATCCTCGGTTCTCCCCTCGGAGCCGGGGGTGCCTTGCGCAGGCGGGGCACCGGCACGAAGTACGACGACGCCCGCCGCGACTCCTCGACCCGGTCGGTGATGCCCTCGTCGTCGAAGGCGAAGTGGCAGGTGGGCTCGTCGTACGGGCGGTTCGGGATCGGGTTGTCGATCACCTTGTCCGCCACTGCTCGACCACCCTTCCGCACGTACGCCCGAGCGTAGTGAACCAGTCACGACCGACGCGGGACTACGCCGACGCCTCGACCACCGCCGGGCGACCGGCTGGCGTTTCCCTGGGGACGTCGGTGAGCTCGACACCATGGGGGTTGTCCGGGCTGGACCAGATCCACACCGCGCTGCTCGGGTCGGGGTGCTGCGCGACTTTCCGGATCACCTGGGTGTGGACGCCGCCCTGGACCCCGCGCGGGTGTCCGACTCCGGCCGCGAGTCCGACCGCGAGCAGCTGCGGGCGATCGGCTTCTCGCTGTGACGGCGGGTGCACTGGACAGCCGGTGTGCGATGACTGTAGGGAGGTGCACATGATCGCCGTCGTCGCGAAGTACCGGGCCGCCGAGGGCGCGGCGGAGTCCCTCGCCGCCGCACTGCGGGAGTACACCCCGCTGACCCGCGCCGAGGCGGGCTGCGAGACGTTCGTGGCCAACCGGTCCCGGGACGAACCGCGCGAGTTCGTGCTCTACGAGCAGTACCGCGACGCCGAGGCGTTCGACGCGCATCGCGCCTCGGAGCACTTCGCGTCGATCGCCCAGGGCAGGATCTGGCCGCTGCTCGACAGCCGCGAGGTCACACTCTGCGACGTCCTGGAGCCGTGAGTCAGGCTCAGCCTGCGTAAATGGCCGGCCGGTAGCGTGGCTCGGGAATAGTGCGGCCCGTCTCCGCGGCGGACGGTAGCCGGTACAACTGACACCGCTCGCCGGATCGTTGCACGGGAAGTGGGTCGATGACGGAACCGGATGACCTGGACGAGGCGGAGCGCGAGCGGCTGCGCGCGACGGATGTGGTGCTGCGCCCCGTCGGCTACGTGATCGGACCGCGGACGCGGCCGGAGGACACCCCGATCCAGTCGCTGCGTAACCCGGACGAGCAGGGCAGCGTGGTCATCTTCCCGGAGTTCGCCGCCGGGCTGGACGGGCTGGCCGGCTTCGACTACGTGTGGCTGCTCGCCCACCTGGCCGACGCGCCCGCGCAGCCGCAGCTTCAGGTGGTCCCGTTCCTGCTGCGTGACCGCGGGCAGCGCATGGGGGTCTTCGCCACCCGCCACCCCGCGCGCCCCAACCGGCTGGCGCTCAGCGTCGTGCGGCTGCTGGCCGTCGAGGGCACCGTGCTGCGCTTCGCCGGTCTGGATCTGTGCCATCAGACGCCCATCGTGGACATCAAGCCGTGGGAGCAACACCTCGACATTCCCGGATACCGCCCCGGCAACCCGGAACTCGACGGCATCAACGGCGGCTGGTACCAGAGTTCGGGTGCGGCCACGCGCGACCAGCGATTCCCGGAACCCGGCAGGTGGGAGTAGCCCCACCTCCCGTTGCGCGGCAAGCCGTGGCAAGGTCGCTTTCGTGGACTTCTCCCCCAGCCCCAAGGCACGTGACTACACCGACCGGATGCGGCAGTTCCTGCACGAGCAGGTGCTTCCCGCCGAGCCCGTCTACCACGCGTGGCGCGCCGAGCGTCGCGCCACGCCTGCCGAGCACGAGCACCCCCCGGTGCTCGAGGAGCTCAAGACCGAGGCCCGCCGCCGTGGCCTGTGGAACCTGTTCCTGCCTGCGGTCTCCGGGCTGTCGAACCTGGAGTACGCCCACGTTGCGGAGGTCTCCGGATGGTCGCCCGTGATCGCCCCCGAGGCGATCAACTGCCAGGCGCCCGACACCGGCAACATGGAGACGCTGCACCTGTTCGCCACCGAGGCGCAGCGCAAGGAGTGGCTCGATCCGCTGCTCGACGGCGAGATCCGTTCCGCGTTCGCGATGACCGAGCCCGACGTCGCCTCGTCCGATGCCACCAACATCACGACCTCGATCCGCCGTGACGGCGACGACTACGTCATCAACGGCCGCAAGTGGTGGATCTCGGGCACCGCCGACCCGCGCTGCCGGGTGTTCATCCTGATGGGCAAGACCGACCCGGACGCGGCCTCACACCGGCAGCAGTCGGTGGTCCTCGTGCCCCGCGACGCCGAGGGCGTCGAGATCGTCCGGCACCTGCCGACCTTCGGCTACCAGGATCAGCACGGCCACTCCGACATCGTGTTCCGCGACGTGCGGGTGCCGGCGTCGAACCTGCTGGGTGAGGAGGGCGGCGGTTTCGCGATCGCGCAGGCCCGGCTCGGACCGGGCCGCATCCACCACTGCATGCGGCTGATCGGCATGGCCGAGCGGTCGATCGACCTCATGGTGCAGCGCGCGCAGTCCCGGCACGCCTTCGGTGGGCCACTCATCGACCAGGGAGTGGTGCGCGAGCAGATCGCGCTGTCGCGCCTCGAGGTCGAGCAGGCCCGGCTGCTGGTGCTCAAGACGGCGTGGCTGATCGACGAGCACGGCAGCGCGAAGGGCGCCGCGACCGAGATCGCCGGCATCAAGGTCGCGGTCCCCCGAATGGCCTGCACCGTCATCGACCGCGCCATGCAGATCCACGGCGGGGCCGGGATGTCCGACGACACCCCGCTGGCCTACTTCTACTCCTGGGCACGGGCGCTGCGCTTCGCCGACGGCCCCGACGAGGTGCACCTGCGCACCGTCGCCCGCCAGGAGATCAAGCGGCACTCCTGACAGCGTCCGGGGTGGGCGCAGTCCGCCCGTCGGGTGACCGGTGCACGCAGCAACCCGGCTAGGGTGGGCGACGTGACTTCCGTCTCGCTAGGCATCCCGGCCATCACCTCGGCGACCGGGCCCGATCCGGCCCGGCCCGACCACCCCGGGTTGGTGGACCGATACGGGCGAGTCGCGACCGACCTGCGGGTGTCGCTGACCGACCGCTGCAACCTGCGCTGCACCTACTGCATGCCGCCGGAGGGCCTCGACTGGATGCCTGCGGAGCAGGCGCTGACCGACGGTGAGGTCGTCCGCCTGGTCAGCATCGCCGTCGAGCAGCTCGGGGTGCGGCAGGTGCGCTTCACCGGGGGCGAGCCGCTGCTGCGTCGCGGTCTGGAACGGATCGTGACCGGCATCACATCGCTGCGTCCGCGGCCCAAGGTGTCGCTGACCAGCAACGGGATCGGGCTCGCGCGCCGGGCCGCCGCATTGGCCGAGGCGGGCCTGGATCGGGTGAACATCTCGCTGGACACGCTGCGCCCCGAGCGGTTCCGGGAGATCAGCCTCCGGGACCGGCTCTCCGACGTGCTCGGGGGGCTGGCCGCCGCGGCAGCGACCGACCTGCATCCGGTCAAGGTCAACGCGGTGCTGCTGCGTGATGTCAACGACGACGAGGCGATCCCGCTGCTGCGCTACTGCCTGGAGCGCGGCTACCAACTGCGCTTCATCGAGCAGATGCCGCTCGACGCCCAGCACGGCTGGGAGCGCTCGAACATGATCACTGCCGAAGAGATCCTGCAGCATCTCAACGCCGAGTTCCGGCTCGAGCCCGACGGCGAGGAGCGCGGCTCCGCGCCTGCCGAACGCTTCCTGGTCGACGGTGGCCCGGCGGTCGTCGGCATCATCGGCTCGGTGACCCGCCCGTTCTGCGGCGACTGCGATCGAACCCGGCTCACCGCCGACGGACAGCTGCGGTCCTGTCTGTTCTCCCAGGGCGAGACCGACCTGCGCGGGCCGATGCGCTCGGATGCGTCCGACGAGGAGCTCGCAGACCTGTGGCGTGACACCATGTGGCGAAAGGCGGCCGGGCACGGCATCGACGATCCCGGTTTCATCCAGCCGTCCCGCCCGATGAGCGCGATCGGGGGGTGACGGTGCCGGAGGTGACGGTGCGGTACTTCGCGGGTGCGCGTGCCGCCGCGGGCGTCACGAGCGAGGTCATCGAGCTTCCCGACGACGCCCGCGTGTCCGACGTGCTCGAAGTGGTGAGGCTGCGCCACGGCGACGACCTCAAGCGCGTGCTGGGCGCCTGCAGCTTCCTGCTCGACGCCTTCACGGTCCACGATCTCGACACCCCGGTGGCGGCCGGCGCGGAGCTGGACGTCCTGCCGCCCTTCGCCGGCGGCTGATCCGCCCGACCCCCGACCCCCGACGCACGGCCGGCCCCGTGCCGCGAAGGGCACCTCCACGGCGTCCGGCGCAGTGAAGGTGCCCCTCGCGGCGACCGCCTGCAGCGCAGTCGCAGTGAAGGTGCCCCTCGCGGCAGTCGGAACGCGCCCGTCCGGGATCCCGATGTCTGCTGCGTGTGAACCCGCCCTCATGCGAGCCACTGATCTCGGAACGGCAACGGCCGGGTAACAAAGCTGTGACCTGCGACAACGGATGCCATCGTCAAAGCGGCGCTGCCGTTACATGGCAATGGTCACAGATCGGATCTTACCGCTCGCCCGGCACCGCTCCGTACCGTCGCCCAGGGCCGGACCCGAACCGGTCACGCAAGCACCTGGAGCCCGTCGCGCCGAACCCCGTCCAACGGGCTCCTCCCCACAGACAGAAACCCGGACGGGGTCGGAGGAACCACCAGACCAGCGGACGCCACCGCCGCGAGCGGGGCGCCCTCGGGGTGAAGCCGGTCAACAGCCGGCCGGGCCGCCTCTTCGGGCCCGAACCCGACAGCTAACTCCGAAGGCGCGGCACGGAGAGAGATCATGGCTCGTTTACGTAGCAAGCACCGGCGTTCGACGCACATCACTCGCAGGATCGCCGGTGTGACCCTGGCCGGCGCGATCGCCGGTGTCCCGTTCGCACTCGCCACTCCCGCCTACGCCGCATCCGACTCGACCTGGAATGCCCTCGCCGAGTGCGAGAGCGGCGGTGACTGGGACACCAACACCGGCAACGGCTACTACGGCGGCCTGCAGTTCAGCGAGTCGACGTGGAACGCCTTCGGCGGCAGCGAGTACGCCTCCCGCGCGGACCTGGCATCCCGTGGGCAGCAGATCGCCGTCGCAGAGCGCGTGCTCGCCGCGCAGGGCTGGGGCGCGTGGCCCACCTGCTCGGAGCAGACCGGCGCCAGCGGCAGCGGCGACGCGGACGCGACCGCGTCCGGCTCGTCGGGGTCCGACTCGGCGGAATCCGACTCGGGCTCGGAGGCCGAGACGCAGGCCGCGCCGGCCGAGACCGAAACCGAGAGCTCGGCGCCCGCCCCGCAGGGTCCGATCAAGTTCGAGCAGCCGGGTGCGGACTACACCGTCGTCCAGGGCGACACCCTCGCCAAGATCGCGAAGTCGCAGGATGTGGCCGGTGGCTGGAAGGAGATCATGGAGCGCAACGCCGAGATGATCAACGACCCGGGCTTGATCTTCCCGGGCCAGCAGCTCGACCTGCGCTGACAGGGCCCCGGTGGCCGGTCGGATCCGGACACCGGTACGCACGGGGCCCCGCCGTTCCCCGACACGGCGGGGCCCCGTGCATCTCAGGGGCATACGTGCACGTCAGGGACAGTTGACCCACTCGTCGGTGCCGTCGGCGAACTCCTGCCGCTTCCAGATCGGCAGCTGCAACTTGACCTCGTCGACCAGCGTCGCGCAGGCGGCGAACGCCTCGCTGCGGTGCGCGGCCGAGACCGCGCATGCCAGGGCGGCCTCACCGATCGACAGCGGGCCCAGCCGGTGGCTCACCGCCAGCGCCTGCACCGCCGGGTGGGCGGCGGCGACCTCGGCGGCCACCCTGGCGATCACCTCGCCGGCGCTGGGATGGCCCGAGTACTCCAGCGTGTACACCCCGCGACCGCCGTCGTGGTCCCGCACGATGCCCCCGAAACTCACCACCGCGCCGGCGCTCGCCGAGGACACCAGCTGCGCGTGCTCCTCGACGTCGAGCGCGTCCGCCGTGACCGCGGCGCGCAGCACCCCACCGGCCCCGGCCCGGTGCGCGACGTCGCCATCACCCCGAGCGGCATCGCCAGCCTGGGCGGGCGGGGTGCCGTGACCTCGACCCTCGTCCTGATGACCGTCCTGGTGGCCGTCCCCCGCGGCGGCGTGGTCCGAGCCGTGCAGCTGGTCGACCGCGTGGGCGAGCACCCCGTCGAGCACCCCGAGCCCGTCACGCACCCCGCCGGACGAACCCGGCAGGGTCACGACGAGCGTGCGGCCCGCGACACCGGCCAGACCTCGGGACAGCACCGCCGTGGGCACCTGCGGCAGGCCCGCGTCCCGGATCGCGTCGGCGAGGCCGGGCAACCGGCGCTGCAGCAGCGGCTCCACGGCCTCCGGGGTGCGATCGGTCGGGGTGATCCCGGTGCCCCCGCTGGTCAGCACCACGTCGACACCGTCGGCCACCGCCTCGGCCACCGCCTCACGCACCGGTGAGCCGTCCGGCACGACGACGGTGTCCGGGGTCTCGAAGCCCCGCTCACGCAGCCACCCGGTGATGATCGGCCCGGTGCGGTCGGGGTAGACCCCGGCAGCCGCGCGGTTGGAGGCCACGACCACGCGGGCGCGGCGGCCGGCCCCCGGCACGTCACTCATCTCTCCTCCTCGCGGACCCAGGTCCCGGTCTTGCCGCCTTCCTTGCGTTCGACCTTCACACCGTCCAGTACCGCGGCAGGGTCGACAGCTTTGATCATGTCGTGCAGCGCCAAGCCGGCCACCGTGACCGCGGTGAGCGCCTCCATCTCCACGCCCGTGCGGTCCGTGGTCCGCACCGCCGCGGTGATCCGCACCGTTGCCCCGTCCGGCTCGAGGTCGACGGTGACCCCGGAGATCGCGATCGGGTGGCACAGCGGCACGAGGTCAGGGGTTCGTTTGGCCCCCATGATCCCCGCGATCCGCGCGGTGGCCAGCGCGTCGCCCTTGGGCAGCTGCCCGGCACGCAGCAGATCGACCACCTCCTCGGTGGTTCGCAGCACCCCGGTCGCGACCGCGCGCCGCACGCTCGCGTCCTTGCCCGACACGTCGACCATCCGCGCCGCGCCGAGCTCGTCCACATGGGTCAACCGACCGTGCTCCGACATCACCAACCGATCCTATGCGGCTGCGTCGTCCGTGAGCGCCGATCGGCGCTATCACTCGCATCGCCACTCACGACCCGGCGTCGACCGCCTCGGTCGCCCCGGCGGGGGTCAGCTCCAGCGCGGCGGCCCTGCGGACCGCCTCGGCCACCGCGGGTGCGACCGCGGTGTCGAACACGCTCGGCACGATGAACGAGGCGTTGAGGTTCTCCTCGGGCACCACGTCGGCGATCGCGGCCGACGCCGCCACCAGCATCCCATCGGTGATCCGGTGCGCACCGGCATCGAGCAGCCCGCGGAACACCCCGGGGAAGGCCAGCACGTTGTTGATCTGGTTGGGGTAGTCCGACCGCCCGGTGGCGACGATCGCCGCGTGCTGCTGGGCGGCCAGCGGGTCGATCTCGGGATCGGGATTGGCCAGTGCGAACACGATCGGGTGGTCGGCCATGCCCGCCACGTCGGCGACGTCGAGCAGGTTCGGCGCGGACAGCCCGATGAAGACGTCCGCACCACGCATCGCGTCGTGCAGCTGCCCGGTGCGCCGGGCCGCGTTGGTGCCGGCGGCGATCCACTCCAGGCTGGGGTCCAGCCCCGGCCGGTCGCCGTGCACGACGCCGTCGACGTCGACGGCGACCACGTCGGCAGGCGCCAGCGGCAGCAGCAGCCGGATCACCGCCGACCCGGCGGCACCGACGCCGCAGACGACGATCCGGCAGTCGGCCAGTCGCTTGCCCACCACCCGCAGCGCGTTGCGCAGTGCCGCGAGCACGACCACGGCGGTGCCGTGCTGGTCGTCGTGGAAGACGGGGATGTCGAGCAGTGAGCGCAACCGCGCCTCGATCTCGAAGCACCGGGGGGCCGCGATGTCCTCGAGGTTGATCCCACCGTAGACCGGGGCGAGCAGCACCACCGCGCGGATGATCTCCTCGGTGTCCTGCGTGTCGAGGCACACCGGCCAGGCATCGACCCCGGCGAACTTCTTGAACAGCGCGGCTTTGCCCTCCATGACGGGCAGCGCGGCCGCCGGGCCGAGGTTGCCCAGCCCGAGCACCGCGGAGCCGTCGGTGACCACCGCGACGGTGTTGCGCTTGATGGTCAGCCGCCGGGCGTCCTCGGGGTTGGCGGCGATCGCCTGGCACTCACTTGTTGATCTCGGTCGTGGGGTGCACGTACGGCACCTTCTCGCTCGGGAACTCCACCTCGCCGTACGGCGAGGACGCACCCTGCACCGCGCTGGTGAGCTCGCTGACGGGGTGGTCCTCCTCCGACCAGCTCGGCCATGTCGGATCGATCCGCTCGCTGCGGTCCTTGTCGGCCACGGGCTCCTCCTCGCTCGTCGGTGCGGCATCCAGTGTGCCGTGTGACGCCCCGCACCGGGTAACCGCTCCCCACGCTTGACTACCGTGGAGGCGATGTCCGGCACATCGCTGGCCGACTGGCTGCGTTCTCAGGACGACGATGCGCTGGCCGCGCTGCTGCGCGCGCGGCCCGACCTCGCCGTGCCCGCGCCGGGCGACTCGGGGGTGCTGGCCACCCGCGCCGGGATCCGCGCCTCGGTCGCCAAGGCCTGCGAGGACCTGGACCGGTTCACCCTCACCGTGCTCACCGCCCTGGTCGTCGCGGGCGCCGACGCCGCTCCGGTCGGGCAGCTGCAGGTGGCCCGGCTGCTCGGTCGCGGTGTCGGCGCCGCACCCACCCGGCGGGCGCTGGACACGTTGCGGGAGCGCGCGCTGGCCTGGGGCGAGGACGAGGCGCTCTCGGTCGTGCCCGCGGCGCGCGAGGTGACCGGGCCGCACCCCGGCGGGCTCGGCAAGCCGGTGCCGGAACTCGACGGTGTCGACGTCGAGTCCGTTGTCGGTGAGCTCGACGAGCAGGAGCGGCAACTGCTGCACGCGCTGGCCGACGGGTCCCCGGTGGGCGCCACCCGCGACGCCGCCGAGGTGCCCCCGCTCGAACACGCCCGCACGCCCGTGCAGCGGCTGCTGGCCCGCGGCCTGCTCCGCCGGGTCGACTCCGGCACCGTGGAGCTGCCGGCGCAGGTCGGGATCGCGCTTCGCGGCGAGCACCCGCTCGGGCTCGTCGAGCTGGCCGAGCCCGAGCTGCCCACGCGGGTCAACGAGGCCTCGACGGTGGACTCCACCGCGGCCATCGAGGTGCTCGAGCTGCTGCGGCACACCGAGAACCTGCTGGGCGCCTGGTCGAACGAGCCGCCCGCCACGCTGCGCTCGGGCGGTCTCGGTGTCCGCGAGCTGCGCCGCACGGCCAAGACACTCGACATCGACGAGACCCGGGTGGCACTGCTCGCCGAGGTGGTCGTGGAGGCGGGGCTGGCCACGGCGACCGATCCGGGCATGGGATCGGAGCAGTGGCTACCCACGACCGCGGCCGACGGCTGGCTCGCCGCGCCGCCCGAGCAGCAGTGGGCCACCCTCGCGGCGGCCTGGCTCGCGCTGCCCCGGCTGCCGGGGCTCGCCGGCGCCCGCGATGAGCGGGACCGCGTACTGGCCACGCTGTCCGACGAGCTGCGGCGACCGCTCGCCCCGGCGCAGCGGCGGGGGGTGCTCGACGCGCTGGCCGAGCTCGGACCCGGCACCGGGATCCGCGACCCCGAGGACCTCGCCACCGTGATGGCCTGGCGCGCCCCCCGGCGAGGCGGGCGGGTGCGCGACGACGTGGTGGACTGGACCGTGCGCGAGGCGACGGCGCTCGGGGTGGTCGCGCTGGGCGCCGTGACGTCGGCGGGGCGCGCGTTGCTGGGCCGGGTCGATTCGCACGGGGCCGATCCCGGCGGGGCCGGCCACGAGGCAGCCGTCGACGAGGCTGCCCGGGTAGCCGCCACCGCGCTGCCCACCCCGCTGGATCACGTTCTCGTGCAGGCCGACCGTACCGTCGTCGCGCCCGGGCCGATCGAGCCCGACCTCGCCGCCGAGCTCAAGCTGCTGGCCGACGTGGAGTCCGTCGGGGGCGCGACCGTCTACCGGATCACCGAGGCCAGCGTGCGGCGCGCGCTCGATGCCGGCCGCGCTGCCGAGGATCTGCACGCGCTGCTGCGCACCCGCTCGCGCACGCCGGTACCGCAGTCGCTGACCTACCTCATCGACGATGCGGCGCGCCGCCACGGCCGGTTGCGCGCAGGAGCGGCCGGGTCGTTCCTGCGCTGCGACGACGACGTGCTGCTCGCCGAGCTGCTGGCACACCCCGTCGCGGACCGCTGCGAGCTGCGCCGGCTGGCCCCTACCGTGCTGGTCAGCCCGCTGCCGACGGCGGACCTGCTCGACGAGGTGCGCGGCGCGGGGTTCGCGCCGGTCGCGGAAGGCACGCAGGGGCAGCTGCTGGACCTGCGGCCGGGCGCGGCGCGTGCTCCCGCCCCGACCCACCCGGCGCGCCGCTCCCCGCTGCCGCCGGTGCCGTCGGGCGAGGCGCTCGTTACACTGATCCGCGGCATCCGGGCGGGTGACGTGACCGCGAGCGCGCCGCGCGGCCCGGCGCTGGCCACCCGGGGCGTGTCCACCGGAGCGACCCTGCAGCTGCTGCAGGGCGCGGCCACCGCGGGCAGCAGCGTCTGGATCGGATACGTCGACTCGCACGGGGTGGCCAGCCGGCGGATCGTCCGGCCGGTGAGCGTCGGCGGTGGCATGCTCGAGGGGTTCGACCGTTCGCGCGGTGAACTGCGGCGGTTCCCGCTGCACCGGATCACCTCGGCCGCCATGGTCAGCGACTGACCCGCATCACCCCTGCTCGGGGTCGGTGCGCTCGCCCGGGTCGGGGCGGGCGTGTCTGCCCCGCTGCGGCAGCCCGGCTGCGGACACCTGCATCGGCACCCGCAGGTCGGGGCCCGGCCGGCGCCGGTCGGCGGCTCGCCGCGGTGGCTGCGCGCCGACCTGCAGGTGCGCGGCGGGCACCTCCACCGCCACGCTCAGGCCTCGCCCCGGCGGGTTGCGGCGAAGCTGTACCCGCAGGCCGTGTCGCCGTGCCAACCGTCCGACCACGAACAGCCCAGTCCGCCGGTCGGGGGCAACACCGGCCGCGTCCGATGTGGCGAGTCGATCGTTCGTCTCGTGCAGCGCATCGACCGGCATCCCCACCCCGGCGTCGGCGATCTCGATCAGCAGCCCGCCGGCAACGGTCGACGCCGACACGACGACCTCGGTGTCAGGGTCCGAGAAGGAGGTCGCGTTGTCGAGCAGCTCGGCGATCAGGTGCACGAGGTCGGCGGCCAGCGCCCCATCCACGGCGGCCTCGGGCGGGTGCCGCACCACGATCCGATCGAAGTGCTCGACCTCGAAGGCTGCGGTGCGTAACGCGTCGAGCAGATCGACCGGGTCGCCGGACCGCGGCGGCGGCTCCGCACCCCCCAGGACGAGCAGGCTCTCGCTGGTGCGCCGCATCCGGATGGCGAGGTGGTCGAGCTGGAACGGCTGGGCCGGGTCGGGGTCACGTCGCATCGACTCGAGTACCACCAGCAGCCGCGCCGCGAGCTCCTGACTTCGCCGCGACAGTGTCACGAACGCATCATTGACGTCGCTGCGCAGCGCGGCCTGCTCGCCGGCCAACCGGACCGCCTCGTTGTGCACCGCGTCGACCGCCCTGGCGAGGTGGCCGAGATCCTCGCGGCCGTAGACCGGGATCGGGTCCACCGACATCGCAGGCAGCGGGCCCGCTTCGGCGCGCACCCGCCGGAAGACCTCCGGCAGTCGCCGGTCGGCAACGTCGAAGGTGGCGCTGCGCAGCAGCCGCAGTGGCCGCACGAGCGAGCGCACGACGAGCGCCAGCAGCACCATCGTCAGCAGCCCGAAGACCGCGAGGACGACGCCGTCGCGGACGGCCATGCCTCGCAGGTCGGCGGCAAGCTCCAGGGTGTCGGTGCGCAGCCGGCCGGACAGCGCCGACGCCGCGTCCCGGACCCGGGCGCCGGTCGCGGCGGCTGCCGCGTCCCACTGCTGCGGCGTGATGCCCAGCGGGGTACCTGCCGCGGACCGCTGCAGCGCCAGGTCGACCAGCCGGGCTCGGTCATCGGCGGCAATGCCGGCCACGGGCGCAGCACCGAGCCGGGCGTGTGTGACACGAAGCGCGGCCTGCTGCACGGCCGACAGCTCGCCGGCCCGCAGGCCCGCCAGCAGAACGGCGTGCTGCCGTGACACCTGCTCAGCGACCGTACCCAGCTCCCTGAGGGACTCGGCCCGCCCGCGCATCGGCGGCGGCGCGCCGGCCAGCGCGGCGTCGCGCCGCTCGCGCAGGGCGTCGATGGTGCTGCTGTAGCCGGTCATCACGGCCTCGACGGGCAGGCCGGTCTCCAGCGCAGCCTCCCGGGTGACCGCCAGGCCGTCGAGCAGCCCGCGGGGCACCGGCAGCACCGCGAGCCCGGTGTCGACGCGGCGCATCTGCTCGCCGACAGTGGCCCGATCGCCGTCGGGGCGCTGCGCCACCAGCTCGCAGCCGAGGGTGCGCTCGCGCTGCAGCTCACCCAGCACCGCACTGGCCTGCCGGGCGAAACCGACCTGCCGCCCGTAGGCTTCGAGCGCGCCGGCCCGATCCAGCTCGCCGGCCACCCGGAGCCCGCCGAGCACGCCGGCCAGCAGGAGCGGAACCAGCAGCACCACCAGGTGCTTGGTCCCCCACCGCCAGTTCCGGGGCCACCACCGGCGTCCCCGTCTGCGATCGGTCAGCACACCACTCCGCTCCGGGAACCCGACTCCTCAGGTTCGGGCCGCCACCGAGTGCCGCATCGCATGCTCCACCAGCTCGATCAATGTCTGCTTGGTGGATTCCCGGTCCCGGGCATCGCACGGCACGATCGGCACCGCGGGATCGAT
>WHSY01000097.1 GCA_009379815.1 Pseudonocardiaceae bacterium
GCGCTCGTGCTCACCCACTTCGAACACGGCTACACCACTCGTTGAGAAAACCTCAGTGCGCGGGGGAGGCCTTCGAAAGCACCTCGTGAATGCTGTCGCGCACTTGCGGCGGGCAGTGCCTGGACTGGCTACTCGCCCGCTCGGACGACGTCTTCGGGAGGTGGATTGGTGTCCTGGTTGCGGATTTCGGCTTTGAAGATCCGCATCGATTGGCCGATCGAGCGCGCGGCGCCCGGTAGCTTGTTCGAGCCGAACAGCACCAGCGCGACGGCTAGCAGCACCACCAGCTCCCATCCGCCCGGTGGGGTCATGTGCTTGCTCCTCTCCTGCCGTCATGTGGGCGCGACGCTACTCCCCGATCCCGCCTGACCTCCCGACCCACCCGAGACGAGGCAGGTGCCGCTATCGTGTTGCGTCCCAGCCGTTGTCGCTGCACGCCGTGGTGAACTCGTCCAGGCCCAGGCGCCAGGTTTGGCTTGAGCGGTTAATGCTGCTGTCCAGTGTGCCCGCGCCCGACTGGATCCGTTCGACGGACGACTGTCTGCCCAGCTCCGACGCGGCGTACACGATCTGTTCGCGTTGCGGGCCGGTCAGGTTGTAGGCATGTTCGGGACCGCCGATGCCGAACACGGCGCCGAAGAAGTTCTCGCACGCCGACCAGCCTGGGCGGTCCAGCCCGGTGCCTACCCACGGATGACGCACACGTCCGCCGGAGTCGCCGACCAGGGCGAGCGCGCCTACCGCGACGGATCCCGCCAGAACCGCAATAGCGACCTTTCGCCAGCGGGTGACCTTCGTCGTGGTGGGTGAAGCGGGCCGGTCGGGATCCGTTGGTTGGCTGCGCCGCGGCTGCTGACTGTCGTCCATGTACCTCCCGTCGTTGCACGGTGGGTTCGGCTACGACCCGCCTCCACCGAAACACCGCGGAGAAGGACGCGGCGACCCTACCCGTGCCGCGGGCTTGGCAGCCTTCTCGATGCAGCTGCGATCGTGGCCGTGGGATAGGCCCCGCCACGGTCTGAGATCATGTGCACGCCTGCGGGACGAGCTTGACGCTGGCGTACGGCTTACGGCCTGACGCGCGTCTCGGTCTGATCGCGACGCCAATACCGCCGGTGTCATCTGGAGGCGAGGAAGGTGAGGAGAGCGAGGTGGATAGCGGGACACCAGGGCGGGACGGTCCGGGTGGACGGTCCGGGCGGCGGACGCCGCGGCCGCGTGGGCGGAGGCGCCATTCGCTGCCTGGTCGTGCGGCAAACCCGGAACAGCGCAGGTCTCCACGGCCGCGTCCTGGTGGTGGGCCGCCTCGCGCGCTGCGCGACGCCAAGGTGGTGGTGGCTGTGGCGTCCGCGCTGGTGTTCGTGGTCACCGGCATCGGCTGGGCGGCCTTCGAGCAGCTACGGGACGGGTTGTCTACGGCGGATGTGACCGGCGGGTTCAAGGCCGCCGACGGTGTTACCGACATCTTGCTGGTCGGTAACAGCAGCCGCACCGACGCGCAGGGCAATCCGCTGCCGCCCGAGGTGCTGGCCCGGCTCGGTGCCAGCGCCGAAGGGGGCCAGCTGTCCGACACGGTGATTCTGCTGCGGATCCCCAATGATGGGCGGCGGGCGGTCGCGATCTCGCTGCCCCGCGATCTATATGTGGACATGCCGGATGGGTACGGTCGGCACAAGCTCAACTCGGCGTTCCCGCGAGCGAGGAACGAGACGGCCAGCCAGATGACACGCGACGGCACCGATCCGGCGGCGGTGCGGGAGGAGTCAACAGCGGCGGGGCGGCGCCTGCTGGTGGAGACCGTCGAAGGGCTGACTGGGGTCGATATCGAACACTACGCGGAGCTGAATCTGCTGGGCTTCGCCCGGCTCACCGAAGCCGTCGGTGGGGTCGAAGTGTGTTTGACCGAGCCGGTCGATGATCCGAAATCCGGTGCCGAGTTCCCCGCCGGACCGCAGACGATCTCCGGGACCGAGGCGTTGGCCTTCGTCCGGCAGCGATACGGCCTGCCCCGCGGCGACCTGGACCGCATCGTGCGCCAGCAGGTGTTTTTGGCCGCGCTGGCCGACAAGGTGCTCTCGGCCGGCACCCTGACCGATCCGGGCCGGATCCGTGAACTCATCGACGCCACCCAGCAGGCCCTGGTGCTCGACAAGGACCTCGACGTGCTCGACTTCGCGGCCCGGATGCAGGGCATCGCCAGCGGAGACATCCGATTCGTCACCGTCCCCATCGCCGGACCGGAGCAAGTCGCCGGCGAGGGCGAGGTGCTCACCGTCGACCGTGCGGCGGTGCGGCAGTTCGTGAACGCGGTGATCCGACCGGATCCGAACGGCGAGCCGAACCCCGCCGCAGGCGAGCCCGAGGTCAACGTCGACGTGTTCAACACCACATCGATCGACGGCATGGCCGGGCGGGTGTCGGACACGCTTGGCGGCGATGGCTTCGAGATCGGGGCTGTCGCCAATGCCGCCCCACGGCAGACCACGGTCGTCCGGTATGCCCCCGGCGCGCAGGACACCGGCGACTCGGTCAGCCAGGCGCTCGGTGACCTGCCGCTCCACGAGGACACCGGGCTGAAAGCAGGCCATCTCCAGCTCTACCTGGCCGATGACTACACCGGTCCCGAGCGCCACACCGGCGACGGCGGCTCGGGATCCGTGGACGGCACGAGCGCACAAGACCACACCCCGCCCGAACAGGGCACGGCAGGGGCCCAAGCCGCGCCAGCGCCCGCGCCGCCGATCGACGCCGACGACGTCCCCTGCGTGAACTAGACAACAACGACCAGCGAGGCACCGAACAGCACATGGGCGGCCACGGCGCCCAGCCGCGTGTACGGCCCGAGCCAGCCTCGCCGCAGCAGGACCAGCAGGTACCCGATCGCCACCATGGTGGCCACTCCCGACAGCAGCACCGCGGTGACCGCCGCCGGCAGCCCCGATCATGTGACCGACGGCGTCGAGCTGGGCCACGAACAGCTGCGACGCCGCGAAGATGACGGCCAGGGGACCAGGGTCTGGGTCAGCACCGCCCAGTTCGGCGGAACGGGCCGTTGCCGTTGCAGCCGCAACGGCTCCAACTCATTTCGCCTCGCCCACCTCGCCCCACCGCGTAGCTCCCGGCGGAAGTAGACGAGGTAGGCGGCGAAGAACAGCGCCCGAGCCACGGTTTGACGGCGATATGCCACCTGCCCGAGCGCGACCTTGACCGCGAAGATCCCCAGAAATTACGCCTGGTCCCGGACGAGTCTGACAGCATCACCGATGTCATCACCGGCCGCGCTACCGGCCGCGGCGCCGCCGAGTGGCACGGGAGCGCGCCGACGGGTCAGCATCACGCCTCCGGTGACGCCATAGGTCAGTGTCGCCAGCACGAGCAGGCCACCATCGCCGCGCCCAACGCCCATGTCGTGGGCATCGTCCCCGGAGTCGAACACCACCGCCACCAAGGTGCCGACGCTCTCGGGCAGCGCCGTGCCCGCGGCCGCGAGAATCGTGCCGACCGCCCGCCTGCCCCAGCTGAGGCGATGCCCGAGCCTTCCACGGCGTTGACGAACCACTCACACGACGCGTAGATAGCCACCGCGCACACCAGTAGTAACACGACGCGCAGCGTGGGCCTGCCGTCCTCCCGCCTCGGGAGGACGACCCGGTCTGCTGCCGAGACCTCGACCTCCCGGCGACGCCGCATACGTCACCTGTGGTCGAAGGTCTCGCCCACCCCTGCTCGGCGGGGCTCGGCCACCGGACGCCCGCAGACTTCAGCATGTCGATGACCGACGAGAGGACTACTCGCCTTCAGTCGCCAACCCTATTCAGCGGCCAGCCGAGCTGACCAAGAGGTGTGACCCCGATCGATCCCGGTTGCGACCACGCGATAAGTTCACACCAGGTACGGGGCCGCTCCCCGCGTTGGCAGCAGCGGAGCGCACTCCTACCGTCGGTAGCCACTCCCGCCATACCAGAGGGGGCCTGTGAGGCCGCAGCCACCGTGGCACAGCCACGCGGACGGCCAGCCCACGGAGGCGCCGCTGCCTCCGCCCCACGGCAACCCGGCGTCGCGACCCCCGCCGCCACGGGCGACCCGGTTCGTGCTCGGCGGTCTGGCCATCGGGGCCATCGTGGTCGGGATCATGTACACCGTCGGTGGTCCCGGCGACGACTCCGCCGACGCCAGCAGCGCCCCCACCACCCCGCCGAACGCACCCAGCGCGGGCGCCCTCGACTCTCCCGCCGACCGTGCCTGCACAAGGCTGGCCGCAGGCTCGGCGTCGGCTCGCACCGAAGATCAGCGGGTCGAACTCGCCGGTCTTGTCACCAACCGGGCACTCCGATCGGTCACGCCGCGCATCGCCGAACGCGCCGCCCGGCTGTCGTCTGCGGCCCGTGGCAGCGATGACACCTGGCGGGGCGCGGTCGACCTGCTCGCCGGCACCTGCAAGACAGCGGGCTGGTCTCAGCCGGGATAACCCTCCCCCGCCGAGAGAATCACCTCATCGCACTGGTCGCTGAGGGTGTCGATCAAACCTTGGGTCTGGTCGATGGCAGACCTGACTCCGTCGTCGTCCTCGATGGCGTGACGGAGGTCTTGCAGCGTCGTCTCCAACTTTCCGAACGTCGCGGTCAAGCGCCGGCTCGGAACCTCCACCCGCCGGCCCATCCGGGATTCGGCGGTGTCGAGCTCGGCGATCACCGCATCGTGCAGGACGCTGCCAGAGTCCGTGACTGCTCGGCCGACATCGCCGAGGGTCTCGGCGCCCTTCACACAGTGCTCAGTGTTGAGCACCAACTCAGGATCGATATCGGTAGGCGGAGGCGCCGTCGCCACAACCTCCGCATCGGGAGGAGGACCGGTCGCAAACACCAACGCCCCGGCAGCGACACCCGCGGCCGCCGCCCCGCCGAACGCTCCCACCAGCCACGCCACCACAGGGTGCCGATGGGTCCACCGCTCGGGTTCGGAGTGAAGCACCATAATCTACTGATCGTGTCCAACCGGTCCTGCGTTAGCACCAGCCGGGTGACACCGCTACCGAGCGTGTGCCCGCCGAGCACGCGAACGTCCCACCGTCGCCGAGGCTGCACGGTGCGTGGCAGGCAACGAAACGCTACGCCCGCCGGTGGCTACGCCCACATCGCGACCTCCGACTGGCCGAGGTCGCGGGTTCAGCCTGGATCCACGCTCGAATTCGCTGCTGATGGTGCGTTACGACGCACCATCAGCGGTCCATTTCCACGGGCCCGGTGATGCAGCAGCTACTGGCCTGGAACTACATGCACCTCGACCCGGTTGAGTAACCGCCTTCGCCCGAGTGGCGACTCGTGTTCCGCGGCGAACCCACCGTCCGCAAGCCAGCCGATGTGCGGTCGTGGCCCGCATCGATGAGCTGGCACGACCCGGGCCAAGTTGTGTTGATGCGCAAGTAAGGTTGCTGCGCACCCCCGTGATCCACTGGCTGGCCTGCGGACGCGCCCCGATGCGGACGGGCTGGCCCACAGGAGATCACCGCCCATCCCCCGGTTCGTGTAGCACCGTGGGTGGTCAGAAAGGCGGTTCGCCGTCATCGGCAGTGCTGGCCCCGGCCGAATCCCGGCTCACCTTGTTGACCTTCGTGGTGGCGTATCGCAATGACGGGCCGATCTCGTCGGCCTCCAGCTCGTATACGGTGCGCTGCTCGCCGTCGCGGGTCTCGTAGGACTTCTGCCGCAGCCTGCCGGACACGATCACCCGGTCGCCCTTGCTCAACGACTCGGCGGCGTTTTCGGCCGTGGATCGCCACACGTTGCAGCGCAGGAACAGGGTGTCGCCGTCTTTCCAGCCACCGCGCTGCTTGTCGAAGTAGCGCGGCGTGCTGGCGACGGTCAGGTTGGCGACCGCGGCGCCGGTCGGGGTGTAGCGCAGCTCGGGGTCGCCGGTCAGGTTCCCCACGACGGTGATAGGGGTCTCTCCGCTTGCCATGATGGTGCTCCCTCGGTGATTGAATGGCACCGCCCCGGCTGGGGCTGGTAGCCGCCGGGCCGGGCGGAGTCCTATGTCGCGGTCCGGCCCGGCGGTGTCTCTAGTGGTGATGGGCGCGCGGCATGTCGGGGTTGGCCACCCAGTAGCCGCCGCCCGGGTGCTCTTGCTGGAAGGTGACGTGTTCGCCGAGCATCCGACGCGCCCAGTGCTGCGCGGCCTCGGCGACCATCGGCTCGTCGGTGCTGGCCACGAGCTGGCCGTCGATGCACAGTCCCTATTGCCGTCCGGGGGCGGCCAGCACGGCGACCTGCAGTAGGGCTGCGTCCATCAGCTCGGTGCGGTAGGTGCGGGTGTCGGTCATGGCTGGTCCTCGGGCTCGTCGGGGGTGAAGTCGGTGCCGCAGACGCCGCAGGTGATGGGTCCGGCGGCCAGCACGGTGGGCGCGACCCGGATACGTCGGCCGCAGTCGCACACGCACGGCGGGGTCTTGGTCTTGCTGCCCTGGCCGCCGGTGACCTCGGCAGTGCGGTGCATCCGCAGGGCGGCGCCGAGCGCGGTAATGGTGTCGGCGTAGTCGGCGCGGGTCGCCTCGGGCAGGCTGGTCGGCGACCAGCCGATGCGCGGGTCCTCGGTGGTCTCGATCCCGACCTCGGTGGCAAGCTGCTTGAACCGGGCGTTGTGCCAGCGGCCCTGTCGGCTGGTGTCCTTGATCCCCCGCACGTCGGCCAGCGCGTGGGCGGCCTCGTGTAGCAGGGTGGCCAGCACGTCGCCCGGGCCGCGGTCCAGTCCCTCGCCGCCGACGAACACCTCGGGCAGCTGCTGGGTGTCGTGGTGCCAGCGCATCGCCGCGAAGTGCCCCAGCCGCAACCCACCGGCGGGAACTCCGATCGACCCGGCACCGAGCACGACCACGGCCGTGGGCACCTCGGGGTGGCGGGCGCGGATCGCCGCCCAGCCCTGCTCCAGCGCCGAAACCATCGGCGCGCTCACCGGCCCGTCGGGCTGCATTGACACAGCAGTGTCAAGCGGTGCGGTGATGTGTTGCTGCGTGCCGGTTTCGCTCACCGGGTGCTCCCTCCGGTCGGCTGGTAGGTCCATGCGCGGCCGCGCACGCCGCCCCCGGTCGGGTGGTCGATCCACCGCTGTGTGGGCCGGTATGCGCGCAGCACCGCGGCCGGGTGCCCGTCGGGGTGGCCGGTGCGCCGCGACGCGACCTGCATCGCCTCCAGGTCGCACCGCCAGTACCAGCGCGGCCCACGGCCCGTCGACCAGCGCGGCCAGCTCCCGGCCGGCTGCCTGCTCGGCCAGGCTCAGTGCTCGACCCATCGGGGCTCACCTCCTCCACAAGGTCCGCGGGCACGGGGTGTTGAACCGATCGCCGGTCGTCCCCCTCACCTCGCACCAGGCCAAGAATCTGCGGAGTGGCGGTGGTGCAAGGGCCGCCCGAAGGGCGGTCGCGTAGCGACGGTTCTGTGCGGGGCGGCGAAGCCGCGTAGGGGTCCCCGCGCAGGTTCGCCCTTGCGGCGCCGCCGCGACGTAGAACGATTCGGCCGCGAGGTGAGGGGTTTGCTCTAGACCGCCACGGCTTGCAGACGGCCGGACCGCCCGCACCCGATGCAGTAGGCCGGTGCGAAGCTGTGGGGTGTTTCACCTGTCGGGGTCGCGGCGCACACTGGCGACATGCGGCAGGTGGCGCCCGTAGACGAGATGGTCGACGAGATCGAGCGAGGCATATGCAGCGCGCTCGATCAGACGTTGCGGACCACGGGCGCGGTCCATCCACCCGCGGTGTACATGTTCACCGACACCCCGTACCCGAGCTTCATCGGCTCGGTGGTGTGCCGTCGGTTCTACCCCGGCCAGGACGCCTATCGCGCTGTCAACAGGCTTGGCGACGTGCCCGCCGGTGTTGAGGCGACCCGGCTGCTGGTGGCCTTCGAAGCTCAGGACCTCAACGTGGCGCTGCAACTGCCGGTCGACCCGGGCGGGTCGGCGTTGGTCGTCGTAGACGCGACCCTCGATGGGCAGGTGCTGCGCTGGTATCCGCTGCACCTGAGCCGCCCCCGCCGTAGGCACCCCGCCCTGGTCCCCGAGTGGGGGCCGGTGCAGACGTTGACCGATCCGCGACTGCTGGAGCCCCTCGTTCGGCTGCTGACGGTGTGGCGGCTGGCGCGGGGCGCCAACCTGGACACGGCCGTGCGTGATGTGGAGTCGGAGGGCTATCGCATCACGTGGTACGGCCGGTAGGCCGCGCTCACCGCTGCCGCACCAGGTCATCATCGTCACCGTCCGCGTCATCGGTTGTGCTCTGCTCGGCTGCTCGGTCGTGTTCGGCCCATGTCGTGAGCTGCTCCCGACGCTGGGTGTGCTGCTGTTCGGCATCGGCCGCCTCGCGGGCGGCGTCGGCCTGACGTCGGGCTTCGATCTCGGCAAGCGCGGCCTGTGCACGGGCGACGCTGGCCGCCGACTCGTCGGCGGTCGGCACCCGGTGCGGCTCCTGCGGGTCGGCGCGCTCGGCGGTGTCCGGTTCGGTGACCTCGCGGATGTCGGCCACGTCGGTCTCGACCACTGGCACGGTGGCGTCGTCGGCCTCGGCGACGTCGGAGGACGTGTCGGCCACCTCGGTAGCGTCAGCGCCGAGGTGGCCATCCGGCGCGGCAGCGGCAGCGTCGTCGCGCCCGCCGTCGGTCAGTTCGGTCTCGTCGCGCACCACCCGGTGCGCGTCTTCGACGCGCTGCTCGGCATGGTGAGCCGCCAGCCACTCGGCAGCGGTGACCTTGTCGTCATCGGCGTCGATGTCGATGCCGCGTGTTTCCAGGGCGCCGCGTGCCCGGTGTGCGGCGTCCCGCGTCGCGGCGGTCGCCGCGTACCAGGACCCGCGGGCCTGGTCAGCGGCGTCGAGCTGCGCGGCGCGCTGCGTCACCTGCGCGGCCTCGGTCTCGGCGGCGGCGGCGTCGGCGCGCGGCGGCCAGTCGCCGCCGATCGAGGTCCGACAGCACCCCGTCGGCGGCCAGCCGGTCGAGCTGACCGCCGGTCCGTCCGGCAGTGATCCTGTCGACGTGGTAGGTGAGCTTGTCGACGTGGGTCATGGTCGAGCGGGCCTGCTGCTCGGCGCGTTCGCGCACGACCAGGGCGGACTGCTCGGTCTCACCGGGGTCGCGTTCGATCACCTCGGCCAGCACCGCCCGCGGGCTGCGCTCAGCGACTTCGTGGGTCTGGCCGGGTTCCGCGTCGTCGGGCACGGCGCGGGTGACGACGTGGGCGGTGTTGCGGTCCCGGCCACGGGTCAGCGCCACATAGGCGGTCCCGGCGTCCTGGCCGTGCGCGATCACCGCGTGCGCGGTGTCTACGGTGCGGCCCTGCGCGGCGTGCACCGTGCTCGCGTAGCCCAATGTCACATCGGCGGCGACATAGCTGGCTGGGAGCTGCATCGGCGCGCCCAGCGGTTCGCGTCCGTTGTCTCGAGTCAGCAACGGGGCGACGGTGAGCCCGCCGTCGGCGCGCAGCCCGGTGACCCGGTACGTGGCGCGGTTGATCGGCGCGGCAGCGTTGCCGTCGTAGCCGATCAGGTCCCAGCCGTTGCGGCGGGCTTGGACCAGGTCCCCGACCCCGGCGACCGTGCCGTCCTTGCCCAGCTCGACGCCGGTCTCGGTGACCCTGCCGAGCGCGATCAGATCGGCGCGCAGCGCCGAACTCACCCGAGCCGCCGCCGCGTTGCTCGACACGAGCAGCAGCGACTCCCGCCCGGCCAGCGTGTCGGCCAGCCACGCCCGCGCCGCGCTGGCCTCGGCCTGCTCGACGGTGCCACCGTCGAGCAGGCGCCCGTGGCGCTGGTAGGCGTCGAGAGCCGCCGGGTCACCGTCACGCAGCGCCAGCGACGCGCTGCGTTCCCACGCGGTAGTGAAGCGGCGCACCTCGGCCAGCTCGTAGCGCACCCCGTGGGCGGCGAGGTCGGCGAATGCGCCACCCGCCCCGACGGCGGCCAACTGCCGCGGGTCGCCGGTCAGCAGCAGCTTCGCCCCCGCCTGCTCGCAACGGGACTGGATCGTCGCCAAGTGCGGGGTGTCGGCCATCCCGGCCTCATCGACGACCACCAGGTCCCCCGGCTGTAGCCGCCACTGGCCGTCCCCGCCCGGGTCTGGGCCGCCCGGGTCGGCTTCGTCGAGCCGCTCCTGTGCCGCCAGCCACGACGGGATGTTGCGGGCGGTGACGTTCGCCTCGGCCAGCACGTCGGTGGCCGCCTGCGACGTCGCCAACCCGAACACCCGATACCCGGTGCCTTGCCAGGTGTCGGCGATCGCGCCGACCGTGAACGACTTGCCGGTGCCCGCGGCCGCGCACACTGACTCGATCCGCGCACCGGAGGTCAGCACACCGCGAATCGCCGCCCGCGGATTTGTTGACCGGTCTCACCGATAAGGCACTTGCCCGGGGCGTGCGGCTCACGCCGGAGGAACCCACGGCGGACCTGCCCGCCGCCGATATCCGCGCCGACGGGCGGTCGACATTCGAGAAGCCGGGCGGCGCCCGGGACCTCGACACCCTGATCCGCCAGCTCGCCGAGGACATCACCCAGCTCGCCCCACCACCCGACGGGGACGGTGAGGACGAGGCCGCCGGGCTGGTCTCGTGGCTGGCCACCGAACAGGGCAGCACGCCAAGACCAAGATCCGAAAGCCGTGCGGTGGGTGGTCCAGTGCGCGGCGAGCTGCTCGACGGCGCTGGACAGGGGCACTTCGGGCGTCGCCGCCGTTGATGTGGCGGGACAGTTCGCAGTCGGCGATGGCCTTGCGGATGCGGGCGGTGACGCCGGGGCGTTGGCGGTCGTGCCAGTCGCCGACGTCGCGCCAGCAGGCGGTGCGGCCGTGGTAGGCGTCGTGGTGTGCGTTGCGTAGCCACCACAGTTCCTCGACCACGGCGGGGTGCCAGGCCCAGCACGAGGGCAGAGCGGTGCCGGGGTGCGCGAGGCAGTCGCCGGGGTCGAAAGTCTCTGCAATGTGGTTCGTGGCGCCCAACATCAGGTAGGGCATGAGGAGCGCGTGCATTTGCGCCGAGTGGTAGAGCGGGAAGGCGTGCAGCACCACGTCATCGGCGGAGAACTCCAGTCCATAGGCCGAGGAGATGTATTCGTGCACCATCGCCTGGTGGCTCATCATCGCGCCCTTCGGGGCCGACGTGGTGCCCGAGGTGTAGAGCAGCTGCACCAGGTCCTCACCGCCAATGGGGGCCGCCGGGGCCTGCGGTTCGGTGTCGCCAAGCGCCCAGACCAACACGTCACCGAGCTCGGCGCCGTCTCCGTCCCGCAGCGTGCCGCGGCGTACTTCACCGAGCTGGGGAGCGACTTCATCCACCGTCGCGGAGAACGCCGGGTCCACGAACAGCGCCGTCGAGGTCGACTGCGTGACCAGATAGGTCAACTCCTCGCCGATGAGGTTATAGTTGATCGGCACGTGCACCAGACCCGCTCGGGCGCAGCCGAGAAAGAGCAATGCGTAGGCGTCGGAGTTCTTGCCGTAGGCTGCGACCCGGTCGCCAGGCGGCAGCCCAGCATCGAGCAGCGTGGTGACGATGCGGCTCACGGCGGCATCGAGTTCGCCGTAGCTCCAGCGTCGCTCGGCGAAGATCAGCGCCATACGGTCCTGGTGGCGGCTGGCGCTGCGACGAAGGATGTCGGCGACCGAGTCTTGCCGGGCGACCACGGCGGGGGGTGACGAAATGTTCGGCATATGGTGCTCCTCATCCAACCCCATTGCACAGGCTCCTACGGACGGCCGCGACGTAGATGATCGACACCAGCGCCCTAGTTCCCCGGCTCCGAGCGGGGCGACATTCGGTACGCCGGAGAGTGGGGTGTACGGCGGATCTCCAGCCGCCGTACACCCCAGAGCGTCAGGCGGGCTTGCGGTCGGCGCCGACGAGGACGAAGACCATCGTGCAGGGCCGGTCTCCGCGGTTGTGCCACGCATGCCGGGTACCTCGCTGCACGACGCAGGTACCCGGCGTCACGTACACTTCGGCGCCGTCGTCGAGCTCCAGAAAGAGCTCACCGTCGATACATATGCCGTAGTCGATGCTGTCCGTGGTGTGCATTCCCGGGACATCCGGCTCGAACACCCCTACCAAGCCGGGCTGCTTCTGTTCGGCGTCGGCCGCGGCCGCCTCAGGGTCGCCGTCGGGTGGAGTGGCTGATTCCGGGGGGAACCGGACGACGATGAATCGGGTCCCACCTGCCCCAGGGAAGAACGGGAACGGAACAGTCGCGGCATTGTCCCCGGCACCCACGAACGGCATGCCGTCACCGGTTCCCCAGATATTATGGATCTCCAGCCCGAGGACGGTGTCCTTAGGCGCGGGCGGCTCGTCAGCAAACACCGACTTACCGTCCGCGGTCCGGTCGGTCACGACCCTGTTGACGTTGAATGCCATAGTGCTCATACCTTTCTGTGTGGGGACCCTAGTAACTAGACCCAGCGACGACAGACCATCCGTCCATGATGATTCTTTCGGTAGTCACGCTATAAGTCTGCTGTAGATGCCGGCTGTTTTCGATGAGTCGCTCTCCTGCCTCACTCTCGCCAAGCGCAGCTTGCAGCTCCTGGACAGAGTCGAACTCGAGTTCGGCCGCTCGGTAGAAACTGCCGTCGTGCACAGTCGCTATGCGAAGTCGCCGAAGCCCAGGAAGTTCCCGCGCTCGAGGTATGTGATCTGCACTGTACTCACGTTCGAACCCTTCGACGTCCTCCGGACGTGTCCACAGCGCAAGGTATATAGCCAATCCTCTACTCCGTCCCGTGGTGCTCGGCTTCCCTCCAGATATCGAACGACGCCTTGTGATCAGTTAGCGGTCGCCGAGGAGTGGCCCTAGCGAATATGACGTCGTGCACTAGGCGCCGCGGCCTTCACGGCCGTTACGTATGGGCTCTTGGGCCGGGTTTTAGCGCACTCCGACCGTCCCCACCCAGGATACCCGTCAGCCGAGAACCAGGCCTTTGGTGTATCCAGACTCCCGCTCCGTCTGCCATCGCTGCATGTAGGTGGGAAATCCGCCGAGATACTGGAGCATCTGCCGGTGCTTGCCGGGGATGTTACTGGCGTTGTACCAGCTATCAGCGTACTTCAACAGCGCGACATCATCGATCGCGTCGATCTCTGCAGTCCAGGCCTCATCCGCCTGCCTTGTGGACTCGAACCGCGTGTGGCCATGCTGACGCATGTACTCAAGTAGGTTAATCACCTCATCACCCTGCAATTCCGCAGACGTCGGTCCGTTGCCAAACGCAGCAGGGCTCTGCGGGCCGTAGAGGAACACCAGGTTGGGGTACCCCTGCGTCAGGGCGCCCAGATAAACGTCCACACCGTCTACCCACTTCTCCCGCAGCGTGCGCCCGTCGGTGCCGCGGACATCGATCGCCGTCAGCGCGCCCGTGTTGTTGTCGTAACCAGTGGCCAACACAACGACGTCGAACACACGCTCCCGCCCATCGGCCGTCCGAATACCGGTCTCGGTGAACCGCTCGATCGGCGTCTCACGGACCGGGACGATCTCAACGTTGTCCTGGTTCATCACCTCGTAGTAGTTCTGATGCAGAGCCTCCCGCTTCGTTCCGAACGGGTGCGGAGGTTCATGCGGGGCCAACAGATCCGCCTTCGCCGGATCCTTGATGCATGCCCTGATCTTCTTCTTCCAAAACTCGTAGGCATACTTGTTCGCATCGTGATCGAACAAGGTGTCAATAAAGCCAGCCAGCCACAAGCGGAGCCCCCCTTCCTGCCAGCACTGTTCGTAGTATTTTTCACGCTCCTCGTCGGACAGCTCCACCGCCTTCCGAGGGTCGAAATCATAGCTGAAGCCGGCAAAGGTCTCTGTGTTTCGCCTCGCGAAGGTCTCCGGGTAAGCTTCCCTGAGTGCGACGTTGTCAGCGGCGGTGAGCCTGCGTTGCCGCATCGGCAACGACAAGTTGGGGGTGCGTTGAAAAACCGTGAGCTGTTCGGCTACCGGCCCAATTTCCTGAATCATCTGCACACCACTGGCACCTGTTCCGATGACAGCGACCCGCTTTCCAGCATACTCTAGGCCTTCTGGCCACCGCGCAGTGTGGACGAGAGTACCTTGGTAGTCATCGGTGCCCGGGAAGTCTGGCCTGTAAGGCTCCACTGTCGACCCCGTGGCGAATACGACGTAGCGAGTCCGCGTGGTGGACCCGTCGCTCGTGGTCAGGGTCCAAACGCACTCGGAGTCGTTGAAGTCGGCGGCCACGACCTTGGTGTTGAACCGGCAGTCCTTGCAGAGGTCAAGCTGCGACTCAAGGTAGGCGAAGTAGTCCCGCAGCTCCCGATGGTCCGGGAACCTCTCGGACATGTCCCAGTTCTTCCAAAACCGCTCGTGAGAGAACTGGTAGTCAATGCCGTCGCTGTCGACTCGTGCACCCGGGTAGCGGTTGAGATTCCACACGCCGCCAAGGCCGCTTCCGGCCTCGAACAGTATGACGGAAAACCCACGCTCGCGCAGGTGCCATAGCTGGTATACACCGCTAAAACCGGCACCGACCACGACCACGTCGTACATCGCGGTAGCCTCACTGACGGGGCTCGTATCCGCCTGAGTGCTCATCGAAAATCCCCACCTCTCATTGATACCGCCACCGGAAACCGCATCGGCCGATTCAAAGGTTGCTCCTCGCCGGAAGCCAGCGAGCGATTGGGGGCGGCGTGCCGAACCGGGGGCCGCTGGCCCTTCCATCGCAAGGACTGCCGAGTCTCCATCGTCTGCCCTCTCCTCACCCGAGGAAGTCGGGTCACCGACACGTGCCGAGCGGCGCCAGTCGGCATGCGCCGACGGCCACGGACAGGTGCGCTAGGTCGATCGTGAGTAGCGATGCTTCCTCAGATATGGATCTTGTGTTACGGCCCACTCTAGCCCGAGGTGTACGGCAGATGTCAACCAGTAGTAGCGGCACGGACCGCCTATAAGGGTGGACGCTGAGGGAGCTATGACGGGCCTCAGGGGCGCGCAACAGGCCAGACCTCCCGGCGGGTGAAGCTCACGGACATGCTCTGAACTGCGCTTACGTTTCACGGAGCATAGGGGGACGCGGGCTCGTTCGTACTCCGGGCGCGTGAAGCTCGAACACGTGATGTCGTGCTAGCTTCTCTCCACGTAGCCTGTCGGGCTAGCCGCTGCTGACCGCATGTGACAGCGGAGTCGTCTATCGTCCGTACTGCCGAGCCACAACGACGCGGCCACGGCCAAGGAGGAGTGGATCATGGTTGGGCAACCGGCCGCGGCAGCAGCGTCCAAGGTGCGACGCCGTCCCCGTGATCGCCGGCGGCAGATCTTGCACCACGCCAGCGAGCTGTTCAGCGGTAGCGGCTTCCACGCCGTGCGCATGGAGGACATTGCCGAAGCGACCGGAATTACTGCGCGCGCGCTGTACCGACACTTCGAGAACAAGCAAGACCTGCTTTCACACGTGATCCTCGACGACCAGAGCCGCTTGCTCGCAGCACTCGACGACCCGGCAGGGCGACGCATGACCACCTCGGCGGATCTCGAAGCTCTGTTACGGCGTCTCATCGAGGCATCCCTGGATAGCCTTCGGCTGGGACCGTTGTGGCAGCGAGAAGCTCGACACCTCGCCGCCGCCGATTTCGCTAGGGTTCGTGCGGGCACACGCCGGATCGGGCGCGCAGTGTGCGAGGGGATACAAAACGCCGATCACACGACTAGTCCTTTCCAGGCTGAGGTTCGTGCGTGGGCCGCCGTGAGCATCGTCACCAGCCCTGGCCACTACGAACCCACCCTGGCACGTCGCAAACTCGCTGATCTGCTCCTCGCGGCCAGTCTGGCTGCGATCAGCGCGCCGGCCTGCGGCGAGGAGGACACGCCCAACAGGCCAGCGCAGTGCAACCTTCCGCGCGCCCACAACTCTCGACGCGAACAGCTCATCGCCGCTGCAGTTCGTGCGTTCCGCGAGCGGGGGTTCGGTGGAGTGAGCCTTGACGAGTTCGGTATCGCGGGGCCCGCAGTCTACCGCTATTTTGATTCCAAGGCCGACATCCTGTCAAATCTCGTGACTCGCTTGCAAGACTGGACGGCGCTCGAGAATACCCGGGCACTGCGGAAAGCCGTAGACGATGCCACCGTTATCGGCGAGCTGGTTCGCGGCTACATTCGAATCGCAGTAGAAGCCACCGACCTGCTCGCCGTCGCGGTAACCGAAGCGCTCTATCTCCCCGACAAAGCAGCCGAGAGAGAACGACGTATTCGGAACGACGATATCGCTGAATGGGCCCGATGGCTCCGAGTCACCCGGCCCCATCTTCCGGACCCTGCTGCGCAGGCACTTGCTTACGCCACCAAGACGGTGATCAACGACCTCGTCCGGGTCCCGCATCTAACGCAGAACTCTGCCTTTTGCCCCGAGCTCGTTAGTTGCGCCTTAACCACTTTACTAACGACAGAGCTACCGCGGAAAGCGCGCCACACCCATCCACAGCGTTAGCCTCGGAAGTCTCTTTCTGTTGTCCCGGGTAGGTAGGGTCAGTGCCAGGCGGCCGGACCGACCGGGCTGCGCCCACGAGCCCCGGACCGTCGCCCAGCGCGAGCGGCACGGGAAGGATGCGACCGGAGTATCAGAAAGGAGTTGCAAGGCGGGACTAGTACCGCTATTGGTTCGACCGCGGCGGACGTTGCATGCGACTGCCCAAGATCTCGGCTGCCCGCTGGTCGGACTCGTTCACCCAGGCCGCGTAGACGCGAAGCGTGGTGGCGCCGCCGCTCCCGTGACCGAGTCGGCCGGCGACGGTGCGAAGGTCGACGCCGGCGGTCAGCAGCTCAGTCGCGGAGTAGTGCCGGAGGGCGTGCAGGTGGCTGTCGATGCCCAGCTTGTGGCACATGTTTGAGTAGCGGTGTGTGACGCCGTCCGGGTCGTATGGCACCTCGCGGGTCGGTAGGTGCGAGAACAGGTACGCGTCGTCCCGCGGCTCGATGCCGAGCTGGTGCGCTAGCCGCTCGTATCGCTCGCGGTGCTCGGTGAGCACGTCGACCGTCGCCGGGTCGAGGCTGATCCGCCGCATCTGGTGGGTCTTGGTATCCTTTTCGACGGCCTCGCCCGCGACGATCACGTAGTTGCGCCGCACGGTGAGCTTGCCCGCCGGAAGGTCGAAGTGGTGCCATCGCAGCGCGAGCGCCTCGGCACGGCGTAGCCCGGTGACCATGACCAGCCAGACGAGCGTTCCCCAGTCCTCGTCCTGCTCCCACGCTGCCGCCACGATCCGCCCGGCCTGCTCCACGGTTGGCGGATTCGGCTGCGGCGGACGCTGCCGGGGCTTCTTCGCGACTACAGCCGGATTCGACTTGATCCAGTCCCAGCGCACCGCGGCCGACAGTGCGGCGCTTATGGCGAAGTGCACGTGACGGATCGTCGATCCCGACAGGGGCCGACACGTGTGCGGTGGGCACTCCTTCACTGTGCAGCCCGCCTGCTCGCAGTCGTGCTCGGGATAACCACGGGCCGGTGGCCTGCCGGGCGGGCGGCGATGGCAAACGATCCTGCACTCGTGCGGTCCAGCAACGCGGTGATGCACCATCGGCCGACCGTCGCAACGGATCCGACACCGGCGCAGCTCAGCGTAGAACTCCTCGAGCATCTTGGTGGTGATCTTGCCGACGGGGACGTCACCGAGCGCGGGTTTGATGTAGAGCCGTGCGTACTGCTCGTAGCCCTGCAGGGTGTTCTGCTCGACCTCGTGCACCCGCATCCAGGCGTCAAGGGTGGAGCCCAGCGTCGCGCGGGTCTGGGCGTTCTGCTGCGCGTCGACCTCCGACAGCAGGCGGTTCAGGATCCGCTGCGCCTCGGCCTCGTCGGTGGTGGACTCCGAGAGGTACATGCGCCGGCCGGTCAGCGGATCAACTCCTGCGTAAACCTGGACCTGCAGCGAGTTGCCACGCCGGCGAATTGACCCACGCTGGCGCCGCTTGCTGCCGTTCTTCGCCACGCGCGGGAGCATACTCGCAGTCACACTGATTGACAGTGATCAACTCGCGCAACGCTGCCCCAGACAAAACTCCTGGTCAGAGTGGAGCCGACGCGGGGACTCGAACCCCGAACCTTCCGCTTACAAGGCGAGTGCTCTGCCAGTTGAGCTACGCCGGCACGTGCGGGCCATCGTAACGGCGGGCAGCGCTGCACGTCCGCTGCTGCCGGGGCTGACACCTACCGCGCGCTGCTCACTCTGGTGATGGGCGAGGACCCCAGGGCTCGGCATTACCGCGGGCACCCCGGCCTGCCCCCGGCTAGTGTCGCAGGGGCGGGCTAGGGCGAGGAGGCTGACTCAGGGTGACCGACAACACGCAGATCCCCACCGGCGAGGCGGATTTCGTCGTCGTCGCCAACCGCCTGCCAGTCGACCGCGTCACTGGCGCCGACGGCTCGACAGCCTGGCGTCGTAGCCCAGGTGGGCTGGTCACGGCGCTGGCCCCCGTGATGCGGGCGCAGACCGGGGCGTGGATCGGCTGG
>WHSY01000098.1 GCA_009379815.1 Pseudonocardiaceae bacterium
CGCGCTACGCGCGATCTCCAAATTACTCGGAAACGACATGACGATGAACTCCTCGGTTCGACGAGATCGGCCCTGCAGGAGGGCCTTTCAGAAGGAGGGCCTTGAGCAGGAGGGACTTCAGATACCCGCGGTGGAAAAGCCGTCGATCTCGATGCCGAACTCCGCGCCGGCATCGAGCAGTGCGTCGAACAGGTACTGTCCGGACGACCGTTCGCAGTGCAGCAGATAGCCCGGCGCCGTGCCGGAGTCGTCGCGCACGACATCGGTGACGAGGCGCGCGACGGAGGTGCGGAAGGCTGCGCCCTCGGGGGTGACGGCATCGGACAGATCGACGCCGCAGACCTTGGCCAGCAGGTCTGCCGACCGTGCGCCGCACAGCCGCATCAGCGCCCTGCCGTGGGTCAGGTCGGTGACCGTGGCGAACTCGTCGAGCCCGTCGGCGGCGCCTTCGAGTCGCTGCCGGGTCGAGGCGCCGGTCCCGGCCGGGGCCAGTACGAGCCACTCACCCGGCCCGGAGCCGATGACCAGTGCGCCGTCACGGTCGCGGGCCATGCGACCGAAGGGCACGCCGAGGGCCTGCTGCATCGCGCCCCCCACCGGTGCCCGCACGGCGATCTTGGCCAGCGGGGTGGCATCGGAGATCGTCAGCTCTGCCGTGCTGCGCCGGGCACTGACCTCCCAGCCGTGCACCTCGTCCCGTGGCTCGGCCGGTGCGATCGGGCTCCTGGCTGCGCCTCGTGAGTGGCGATGCGAGTCATCACTCGCATCGCCACTCACGACGTGTTGGCGGTGACCCTCGGGGTCGACTGCGGCGAGGTGCTCGGTGACCCGCGCGGTGATGTCGCGGCCGTCGGGCAGTCGGACGGTGACCTCGGTTCCGGGTGTGGCCAGTGCCGGCTCGAGTTGGCCGAGGCAGATTGCGCGACCCAGGGTGGGGGAGTGCCGGCTGGAGGTGATGCGGCCGGCGATGCGGCTGCCCGGGGTGTTGATGCTTCGACCCTGCGAGCAGGTCTCAGGGTTGATGCTTCGACCCTGCGAGCAGGTCTCGGTGATGATCTGGCTGGCCTCGGGGGGCACCACCGCCGGGTCCACCGGCTGTAGCCCGACCAGTTTGGGGTAGTCGGCGTGCTGGGCCTGCCAGGCGAGTTCGGGCTTGCCGACGAAGTCGTCCTTGTCGAGCTTGATCGCCCAGTCCAGCCCGGCGCTGTAGGCCTGGGTCAGCCCGTCGGTGTCCTGGCCGACGATGAGGTGGCCCTTCTCCAGCCGCAGGATGCGCTGCGCCTCCACCCCGAATGCCGCTACGCCGAGGTCGCTGCCGGCCTCGGCCAGCGCCTCCCAGACGTGCAGGCCGTGGGCCGCGGGGACGTGTAGCTCGTAGGACAGCTCGCCGGTGAACCCGATCCGCCACAGCACGCAGTCCTCGACACCGGCGACGGTGCCGGTGCGGACCTGCATGTAGCCGAAGGTCTCGGGGTCGAGGTCGACACCCTCGGCCAGCCGCCCGACCAGCTCGCGAGACCTGGGCCCGGCGACGTTGATGCTGGCGTAGGCGGTGGTGACCGGGGTGACGTGGACGTCCCACTCGGGATGCTCGGTCTGCAGCCAGTTCTCGACCCACTCCCACACCGCCGCCGCGCCCGACGAGGTGGTGCTCATCAGGTAGTGCTCGGCGCCGAGCCGGCCGGTGACGCCGTCGTCCATGACGACGCCGTCGTCGGCGCACATCACGCCGTAGCGCACCCGGCCGATGCCGAGTTTGGACCACTTGTTGACGTAGAGCAGGTTGAGCAGCTTGGCGACGTCGGGGCCGCGCAGGTCGAGCTTGCCGATCGGGGTGACGTCGATGATGCCGACGCCCTCGCGGACGGCGCGGACCTCGGCGTCGGGGTCGCCGTAGTGGTCGGGCCGGATCCACTGCCCGGCCACCAGCGGTGCCGCGCTGTGGGCCTCGTGCCACGGCTGCATCGGCGAGTAGCGCACCGGCTCGAAGATCCGGCCCGCCAGCGCCCCCAGCGTGACCGGGGCATACGGCGGACGCCACGTCGTCGTCCCGGTCTGCGCGACCGTGGACCCGGTGGCCTCGGCGACGATCGCGACCGTGTTGACGGTCTCGAGCTTGCCCTGCGGCGGGCCCATCGTGGCGGTGGTGTAGCGCTTGACGAGCTCGACGGAGCCGTAGCCCTCCTTGACCGCGGCGTGCAGGTCCTTCGAGGACACGTCCTCGGAGAAGTCGACGATGCCGTGGGTAGCGGCGCGGAACATCTCCGGGTGCGCCGCCATCTCCAGCTCGGGAACCTCGACCTCATCGTCGCGGTCCTGGACGGTGTCGGCCTTGTCGGTGTCACGCCGGGTCGGCACGGTGGCATGCCAACCGGCGGCGGTCCCCGCCGCCCGCCGGGCGGCCTTGCGGCCGACCGCGTCGGCGTGGTCGACGAGCTGTGCGACCGTGCCGTCGCCGGCGATCCCACCGGCGGGTAGCATGTCGTCGGGCAGCTGCGAGGGGTCGGGAACGAACCGCGCCGCCCGGGGGTCGTAGACGGGCTTGTCGCCGGACATGTTCAGCAGTGAGGTGGGCGCGGTCCAGCCGGTGGCGGTGACCAGCAGGTCACACTCGACCGTGCTGCCGTCGCCGAGTTCGACCGCCCGTAGGTTCTTGCGGCCCAGCGCGCGGACGACGTCACCGCCGGTGCGCGCGTCGACTACCCGGGCCACGTCGACCCCGACCCGCGCGAGA
Organism: Pseudonocardiaceae bacterium; assembly: GCA_009379815.1. Taxonomy (GTDB): domain Bacteria; phylum Actinomycetota; class Actinomycetes; order Mycobacteriales; family Pseudonocardiaceae; genus WHSY01. The sequence continues at coordinate 2,735 of WHSY01000098.1, forward strand.
TCGGCGGCGGCGGTGTCGCCGTCGGCGTTGGCCGAGAGCACCACGGCCCGCCGGCCGGGCCGCACCGCGTGCAGGTTGATCAACCTTCGGACCGCGGTCGAGAGCATCACGCCGGGGGTGTCATTGCCGTCGAAGACATACGGCCGCTCGATCAGCCCGGGTGCGGCGACGATGGTCTTGGCGCGTGCCTTGATCAGACGCTCGCCGACGCCCGGCAGGTTGCGCTGCACCACGGCGACCCAGTTGTCGTCGTAGCGACCCAGCACTACGGAGTCGGTCAGCACCTCGATGCCCGGCGTGGCCGCGACCAGGCCGGTCAGCTCGCTCAGCAACGCCAGGTCGGCCTCACCGCCCCAGCGCAAATGCCCGCCAAGCTGGTGCTCCTCCTCGACGAGCATCACCTGCGCCCCGGCACGCGCCGCGGCCACCGCTGCCGACAACCCGGCCGGGCCGCCGCCCGCCACGAGCACATCCGGGTGGGCGTAGCGCTTGTCGTAGTAGCCGTGCGGCGTATCCGGCGACACCTGACCGGCGTGTACGAACCGCTGCAGCACCTTCTCGTAGGCCGGCCAGAGCCGCTCGGGCTTGATGAACGTCTTGTAGTAGAAGCCGGTCGACAGGAAGCGCCCCGCCAGGCCGTTGACCGCCTTGACGTCGAACCGCAGCGACGGCCAGGTGTTCTGCGAGCGCACGTCCATCCCGGCCTCGACGAGCCGGTGCGCGCCCCGCACGTTGGGCTCGTCGCCAACCTGCACCATGGCGCCCGGGTCGAGATAGCTCGCGGTCAGCACCCCGCGGGGCCGATGGTATTTGTAGCTTCGGGAGAACACCCGCTCGCCCGCGGCGGCCAGCGCCGAGACGATCGTGTCTCCCGGGTGGGCCGGGTACTCGCGGCCGTTCCAGCGGAACCGGAATGTGGCGCTGCGGTCGATCACCTCGCCGGGCTGCGGTCCCAGCCGCATCCGGTCGATCGCCGTCGCGGCCGTGGTGCGCGCGGTCTGCTGCGTCATCGCGATTCCCCCGTCGCGCGGGTCTCGTTGGAGACGGTGTGGCGCTCGAGTGGGAAGTACCTGCGGCAGCCGGCGCCGTGATACCAGCTCTCCCGTACCCACCCGGCTGGATTGGTGTGAAAGTAGAGGTAGCGGCGCCACTGCTCGGGGGTGGCCTGCCCCGGCTCGGGCCGGGTCCCGGCCTCGCCCGCGTACCGGAACTCGGAGACGTTGCGGGGTCCGCACCAGGGGCACGGGAGGAGCATCATGTGTGGCGTCCTTTCGGTGGACGATGCGCCGGCGCGGCGTTGCGGCAACCGCGTTGCGCCGACGCCACGTCGGCGCAACCGGGGTGATCAGTGGCCGACGGCTGCGGCGCCCTTCTCACCGACCAGCCGTCCCTGGGTGAAGCGATCCAGGCCGAACGACGAGATGATCTCGGGCGTGCGGCCGGTCGCGATGGTCTCCGCCATCGCCTCGCCGGAGACCGGCCCCGCCTTGAAGCCGTACGTGCCCCACCCCACGTCGACGTGGAAACCCTCCACCGGGGTGGGGCCCATGATCGGGGAGTAGTCGGGCGTCATGTCACACAGCCCCGACCACTGCCGCAGCAGCCGCATCTTCGACAGCGGCGGCATCAGCTCCAGCACGTGACCCGCCAGCCCCTCGATGAACTCCAGCGACCCCCGCGTCGAGTAGGACGCGAACGGGTCGACGCTGGCCCCGAACACCAGCTCGCCCCGGTCGGTCTGGCTGACATAGACGTGCAACGTGCCGGAGACGACCACGGTGTCGAGGAACGGTCGGACCGGCTCGGTGACCGCCGCCTGCAGCGGGAACGTCTGCACCGGCATCGACACCCCGGCCATGTCGGAGATCAGCGTCGACCAGCCCGCGGTGCAGTTGACCACGACCGGTGCCGAGATGTCGCCCCGGTTGGTGCGCACCCCGGTCACCCGGTCACCGCTGACGTCGATGCCGGTGACCTCGGTGTCCTGGTGGATGTGCACGCCCAGCGCGTCGGCGCCACGGGCGTAGCCCCACACCACGGCGTCGTGCCGGACGATCCCGCCCGGCGGGTGGTACAGCGCACCGAGGATCGGGTACCGCACGGTCGTCGAGGTGTCCATGTAGGGCACCAACTTCTTGACCTCACCGGCATCGATGACGTCGGAGTCGACTCCCTGCAGCTTGTTCACCTCGGCGCGCCACCGCATCGTCCGCAGCGAGCTGTCGTTGTGGGCCAGCGTGAGATGGCCGCGCTGGGAGAACATGACGTTGAAGTTGAGGTCGGCGGCGAGGTGTTCGTAGAGCTTGACGGAGCGGTCGTAGAACCGGATCCCCTCGGGCGTCAGGTAGTTCGAGCGCAGGATCGCGGTGTTGCGACCCGAGCCGCCCGACCCGATGTAGCTCTTGTCGAGCACCGCGACGTTGGTGATGCCGTGGTTGGCGGCCAGGTAGTAGGCGGCCGCCAGGCCGTGCACCCCACCACCGATGATCACGACGTCGTAGCTGCTGCGCATCGGCGGCTGTCGCCAGGCCAGTGGCCAGTCCTGCTGCGACAGGCCGTGCCGCAGCAGCCGCAACGCCGAGTACCGGGACCGCGACGAGCGGGCCTTCCCGTTGTGCGACGGCGGGCGCCCGTTGCGCCGCCCGTTGTCCTGACTATTGCCTGCGACGTTCACGCACCGCCTCCGGGGCTCGCCGACTGCTGTGTGGAGCTGCCGTTGTGAGCCGGAGCATACGAGGATTGAGAAACATTGTCCACTGTCGGTGGACACATTGGTCTCGAACCCGGTCGCGGGCGGTCCGGCAGAGATCACCCGCCCGGGGTGACCGCCTTGATGGCGAGGAACTGGATCGGCAGCACGACCAGCTCGCCGGGGCCGTGCATGACCTCGCCGACGAACTGCAGCGCGTCGCCCGGCTCGAGCAGGTAACGGGAGCTGCCGTAGCAGTACTCCATCTTCCCGGAGATCATGAAGATGAGCTCGGTGCCGGCGTGCTGATAGAGCGGGAAGACCTCGGTGCGCTCGGTGAGCGTGACCAGCATCGGCTCCAGGCTGTCGTGCGGTGCGCGCATGCTGCCCAGCAGCTGGTAGCGGTGACCGGGCCCGGCGCCCCTGTGCTGGATGTCGAGGCCCGTCCCCGCTTTGACGTAGAGGACGTCCTCCTCCTCGGACAGCCCCCGGAGGAAGGCCGTCACGGGGACCGCGAGCGCCTCCGACAGCCGCGCCAGCGTGGCGAGGCTCGGGGACGCCTGGGCGTTCTCGATCTTGGAGAGCATGCCCTTGGACAGCCCGCTGTGCGCTGCCAGGTAGCCCACCGTCCACCCGTGGCGCTGCCTGAACTCCCTCACCCGGGTGGCGATGACGCCGCCGAGCTCGGACTCGAGCTCGCCCGCCGCCTTCGTCGCGGGGAGCTCGGCGCCCCGCCCGTCGTACACCGGATCGGTCGACACCTGACCCTCGCGTCCCTTGCCGGCTGCCGTGCGCGCCGACCTGCCGGCTTAGGCCGGGCACGCTGTGTCCCGTGCGGGACGATCGAACCAGCCGTCACCGCAGCCCCACCGTACTCCGGGTGGGACCGCGACGACGCAAAAGAAATTCCGTCGAGGTGTTGTCTCCTGCCAGGAGACAGAGTTTACTCACCGTGGATGGCACGACAACCCCGAGGGCCGGGCGGCCCGGTGTGAAGGAGGCCACCATGTCCTCTGATCTCGAGAACTTCGTCGACCAGGATGGACGGGAGGACGCGATCGCGCGGGTCCGCCGCGAGATCGACGCCAACGACGTCCGCTACATTTACTTCCAGTTCGTGTCGGTGACCGGCCGGATCATGGGCAAGGGCGCACCGGCCGCGCACTGGGAGCGGTTCGCGCACAAGGGCTTCCAGCTCGTCTACGGGTCGACGGCGAACCTGTTCACCGACCGGCACGGCGACTACATCGGCTACGGCGCGGAGGCCGAGGAGCTCGTCGGGCTGCCCGACGTCGACACCTTCTGCGTGCTGCCGTGGGACTCCAAGACGGCGCGGGTGTACTGCACGCTGTTCCGCGGCCGGGAGGACACCGAGGACGGTGGCGCGTTCCTCACCTCGGACTGCCGTGGCAACCTGCGGCGGATCCACCAGGAGTTCGAGGCCCAGACCGGGCTGCACCTGCGGGTGGGCACCGAGCCCGAGATGATGTGGCTCAAGCTCAACCCGGACGGCACGCCGTCGGTGGAGGGCAAGACCAAGCCGTTCTGCTACCACATCGACCAGTTCGCCGAGCTGCAGCCGCTGATCCACCGCGTGATGGAGTACGGCCACGCGATGGGCCTGGACATGATCCAGGGCGACCACGAGGACGCGCCGGGTCAGCTCGAGCTGAACTGGCAGTTCGACCGCGCCGACGCCACCGCCGACCGGCTGACGACCTACCGCCAGATCTGCAAGCAGGTCGGCCGGGAGATGGGCGCCTTCCCGTGCTTCATGCCCAAGCCGTTCATGGGGGTGTCGGCCAACGGCTGCCACCACAACATCTCGCTGTGGGAGAACGACGACAACGTCTTCCTGCCCGACGGCGACAACCCCCGGATGCCGAGCAAGACCGGGCTGGCCGCGATCGGCGGCGTGCTCGAGCACCTGGATGCGCTGACCTGCATCACCTCGCCGACGGTCAACTCCTACCGGCGGTTGTGGGACACTGGGTTCTGGGCCCCGCTCTACGCCGACTGGGGTTACCAGAACCGCACCACGGCGCTGCGGGTCAGCGCACCCGGCCGCTTCGAGTACCGGTCAGTGGACTCGGCGGTCAACCCGTACCTGTCGTTCGCCGGGCTGATCAAGGCGATGGCCGACGGCATCGCGCGCAATCTCGACCCGGGGCCGCCGGAGGACCGCAACATCTACGACGCCATGGCCGCGGGCAAGGACGTCAGCAAGATCCCGATGACCCTGGGCGAGGCGCTGCAGGCACTTAAGACCGACGACGTCGTGCGCAGCGCGATGCCCGGCGACATGTACCGGGTCTTCGAGCACTACAAGCGCGACGAGTGGGAACGCTTCTGCGCGAGCGTGTCCGATTGGGACGTCAACGAGTACCTCGACATCCTGCCCTGACTGTCCGACCGCACTCCCGAAGGGAGCGGCCCATGTGCGGTATCGCCGGAATCATCCACAAGGACGGGCCCGGTGACGTCGGTGACGAGATGACCCGGATGCTGCAGTCGATGAAGCATCGGGGGCCCGACTCGGCCGGCTACGCCCTCTACGGCGATCCCAGCGAGCTGCTGGTGATGCGGTTCAAGCTGGCCAACCCCAACGAGGCACGCGACTTCGACTTCAGCGAGCGGCTGGAACGCAGCCGCCGCGAGGTCGAGTCCCGGCTGGTCAAGCTGGGAGCCACCATCGACCGGGTGCACGGCGAGTCCGAGTACGCCTACCGGGCGAGCTTCCGTTACGAGGGCGAGCTCAAGCCGCTGGCCGACTACGTCGAGAACGTGCCCGGCTGCGAGGTGCTCTCGCTGGGGTACTCGCTCGAGATCATCAAGGACCTCGGGGACGCGCAGACGGTGTCCGACCAGTACAAGCTGGGTGAGTTCCGCGGCACCCACGCGATCGGTCACGTGCGGATGGCCACCGAGTCCGATGTGGACATCTCGGGTGCCCACCCGTACTGGGCCTACCCGTTCTCCGACGTCGCCGTCGTCCACAACGGTCAGCTGACCAACTATCACCGGTGGCGCCGGCGGCTGGAGCGCACCGGGCACCGGTTCCAGTCCGAGTGCGACTCGGAGATCATCGCCGTCTATCTCGCCGAGCGGATGGCCGATGGGCTGTCGCTCGAGACCGCCATGAAGCAGAGCCTCGACGACCTCGACGGGGTGTTCACTTACCTCGTGGTGACCGAGAACAGCCTCGGCATGGCAAAGGATGAGATGGCCGCCAAGCCGCTGGTGCTCTACACGGGCGAGAACATGGTCGCGCTCGCCTCCGAGGAGACCGCGATCCGGGCCGTGCTGCCCCAGGAGATCGACACCTACGACCCCTACGAGCGGGAGGTGCTGGTGTGGACACGCTGAACGTGCCGGAGGGCCGCACGGGCCGTTACGACGTCCGTGGCCTCGCGGAGCCCGATGCCGAGGCACCGAAGATCGCCAGGGTCGACGGCGAGTCGGCGGTGTTCGACGCGGCCGAGCTGAGCCCACGGCTGATCAACCTCGAACTGCGGCGCCTGATCTACGACGAGGGCGTCGCCGAGGTCACCATCGAGAACCCGGGCGCGCGGCACTCGATCGCGGTCGGGATCCTCACGCGGTGCCGGATCCGGATCAACGGCAGCCTCGGTTACTTCGGGTGCGGGCTGGCCGACGGGCCGGAGATCCACATCACCGGTCGCGTGGGCTGGTCGGTGGCCGAGAACATGATGGCCGGTGTCGTCGTGATCGACCGCAATGCGGGGTCGCTGACGGGCGCGGCGATCCGTGGTGGCGATCTCGTCGTCCGCGGCCATGTCGGTGCCCGGACGGGCATCGACCAGAAGGGCGGCACCATCATCGTCGGCGGCAACGCCGGGTCGATGACGGGCTTCATGATGCAGCGCGGCCGGCAGATCATCTGCGGCGACGTCGGCGGCGGCATGGGTGACTCGATGTACGACGGCGCGATCTACGTGGGCGGCAAGGTCACCTCGCTGGGCGTCGACTGTGTCGAGTCGGAGATGACGCCCGCCGACGAGGAGCTCATCGACCGGAAATTCCGGATCTACGGACTCGACCGCCCCGACTCGTTCCGCAAGTTCGTGTGCGGCCGCAAGCTGTGGAACTACGACAACCTCGAGCCCAGCGAGCGCAAGCTCGTGCTCTGACGGCCGCACCCGGCCCCCGCCACCGCACCGCCCGGCCGACCGGAGCGGGGTCACCCGCAACACAGGAGCGCGACCCATGACGAACGGCAACCCGAACCACAACGTGCTCGGCCAGAGCCAGATCTTCACGCCGCAGGTCATCGACGACATCCACACCAAGTCCGACCTCGGCCGCTACCGCATGCGCGGCTTCTCGATGTTCAAGCCGATTCCGCACTGGGACCAGCTGATGTTCCTGCCCGGGACACTGACCCGGTTCGTGATCGAGGGATACCGCGAGAAGTGCGAGACCAAGACCGTGCTCGGCTCGCGGTTCGCCAAGAAGCCTCTCCAGCTCGACATCCCGGTCTACATCACCGGGATGAGCTTCGGCGCACTGTCGCTGGAGGCGAAGATGGCGCTGGCCAAGGGCGCCTCGATGGCCGGTACCGCGACCTGCTCGGGCGAGGGCGGGATGATCCCGCCGGAGCGCGACCTGTCCACCAAGTGGTACTACCAGGTCATCCAGAGCCGCTACGGCTTCAACCCGCACCACCTCATGCTCGCCGACGGGGTCGAGTTCTTCATCGGGCAGGGCTGCAAGGTCGGCCTCGGCGGCCACCTGATGGGTCAGAAGGTCACCGAGCAGGTCGCCGAGATGCGGTCGCTGCCGGCCGGGATCGACCAGCGCAGCCCGGCCCGCCACCCGGACTGGCTGGGGCCCGACGACCTCTCGCTGAAGATCCAGGAGATCCGCGAGGCGACCGACTACCAGGTGCCCATCCAGCTCAAGCTCGGCGCCGCCCGGGTCTACGACGATGTCCGGATGGCAGCCAAGTGCGGCCCCGACATCATCTACCTCGACGGCGCGGAGGGCGGTACCGGCGCCGGGCCGCACATCGCGACCGAGGAGACCGGCATCCCGTTGATGGCGGCGATCCCCGAGGCCCGCCGGGCGCTGGAGGACGTCGGCCTGGCAGACGAGATCGATCTCGTCGTCGCGGGCGGGATCCGTAACGGCGCCGACATCGCCAAGTGCGTCGCGTTGGGTGCCTCCGCCGTGGCGATCGGCCATTCCGCCCTGATGGCGCTGAACTGCAACAAGGAGATCCCCGGCGTCACCGACTACGAGGGCACCATCGGGGTGAAGGCCGGGCAGTGCTACCACTGCCACACCGGCCGTTGCCCGGTCGGGATCACCACCCAGGATCCCGAGCTGCGCAAGCGGCTGGAGGTCGACGAGGCGGCCGAGCGCGTCTACAACTTCCTGCACACCCTGACCCTCGAGGTCCAGATGCTGGCCAGGGCCTGCGGCAAGACCGACGTGCACAGCCTCGAGCCCGAAGACCTCTGCGCGCTGACCACCGAGGCCGCCGCGATGGCCCGGGTGCCGCTCGCCGGCACCAGCTACATCCCCGGGGTCAGCGAGGACGACACGCTCGCGGAGATCAAGACACTGTTGCAGAAGCATGTGGCCAACGACGGCGGAGCGGGAGGACGCGATGCCTGAGCAGTTCGACCTGGCGGACCGGCGGCTGACCACCCGCGCAGGTATCGACACCGAGGAACTCACCGGGCGTCACTTCCCCTACCAGTTCGACCGTGATCTGGTGGAGGACGTCGACCTGGTCGCGGCAACTCCCGGCGAGGACCTGAACTGGCTCGAAGATGTGCACCTGATGGCCGAGGACGGGGTGCCGGCCGTGTTCGACCGGTACACCAACGCCTTCCTCAAGATCTACTTCGAGATCCCCGGGGGGCGCGAGGACGAGTACGCCCGCAAGGTGCTGATCAAGCACCTGCAGGAGGGCAACTCGTACGGGATCTGGCTCAAGCACCAGCACGCCAAGTTCTCCCAGCCCGAGCTCGGACCCTGGCTGCGGGATTCCGCGACCGTGGGCACCGCCTGGCGGCCCCCGCAGCTGGCGGGCTGGGAGAAGCCGGCCGGCCACTAGGGCCCGCCCTCGGCCCCGGCCCGGGCCGTGTCCATGAACTCGACGGCGTGGGCCTCGGCGGCTACGGCGGGCCCCACGCCGTCGAGCTCATGGACGCCGCGGGGTGGCCGTCGGCGTGGCGCGAGATGCCGGGGCTTGCCTCGGTCGGTTCATTACCAGGAAATATGGTTTATCAGTAGCATCCTCGCGTGTGTGTCCCGGCTGCGGACTTTGTGCCCGTTCGCCGTGCTACATGGGTACGCGTCGCTGGTCGCACGCGCGGCGCAGTTCCACTTTAGTGAAACAATGTTGCATCAAAGGGTTGCTTGGTCGCGGCCGGCGCGCTTAGCCTTCCGGTACCCGAACTCGGGAGGCACGCCATGACCGAGGTATCGCGTCCCCGCACCGGAACCGGCGGGGCGGGCCTGATGACCGGGCCGACCGACCAGGGCGACCTGCAGCGGACGATCACCTGGAAGGGCGCCTTCTGGGTCGCCAGCGGTGTACCCGCCCTCGTGCTGTTCTCCGTGGGCTCCATCGCGGCCACGATCGGCACGCCGTCGGTGCTGGTCTGGACGGTCTCGATCACGTTCGGCCTCATCCAGTGCTTCACCTATGCCGAGATCGCCGGGCTGTTCCCCAGCAAGTCCGGTGGGGCATCGGTGTACGGCGCGATGGCGTGGGCGCGCTACTCGAAGTTCATCGCGCCGGTGTCGGTGTGGTGCAACTGGCTGGCCTGGTCCCCGGTACTCACGATCGGCTCGGGCCTGGCAGCCGGGTACGTGCTCACCGCGCTGTTCCCGGCAGACGCCTTGATCAACACCTGGGGACTGACCCTGGTGGACCTCGGAGGGCTGCAAGAGGGCCTGACGCTGCGGATCAACGCGCAGTTCCTCATCGCCGCGGCCTTCCTGCTGCTGGTCTTCGGGTTGCAGCACCACGGCATCCTGCGCGCGGCGAGGGTGCAGGCGACCATCGGCCTGGCGGTGCTCGTCCCGCTGCTCGTCGTCGGCCTCGTGCCGCTGCTCACCGGTGACGTAGTGCGGGAGAACTTCGTCCCGTTCGTCCCCCTCAACGGTGCGTGGGACCTCGAGGGGTGGACGCTGTTCGCGGGCGGGCTCTTCCTGGCAGCCTGGTCGGCCTACGCCTTCGAGACCGCCGTCTGCTACACGCGGGAGTTCCGCAACCCCGGCAGTGACACCGTCAAGGCGATCTTCTCCGCGGGCCTGGTCTGCCTGGTGATGTTCATCCTGGTTCCGTTCGCCTTCCAGGGTGCGCTCGGCGTCGAGCTGCTGGTGACCGATCCGATCGTCGACGGCAACGGCGTCGCCGCGGCGATGGCCTCCATGGTCGGCGGCGGAGCGGTCATCGGGAACCTGCTCGTCGTCATGCTCATCCTCGCGCTACTGCTGTCGATCATGACGACGATGGCCGGCTCCTCGCGCACGCTCTACCAGGGCGCCCGCGACGGCTGGCTGCCGCGATACCTCTCCAAGGCCAACCGGCACGGCGCGCCCGCGCGCGCGATGTGGACGGACCTCGGCTTCAACCTCGTGCTGCTGCTGATGAGCGACTACGTGTTCGTCCTGGCTGCGTCCACGGTCTGCTACATGATCTTCAACTTCCTCAACCTCAACGCGGGCTGGCTGCACCGCGTGGACAGTCCCGACGTGCCTCGGCCGTGGCGAGCGCCGACCGTCCTCATCGGCGCCGGCGCGGTGCTGGCCTTCGTCAACGCGCTGCTGCTCGGCTGGGGCTCCAACGTCTGGGGCTCCGGGGCGCTGCTCACCGGCCTCGTGTTCGCGGCCCTGATCGTCCCCGTGTTCTGCTTCCGGCACTACGTGCAGGACAGGGGCAGGTTCCCGGCGACGATGTACTCCGATCTCGGGCTGCCGGCCGACGGATCGGTCACCGCTCCTGCGCGGCGCGCGGGTCTGCTGCCCTACGTCGTGCTCGCTGGTGGTGTCCTCATGGTCGTCGTGGGTCAGCTGATCGCAGCCGCAGCCGGCTGAGCCCAGTCCCGCGCCACGCCCTGCCGCCGGCGCCTCGTTTCACGCGGTGTTCGGCGGGTGGCGACGCGCCCCGAGAGGGCCTCCCACGTACTCGAGAGCGGTGTAGCACACTGGAGCCATGGCACAGAAGACCACCGTCACCCTCATCGACGACTTGACCGGCGAGGAAGCGCAAGAGATCTCGACGGTCGATTTCGCTCTCGACGGAGTGGCCTACCAGATCGACCTCGCAGAGGAGAACGCCGACGCGCTTCGTGACGCGCTGGCGGAGTATGTCGCGGCCAGTCGGCGCACTGGTGGTCGCAAGACCACCCGACGCCGGCGCACTCGTCGCGCACGCGGCGGCCCTTCCTCCGCGAGGTCCGGGAGTGGCTACAGTCGGGAGGACTTGAAGTCCATCCGGGAGTGGGCCAAGCAGGCCGGTTACAACGTGAGCGACCGCGGCCGGCTGCCGGCCGAGGTCGTATCTGCGTGGGAGGGCCAACACAAGTCCGGGGCCGCGAAGACGGGCGGCAACGGCGGCGGCGCCCCCACATTCTCGGGCTGAGGCTTCGGCAGCGGCATCGAGTGCACCGGCTGCGGCCGGTACGCAGTGAGCGTGCGCGAGCTTTCGGAGCTCCGCGCGCCGGTCCGGCACGGCAAGGGCGACGCGCTCACCGAGCACGGTCGAGGTCGAACGATTGATCGATGTGCGCCACGTCCGGGTGTCTGCAGCGTGCGTGCGAATCGGCGAAGTGGCCGATTTCGGTCGATGGATCGTTTCACCTCCCGAGCGAAGGCGTGCGTAGGTTCGTCACGATTTATCTCGATCGACGTGTGTAGCGAAATGTAATACGTGTTCGCTCGTCGAATTACTCCCTTGGGCGCCCATGCTGGCCCGTCGATGTGCGAACCCGTCCGCCCTGCTCAGCGGCTCGGCGGGCGGGTGATGCCCGGCGCCGGCGCCGAAGGTTGGCGGCCGTGACCCGGCGTTTGCCGGAAATACGGACCGGGCGTATCATAAGTAGTGGGAAACCGGGCCATCGCGAGGCCCGGTGGGCGGCGCAGGAGGTGTGTCGTGCTCAGTAACAGGGATCGGGCAACATTGTTCGAGATAGAACGCGGGATCTTGATCGACGATCCTGAGTTCGTCCGGTCGTTCCAGGCCGCCGAGGACCGTATCTCCCGCGACCGCGGCAGTCAGGTCTACGTCATGGCGATCATCGTGGCTGCGGTGTTGTGCGTGATCACGCTGATATCGGGGTTGCCGGTGACTGCGCTGGCCCTGGGGGGAGTGGCTGGACTGCTCGTCGTGCTGCGACGACGTCGAAGTCGCTCACCGGGCGATTCAACTCTCGAGTAGCAGTCGGGCCCGTGGGGCCGTGCCCCTGTTGCTGCGCACCCGGGAGCGGGACCATCGCGGAGGTGCCGGCTGCGCAGCGACTCCGCCCGCCACGTCACCGGGTACTGCCGCGCGATCGAGGGCGGTGCTCTCGCGCACCGACCGACTGGATCCACTGGCTCGAGGAGAAGCGATGGGGAAGTTCGACGGCAAGGTTGTCATGATCACCGGAGGGGCGCGCGGGCAGGGCCGCTCCCACGCGCTCACGTTCGCCGGGGAGGGGGCGGACATCGCGTTCTGCGACATCGCCTCGCAGCTCGACACCGTGCCCTACCCGATGGCGACGCCGGATGACCTGCAGGAGACGATCCGGCTCGTGGAGGACTTGGACCGGCGCTGTGTGGCCGCCACGGCGGACGTGCGTGACCGCGGGCAGATCGACGGGTTCGCCGAGCAGGCGCGCACCGAGCTCGGCCGGATCGACTTCTGCCTGGCCAACGCCGGGATCTTCACGTTCTCCACGGTCGCCGAGATGGACGACCACACCTGGACCCAGACGATCGACACCAACCTCACGGGGGTGTTCCACGCGATGCGCGCCGTGCTGCCGGCGATGGTCGAGCAGGGCTTCGGCCGCATCGTGGCGACCTCGTCGATGGCCGGGAAGTTGGGCTTTCCCAACGTCGCGCACTACTGCGCGGCGAAGTGGGGCGTGATCGGCCTGGTCAAGTCCGTGGCTCGGGAGGTCGCCGGGAACGGGATCACCATCAACGCGATCTGTCCGACGACCGTGGGCACCCCGATGATCCAGAACGAGGCGGCGTACAAGCTGTTCCTCCCGGACAGCGAGGCGCCCACCCGCGAGGACGCCGAGCCGGCCTTTCAGACGCTCAACCCGATCCCGGTCCCGTGGGTCGAGCCGGTCGACATCTCCAACGCCATGGTTTTCCTGTGCTCGGACGAGGCTCGCTACATCACCGGCGAGACCATCGCGGTCGCGGCAGGCCAGAACGCCAACAACGCGGGTTGAGACCTCCGGTACCCGAGGAGGAGTGGTCATGGCAGGACAGCTCGAGCGGTAGCGGCCGCAGCCTCGGTCTGGGGGCTGTAGCCTGGCCACCCGCCGTGGACCGTGCCGGAGCTATCGGTCCTGGCGCGGGGCGAGCTCGCCCATCCGGCCCCACCCGTCCTGCGGCACCTCGACGTTGACGATCTCCGGAGTCTCCGCGACCACGTCGGGCATCCACGCCATCGCGGTCTTGAAGTGCTCGGAGTTGACGTGGAGCTCACCCGCCTGGCCGGACTCGAACGCCTCGACCAAGACGAACTGGTGGGGGTTGTCGACGCTGCGGGACCACTCGAAGAAGATGTTGCCCGGCTCCCGCCGGGTGGCCTGCGTGAACTCGTCGACGAGCGACAGCCACTCGTCGCTCCGGTCGGCGCGGATGGTGAACTTGACAACGATGAAGATCATCAGTGCCTTCCTCCGGTATCGGGCAGCTGCCGGTGTGCGTGCGATCGGGACCTCGCAGCCTGTCATGACCCCGAAGCCGTCCCCGCTAGCCGGTATCGAGTTGTGGCGTGCGCCAGTTGTTCAGGGGAACGAGTCAAGCTCACGAAGCACGCGCAACGAGTCTCGGTCTCGCCGTTGCGGACGGGAACCCTGCGGAGCAGCCGCCGGATGTGATTATGGATGCATCCCTCGGCGCTGCGGGACCCTGGGCGCAGCGCTCCACCTCGGGTGGTCGGCGACGACGCCGGCGTAGGCTGCCGCGGAGCCTCGACGAGCCGTGCAAGCCGGTAACCTCCGCTGGCCCGCTCGGTCCACGACCCGGCGCGCCCTCCGCCGGCGGTCAATCGCCGGTCACTCCAGATGAGGTCGAGATCCGTTGTTCAGCATCTGTACATGAATGTCACTCCTGCTACCGCCGAGCGCCCAACTGGTCTACGTTCCAGCCACCCGTGGGCGGTGACGCCCCCGGGGGAACCCGTCCCGACGACGGCGATCACAAGATCTACGAGCAGAGGTGCGGCGATGCAGATTTCTGTGTATGAGGTGTCGACAAGTTCTGATATGGCGATCCTAAGGTAGCAGGTGCTGCAGGATATATGAGATCCGCAATTCACAAGGAGATGAGTGGTCCGGCTCCCTCCTCAGCTCGTCGATCAGAGTATTTCACAGTGATCGACGCAGACACCGCCAACCAGCTGGCATGTGCGTTGAATAGATGTCAACCACTGAAGCATGATAGCGACCTACCGGTCCTCTGGCACTGGGCCTATTTCCCCGTTACCGTTCAGCCCGTAGGTGTGGCTAGCTGGGCTCGTCTTCGGTTTTTCAGGGCACTCAGTGTTGGACATCTGGCAGAAGTGTCGATACGCCGGACTGTAGACAAGCGACCAGACAACGGCGAGCGAAACGGCCGAGCTTGTATTTATGAAGTTGCACAAGGCGGCACCGTCTGTGTTCAGGGAGAATACGGTGAGGCGATAGACGGTGCAGCGCGCGGCGCGACAGCGCACTCGCAAACAGAGGCAGTCGGTTGGACGGCACAAGTACCACTCGAGCGCCGTACGGCTTCAACACTCGAGGAGATCTGGGGATCGGTGGGTGTCGCGTCGATCGAGGATCCTAGCGAGCAGATCAGTGATTCGGCGTCGGGTGCGTTGGACGGGCGAGTGGCGGCGGTCGTGCTCGGTGAGGAGATCGCAAGACGGGATATGAGGCCGCTCTTGGGGTTGGACCTCCACTTCCATGGAACGTATAGCCGAAGTCGAGTGGTGAATGTGGTCGGACGACCGCACTGGGACGGCCGTGTGGCGCTACAGGTCACGGGCGGTGACGATGTCTTGATGGCGGAGGGCACGGCATGGCTGGGTTGCGGCCCCCGGTTGAAGCCTCCGCAGGTGGCTCTCACCAGATCGAGTAGGACCTGAAGTCTATGGATTTCAGTGGATATTCGGAGTGTGTTCCTAGCTACCCGAAGCCGATAATCTGCTGGTTGGAAGCGTGATAACAACTGTAGGCGTCGGGATGGCGTGGATTCTGTGCGGTGCATCAAGAAAGGCAACTCGTGGAGGTGTGGTGTGAGTACCGAGCACGGTGGATCGGGGACCCAGTCGGCGGGGACTGAGGATCCTTGGGTCACCGCGCAGCGAAGTCCCGAGTTCGCCCA
>WHSY01000099.1:0-16598 GCA_009379815.1 Pseudonocardiaceae bacterium
GCAGTGCGGGCGGCCGGGTCGCGTGCCTGACCGTCCCCTTCGAGTGACCCCCGGCACCACCCACACGGCCGCTCTTTCCTCATCTGACGCGCCGTCTCACAACCTCAGGTGCCGCGTCCACAAAATTGGTCATATACCCCGCAGCAGCACAAACGCACAGTACCGGAACCGCCTCTCTGATCACCCGTCTGTGTGGTTTCCTGTGCCCGCGCCATCACCACATCCCAAGTTATCTCGTTGAGCTCGAACGACCCATCCTCAAGCCAAGCCCGAGGAGCGAGAAGGGCGGCGGCATGGACGTAGCGAGACCGAGTGATCTCATCCAAAGCGCCTCACGTGCGCTGCGTATCATCGATGAGCTGAGCACGCGGCCAGAAGGTCTCACCGCCAGAGGTATCGCGCGGCGCTGTGAATGTAGCCTCCCGACCACCTACCACCTGCTGCGCACGCTGCGCTACGAGGGGTACGTCGAGCGGCAGCCCGGCGGGAGATACGTGCTCGGGCCGAAGATCGTCAATGTGTTCCGGGACTTCATGTCCACCCTTGCCGCCCCACCGAAGGTGCACAACCTCCTCCGGCACCTAGCCCAGATAACGGGTCAGAGCGTCTACTTCAGCCAGCTGGTGGCAAACCAGCTGGTCGTCACCGACGTCGTGGAGGGCCCTCACTCGCCCCATCTCGAGGAGCTGATGGTCCATTCCGAGGACTCGGCGCACGCGACGGCACTGGGCAAGGCACTGCTGTGGAGCCTGCCCTCCCGGGACCGGCGGGTATACCTCGGCGAGCGGGGCCTACGGCCGTTTACCTCGACCACTGTGACTGACTCCGACAAGCTGGATGCCGAACTCTACGAGCTCGCACGCCGCCGGGTGTTCACCGAGCACGAGCAGTACCGCAGCGACGTCTGCTGCGGAGCTGTCCTCGTCGGGGGCAACAGCCCCGGCGCGATCGGGCTCTCCTGTGGTCTCGAACGCTGGCGGCGTCTCGGACCGCGGTTGACAGGTGAACTCCGTGTCGCCGCAGCCGATCTGCAGGGCTACCAACCACCAGCCGCCCGGAACGGAGCACAGAACTGAGCGGGCAGCACCATCGCTGACATGACGCAGCAGCCGGTACCCGAGTCCCCGCTGACAAGGTGCCTGCTCGGCCACGGACTCGGCGTCGCGGATGCCGGCAAGCAGCTAGTCGGCGTGGGGCCAGTCCCTGCCCGGCTCCGTGGCCGAACCGAACGACCCACTGGACGTTCATTCTCGATCTGCGGTGTGCGGACGATTCCCACCGATCCGGTGCGGTACCACTCGTTCGGTCGATGCACAGCCGCCTGCTGGTCCACTCAGATCGTGTTCGGGAGCCTGATGTTGGGGGCCGGACGCAGGAGGTGACTCGATGGGTCGAATGGACGGAAAGGTTGCGTTGGTCACCGGGGCCGCGAGGGGGCAGGGCCGGTCGCACGCGCTGCGGTTGGCGCAGGAGGGCGCCGAGATCGTCGCGGTCGACGTCTGTGAGCAGATCGAGTCGGTACCGTATGCGATGGCAACACCCGACGATCTGACCGAGACGGTGCGGCGCGTCGAGGATCTGGACCGGCGGGTGGTGGCGCGGCAGGCTGACGTGCGCAACTCCGACCACCTGCAGGCGGCGGTGCGCGACGGCGTCAGCGAGTTCGGTCACATCGACGTGGTCTGCGCAAATGCCGGTATCTTCAGCCCGAACGTGACCTGGGAGATGCCCGACCAGCAATGGCAGGACATGATCGACGTCAACCTGACCGGGGTGTGGCGCACGATCAAGGCCGTGGTGCCACCGATGATCGAGCATGGTCGCGGCGGCTCGATCATCATCACCAGCTCGACCGCCGGGATGCGGGGCTTCAGCGGCTTCGCACACTATGTCGCGGCCAAGCACGGCGTGGTGGGCCTGATGCGCACGCTCGCGAACGAACTCGCGCCGCACATGATCCGGATCAATACGGTGCACCCGACCGCCGTGGACACCGACATGATCCAGAACCAGGCGCTGTACAAGGTTTTCCTGCCCGACGAGGAGAACCCCACTCGGGAGCAGTTCGGCGAGGCGTTCACCACACTCAACGCGCTGCCCATCCCATGGGTAGAGCCGGTGGACATCTCCAACGCGGTGTTGTGGCTGGCCTCCGACGAATCGCGCTACGTCACCGGGATCACGCTGCCGGTCGATGCCGGGTTCCTGGAGAAGGTCGGCTGAGCTGGCCAGCCACGAGGCCGGTCACAGTAGCGATGACCGACCCCGACCACGCCGGGCCGAACACCCGCCGGCGCGGGAATCAGCGCGCGGCGCATCCGCCCGCCGCGCAACAGGACGACGCCCTCACCCGTGTGGATCGCCACGGAGTCGTGACGTGCACCTGAATTCGTGAAAGGTAGCTCAACCGTGCACGAACCTCCGAGCCATCTCGCGGACGCCTGGAACGGAAGTTTCCTCCACGAGCTCCCCGCTCACGCCAGGAGCGAATTGCTGGCCGAGGCGTTCGAAGTCGACCTGCCCGCCGGGGGCGTCATCTATCGCGGAGTCCTGCACCGGGAGACGGTCGTTCTGGCCCTGGTCGTCGAGGGCCTGTTGAGGGTGTACATGACTTCTCCCGAGGGGCGTCAGGTGACGATCCGATACGTAACGACATCCGACGTCCTCGGCGTACCCATCGTCATCGGCAGGGGTGGTCCCGTCGACGTTCAAGCTCTGACCGACTGCGTTCTCCTGCGGCTGTCGCCGGAGCGATTCCGCAACCTGGTCGGCGCCGACCCGGCGGTCGGTTTGCAGGTGGCACGCGAACTGTCCCGTCGAGTATTCCAAACGTCGGAGCTCCTCGCCCAGAACGTCTTCTTCTCGGTGCAGCGGCGGGTCGCTCATCACCTGCTGGATCTTGCCCAACGCGAGGGTGACCAGCTGGTGGTGCCCGCCAAACAACAGGACATCGCGGATGCGATCGGGACGGTCCGCGAGGTCGTCGCCCGGGCGTTGAAGCGCTTGCGCGAGCTGGGGCTCATAGCGACGTGCAACGGCGCCATCGTCCTGGTCGACCCCAGCGAGCTCCACCGCGTCGCTCAGGGAGAGTGATCTCGGGAGCCGCGGGCGGGAGCCCTGTCCGCGGACCAAGGTCACTGCCTCGCCGAGCCACGAGCTCGACCATGACCCCATCCACCCCGCTCGCCAGGATGGGAGTCATATGAAGACGCGCAGTCGGTTCGTGGTCGTCGACGGGATCCGCACGCACTACCTCGAGGCGGGAGAGGGGCGGCCGGTGGTGCTGCTCCACGCCGGCGAGTTCGGGGGCGGCGCGCAGCTGAGTTGGGAGCAGACCATTCCCGCCCTCGCCGAGCGTTACCGGGTCATCGCCCCGGACTGGCTGGGCTTCGGTGAGACGGACAAGCTGCACGATTTCACCGGCGGGCAGTCGCGCCGACTGTGGCACATGACGCGCTTCCTGGAGGTCCTCGCCGTCGGCGACGCCGCCTTCGTCGGCAATTCCATGGGTGGGACGCTGCTCGCGAAGGTCGCGGCTGCGGAGCACCCGGAGTGGCCGATCACGGCCCTCGTCCTGGCGTCCGGCGGCGGCTTCGTGCCCTTCAACCAGGCGCGTCGGCAGCTGGTCGACTACGACGGTTCGGCGGAGGGCATGCGAGACATCGTCCGGACCGTCTTCTACGACGAGCGCTTCGCTCGAGACGATGCCTACGTGCAGCGGCGTCACCGCGCGAGCTTGGCTCCCGGCGCCTGGGAAGCCGCCGCGGCGGCGCGCTTGAAGCCGCCGACGGCGCCGGAGCGCGACGACGTCTTCGGGCAGCCCGATACGACACCCTACGAACTCATCGACGTCCCGACCCTCCTGGTGGCCGGTGCGGACGATCGGCTGCGGGAGCCGGGCTACGCCGACGAACTGCACAAGCGGATCCGGGGATCCCGGCTGAGCGTGTTCTCCTCGTGTGGTCATCTGCCCCAACTCGAGCATCCTGCGCAGTTCAACGACCTGGTGACGGCGTTCCTGTCGGAGGTCTACCCCGCGCGGGACGAGCAGTGACACCGTCCGTCCGCCGCAGGGCCGACCGGAGCGACCCCACGTCACGCGCCACGGCGACGAAAGTCACAGCGTCGGTACCGCGGGTCCTACGAAGGTGGGCGCCACTCCGGCTGGCCCGTGCGACCTCGTGAGGAGCAGCGATGTCCCAGAATCCTCCTGAGCCGACCGGCGGTGCCGGCAGGATGGGCGACTCCCCCGCTGTCGACCGACGGGCCACCCGCCGCGCGCTGTACGCGGCGGGGGTCGGCAACCTGCTCGAGTGGTACGACTTCGCGGTATTCGCGTTCCTGACGCCGGTCATCGCAGACCTGTTCTTCCCGAACGCGGACCCGATCGCGGCCCTGCTGGCCACGTTCGCGGTGTTCGCGGTCGGCTTCGGGATGCGGCCGGTGGGCGCTGTCGTCTTCGGTCGGCTCGCAGACAAGGTGGGACGTCGCTGGACCCTTCTCGTGGTCATCACGATGATGGGCGTCGCGACGGTGCTCATCGGGTTCATGCCCACCTACGCCACGGCCGGACTCGTCGCTCCGATCCTGTTGGTCGTCGCGCGTCTCCTGCAAGGCCTCTCCGTCGGCGGCGAATTCGGGGTGTCCGCCTCCTTCCTCGTCGAGTACGCTCCCTCCCGCCGGCGGGGGTTGTACGGTTCGGTTGCTTACCTGACCGCCGATCTCGGTAACTTCTTCGGCGGTGCGGTGGTATTCGCCCTCACCGGCATCGTCTCAGCCGCGACGCTGTCGCAATGGGGCTGGCGTCTCCCGTTCCTCCTCAGCTTCCCACTCCTGCTGGTCGGCCTCTACATGCGACTCCGCATCGAGGAGACCCCACGTTTCCGGGCTCTGGCAGCGGCGCAGCAGAAGGTCCAGTCGCCCGTGTCGGAGGCCATTCGTCGGCACTGGAGGCAGATGTTGATGCTCATCGGCGTGGGGATCGCCTTCGCCGTGAGCAGCTACACCGTGCTGGCGTTCATGGTGAGCTACCTGACGTCGGTGCTGGACTACTCGCTCAACACCACACTCCTCGCCGTGATCACGGCGACCCTGATCGGCGCCGTGGCGGTGCCGTTCTGCGGTGCGTTGTCCGACCGGGTCGGTCGCAAGCCGGTGCTGCTCGCGGCGTCCATCACCACGATAGTGCTGGCGTATCCCGGCTACCTGATCCTGGGCCTCGGCACCTTCGTGATGGCGATCGTGGGCCAGCTCGTGCTATGGGTTCCGGTGTCGCTGTTCTGCGGGGTCGCACCGGCTGCGTACTCGGAGATGTTCCCGACGAATGTTCGCGTCTCGGGCTTCGGCGTCGCGTACGCGATCGCGGTCGCACTGTTCAGCGGCACGACACCGTTCGTGGCCACCCTCCTGATCGACGTCACCGGCAACGTCCTGTCGCCGGCGTGGTACCTCATCGCCAGTGGGGTGGTCAGCCTGCTCGTGATCATGCGCATCCCGGAGACCGCGACGAAGGAGCTGTCGGACAGCCGTCCTGCCGACGAACCCGAAGCCACCGTGACCGCGAGGGTCTAGGTGAGCGTGCGCCCCAGCGAGGAGGAAACAGCACATGGCAGGGAGCTCTCCAGCATCGATCACGTCCGCAGCGGGCACGGGCGTGGACCTCGAGGTCGTGGAGCGGGGAAGCGGCGCGCCGCTCGTCGTGCTGCACGGAGCCTCGGGACCGACGCCCGATGCGCCCTTCGTCGACTTGTTGGCGCAGCAGAATCGGGTCGTCGTTCCGTCCCATCCGGGATTCGGGCGTTCGTCGCTCCCGGAGTGGATGGACAGTGTCGAGGATCTCGTCTACGTCTACCTGGATCTGCTCGAGGAGTACGACGACCGCGCTGTCACGCTGGTGGGGGTCTCGCTCGGGGGCTGGGTGGCGGCCGAGCTGGCCGTGCGGCGGCCGCAGTGGCTGGGCCGGCTCGTCCTCGTCGACGCGGTCGGCATCCGGGTCGGGGGACGCGAGGACCGCGACATCGCCGACATCTGGGCGGTCGGCACGGAGGAGCTGCTGCGGATCGGCTTCCACGATCCCGACAAGGGCCGGCAGTACATGAGTCTCGAGGGCAAGTCGAAGGACCAACTCGAGATCGTCGCCCGGAACCAGGAGTCCGCGGTCCTGTTCGGCTGGGAGCCCTACCTCCACAACCCGAAGCTGCGGCGGCGCCTGGACCGGATCGACGTTCCCACGCTGGTGTTGTGGGGCGCCAGTGACCGGATCACCCACCCCGACTACGGAAAGGCGTACGCGGCGTCCATCCCGGGCGCGACGTTCCAGCTCGTCGAGGATGCAGGGCACTTCCCACACATCGAACAGCCGCACGAGTTCGCCGCTGCCGTCGGCCGCTTCGCGGATCGTCGGTTGCCGGGACCAGCAGGACAGGCAGGAGGCGCGTGATGAAGGCGTGGCACTTCAGTGAGACTGCGTACCCGTATCTACCGGATTCCGAACAATACGAGTCCATCCGGGTGACACTGCCCAACCGGTACTTCGATCCCGTCATGGGTGCCGACTTGTGGGATCGCTACCTGGAGGAGTGGAAGATCGCCGAAGAGCTCGGTTTCGGGCTCATGCTCAACGAGCACCACTCCACGGCGACCTGCATGGACCCTGCGGCACCGATCATTGCCGGCATCCTCGCTCGCGAGACGAGCACCGCGCCGATCATGATTCTGGGCAATCCCATCGCCAACCGTGGCAACCCGGTGCGCGTCGCCGAGGAGATGGCCCTGGTCGACGTCGTGTCGCGCGGCCGCTTGGTCGTCGGCCTCGTGCGAGGGGTCCCCTACGAGGTATCCGCTGCCAACAGCAAGCCCGTCCGCATGCAGGAGCGCTTCTGGGAAGCCCACGACCTGATCAAGAAGGCGTGGACGTCGCATGACGGACCGTTCAACTGGCAGGGCGACTACTTCGAGCACCGGCAGGTCAACATCTGGCCTCGTCCCTATCAGACTCCGCACCCCCCGATCTGGGTGACCGCCATGAGTCCGGGAAGCGCGCGGGAGGTGGCCGATCGCGACTACGTGGCCGCGACGTTCCTCCTCGGGCGCGACGGCGCGAAGATGGTCTTCGACAGCTACCGGTCCCGCGCCGCGGAGCAGGACCGCAGCGTGCCCAACGACCGCCTCGCCTACGCGGCGCTCGTGTACACGGGCGAGACGGATGAGGAGGGACTCGCGGGCCTCGACAAGCTGATGTGGTACATCAAGGCCAACAAGGTTCCGCGGCAGTTCTCCAACCCGCCGGGATACTTGGCCCGTCCCGCTGCCGTGGCGACGATGCGAGGCGAGGAGTCGCCGTTCGCCTTTTCCCATCTCGACGCCGAGCAGCTCATCGAGCGGGGTATCGCGTTCGCCGGCAGCCCGGACACCGTGTACGAGCAGATCGCGCGCTTCTACGACGATGTCGGCGGATTCGGGCACATCCTCAACATGGGTCAGGCCGGGTTCCTGGACCACGAGGACACGGTCAAGGGCATGCGGCTGTTCGCCGAGGAGGTGTATCCGCGGCTGCAGGGCCTGTCCGCCCGCGCCCCGGCCCGGGTGGCCTGACAGCGACCCGGATGCGGGCCCCGGAGGGCGAGGGTGGGTCCAATGGCCCATTGACGTCCCCGCGCGGGAGACGGGCACGGTGGTGCCGGCGGTCTACGAGTTCGGTGGTGTCAGGCTGCTGGGCCAGCTCTACGACGAGCTCGCCCTTGGGCGCGGGCAGCGGACCTGGCGCTGGCTGCTCGGGCTCGCCGACCGAGGTCAACAAGCGGCACCCGTTCGTCATGGAGTCCGACCTGGTGGGCGCCCGCGTTGTGCCGCCGCAGGGGGCGCTCCGCATCAGGATGACGCGGCGTCTGCGTAGATGGCCGGCAGGTCCCGTCCCTCGCCGGCGAGGCGCTGGTGAGCCAGTGCGAGTACGTCCAGGTCACGCCCCGACCGGAGCCGCACGACTGGATGGCCATTTGGCCAAGCCTGCCAAGCTGCGCCGAGTACGTTCTTGACGATCACGGCGCCGAGGTACAAGCCGACTTCGTTTCCCAGAGCGGGGCCGATCTCGGGTGCTGTGGCCCACGTGTCGAGGTGTCCGTCCAGTGCCGCGAGGCCTTCCGGATCATCAGGCAGGGCCACGCCGTACGAGCTGGCCCACGTTCGCAGTGTTTCGCATCGGGCCAGCAATTCCGTCAGGCGATCCGGGTCGTTGGAGTTCGGGGCACTGTATACCGCTACCCTGCGCGCCATTCCGTGCTTTGGTCCAGGCCACCAACTCCGCCAACTCACGGGCATGCGGTGCGTCCTTCCGGGTGGCGGTCGGCAGCGCGGTTACTGGCGCTGTGCGATCCGCGCTGCGGGCGATGTGGGTACTGGCCGGCGGCGGCTACGACGGCTACGACGGCCACCCCGGCCTCGACGTGAGCGCGCGCGATCGGGTATTCACTGTTCCGGCTCGTAGGGGACGGCGGGACTGCTCGTTGACCTTCAGGGCCTGGTTGTACCCGGTAATGAGGTCGTCAACGGGGTTGACGAGCAGCAGCGGGTCGGCACCGGTGACGTGCGACGCCGAGCCATCGGTGTCGAGCCCATCGAGGAATCCGGCCAGCTCGCTCCACGACGGTCCGAAGGAGCATTCGTAGGCGCCCACAACGAGATCGTAGGGACGCAGGCTCTGGTCTGGGTGGTCCGGGTGGGGAAACTCTCCGGCGTCGGCGCGGTCGAGGAGGTCGTGCCATGTTGCCGGCACTTCGCCGCCGTTCAGGGCGCAGCGCTTATCACTTGCGCACCAGGACACGAACGTGCGGCTCTGCCTGGTCAGCTGCAGCCCGCCGGTCGCGGAGCTGATCGATGCCGCCGGCTACGGGGACCACTTCCGATGCTATTCGGCCGTGGCAGAGGTGATCGACTGACCGGGCCGGCCGAGGACGATCACGACGATCGTCAGCGCGAGTGATCGCAGTCCACCCGGCGCTGTGTCAGGATGACTACCGCTTCCGCGAGCGAGGAGTGTCCCATCATGACCCAGACCGCCGAGCGCTTCGTCGGGCAGAGCGTGCGCCGCCGCGAGGACGAAGCGCTGCTCACCGGCCGTGCGACCTGGACCGACAACATCACCCTGCTCGGGACGCTGCACATGGCGGTGCTGCGTAGCCCGGTGGCACACGCCCGGATCAGCGGGATCGACACCGAACGGGCACGCGATCTGCCGGGGGTGGTGGCCGTGCTCACCGGCGAGGACCTCGCGGCCGAGTTCGCGATCGGGCTGCCGTGCGGCTGGCCGGTCACCGAGGACATCAAGGTTCCCGACCATCCGCCGCTGGCCCGCGGCGAGGTCAACCATGTCGGCGATGGCGTCGCGGTGGTCGTGGCCACCGACGCCCGCACCGCCCGCGACGCGCTGGACCTCGTCGAGATCGACTACGACGAGCTGCCTGCCGTCCTCGACGTCGAGGCCGCGCTGGAGCCGGGCGCCCCGCTCGTCCACGAGGAGCTGGGCACCAACCACTGCTACACCTGGCCGCTCGTGGTCGGCGACGTCGACGCCGCGTTCGAGCAGGCCGATGTGGTGGTCGAGGGCCGCTACCTGCAGCAGCGGCTCATCCCGTCGGCGATGGAGCCGCGCGCCGTCGTCGTGAGCCCGGAGCCGGTCGGCGGTGGGTACACGATCTACACCTCCACTCAGGTGCCGCACTTCGTCCGCGACCTGCTCGCGATGATCTGCGGGATCTCCGACAGCAAGCTCCGGGTCGTCGCCCCGGACGTCGGTGGTGGGTTCGGATCCAAGCTCAACGTCTACGCCGAGGAGGCGCTCGCCCTCGCGCTGGCCCGGCGCCTGGGCAAGCCGGTGAAGTGGATCGAGACCCGCTCGGAGAACCACATCGCCACCACCCACGGCCGCGGCCAGGTGCAGCGGATGTCCGTGGCGGCCACCCGGGAGGGCAAGATCCTCGGGATGCGGGTGAACCTGCTCGCCGACATGGGTGCCTACCTGCAGCTGCTCACCCCGGGCATCGCCGTGTTCGGTGCGTTCACCTACTGCGGGCTCTACGACTTCGGGGCCTACTCCTTCGAATGTCAGGGGGTGTACACCAACCTCACCCCCACCGACGCCTACCGCGGCGCCGGACGCTCGGAGGCCGCCTACGCCCACGAGCGGATCATGGACGACCTGGCGCGGGCGCTGGACAAGGATCCGGCCGAGGTGCGCCTGCGCAACCTCATCGAGCCGTTCGCCGAGCCCCGGACCGTGCCGTCAGGGGTCATGTACGACTCCGGTGACTACGAGACCACCATGCGCCGGGCCATGGAGCTGGTCGGCTACGACGACCTGCGCGCCGAGCAGCGCCGCCGCCGGGAGTCCGGCGGGCCGGTGCAGCTCGGCATCGGGATCGGCAACTTCACCGAGAGCGGCGGGCTGTCCCCGTCGAAGGTCGCGGCCGGGGTGCGGCTGCAGAGCGGCGGCTGGGAGGCTGCCACCGTCCGGATGACGATCAGCGGCAAGGTCGAGGTCGTCACCGGGACGTCTCCGCACGGTCAGGGCCACGAGACGGTGTGGTCGCAGATCGCCGCGGATGCCCTCGGTGTGCACCCCGACGACGTGGAGGTGCTGCACAGCGACACCGCGGTCGCCCCGTTCGGCCGTGACACCTACGGTTCGCGCAGCCTTCCCGTGGGCGGGGTAGCGGTGCACGTGGCCGCGGGCAAGGTCGCGGACAAGGCGCGGACGATCGCCACGCACCTGCTCGAGGCCGCCGAGGACGATCTCGAGTTCACCGGCGGCCGGTTCTCGGTGTCCGGTACGTCCGGGCCGGGTGTCACGATCCAGGAGGTGGCGATGACCGCCTCGCTCGCCGCCGACCTGCCCGAGGGCATGGAGCCGAACCTCACCGCGGACCACCATTTCGACCCGCCCAACTTCACCTGGCCGTTCGGCACGCACATCTGCGTGACCGAGGTCGACACCGAGACCGGCCGGGCCCGGATCGCGCGTTACGTCGCCGTCGACGACTGCGGTCCGATCGTCAACCCGGTCATCGTCGAGGGCCAGCTGCACGGTGGCATCGCACAAGGCGTCTCGCAGGCGCTGTTCGAGGAGGCCCGGTTCGACGAGGCCGGCAACCCGACGGCCGCGACGCTGGCCGACTACGCTGTCCCCTCGGCCGCCGATCTGCCGAGCTTCGAGCTCGACCAGACGGTCACCCCGTCGCCGACGAACCCGATGGGGGTCAAGGGGATCGGCGAGTCCGGCGCGATCGGCTCCTCTCCCGCTGTGGTCAACGCGGTGATCGACGCCGTGTCCCACCTGGGCGTCACGCACCTCGACATGCCGGTCACCTCACAGCAGGTGTGGCGGGCGATCACCGGCGCGCGCCACACTGGCTGAAGAACCGGAACCCAGCAGGAGGGAGCCCGACCATGATGGCCATCAACTGCGACATGGGAGAGGCCTTCAGCATCTACCGCTGCGGCGACGACGAGGGCCTGATGCCCTACATCACGCTGGCCAACGTGGCGTGCGGGTTCCACGCGTCGGACCCGCGCGTGATGCAGCGGACCGTCGCGCTGGCCAACGAGCACGGCGTCGAGGTGGGTGCGCACCCGTCGTTGCCGGACCGGGAGGGCTTCGGCCGCCGCGAGATGAAGATGGACCGTGCGGAGCTCACCGCGTGCGTGATCTACCAGGTCGGCGCGCTGTCGGGTTTCCTGCGGGGCCAGGGGATGGAGCTGCACCACATCAAGCCGCACGGGTCGCTGTACGGGATGGCGTCGCGCGACGAGGAGGTCGCCGCCGCGGTGGCCGACGGGGCGGACGTCTTCGGCGTCCCGCTGATGGGGCTGACCGGCACCGTGCACGAGGAGGTGTGGGGTGGCCGCGACGCCGGGTTCATCGCCGAGTACTACGCCGACCTCGACTACCGTGACGACGGCTCGCTGATCATCACCAGGGAGCACGCCGCATTCGACCCGGCGGCGTCGGCGCGGGGAGCGGTCCGCGCGGTCACCGACGGTGTCGCGACGTCGGTGAACGGTCGCGAGATCCCGGTGCGCGCCGACTGCGTGTGCGTGCACTCCGACACCCCCAACGCCGTCGACCTCGCCAAGGCGGTCAACGCGGCGCTGCAGCCCTACCTGTCCTGAGCCGTATCCCGTCCGAACAGGAGTCCGATGGCCCACCACGAGATCGTCTCGCCCATCCCCGGCGTCTTCTACCGCAGGCCTGACCCGGACAGCGACCCGTTCGCGTCCGAGGGGCAGCGCGTCGGGGCCGAGGACACCGTCTGCCTGGTCGAGGTCATGAAGTCGTTTCACCAGGTGCCGGCCGGTGCGGCAGGCACGGTGATCGAGTTCCTGGTCGAGAACGAGGACGTGGTAGATGCGGGCCAGGCGGTCGCGGTGATCGAGGCCGGATGAAGCGGCTGCTTGTCGCGAACCGCGGGGAGATCGCCGTGCGGATCATCCGCGCCGCGCGCGATCTCGGGATCTCCACGGTCGCGGTGCACAGCACGGCCGACGAGGCGGCGCCGCACGTGCGGCTGGCCGACGCGGCCGTCGAGATCGGGCCGCCGCAGGCGAGCAAGAGCTACCTCGCGGTGGACGCGATCCTGGCGGCCGCGCGCTCCTCCGGCGCCGACGCGGTGCACCCCGGGTACGGGTTCCTCGCCGAGCGCGCCACGTTCGCCGCGGCCGTCGCCGACGCCGGACTCTGCTTCGTCGGCCCGGACGCCGACGTCATCGAGCGGATGGGCGACAAGGTCCGCGCCCGGAAGGTCGCGGCGGCCGCGGGGGTGCCGACGGTGCCCGGCACCCCGTCCGGGGTGGACGACGTGGCCGCGGCGGTGACCGCTGCCGCGGAGATCGGCTACCCCGTGATGCTCAAGGCCGCTGCGGGCGGGGGCGGGCGCGGTATCCGGGTCGTCGACGACGAGGCGGGGCTGCGTTCGGCGTTCCCGGCCGCGTCACACGAGGCGGCCAGCGCGTTCGGTGACGGCCGGATGTACCTGGAACGCTTCGTCCGCTGCGCCCGGCACGTCGAGGTGCAGGTGCTCGGCGACGGCTCGGACGTCGTGCACCTGTACGAGCGGGAGTGCTCGCTGCAGCGCCGCCGGCAGAAGATGGTCGAGGAGGCGACGGCGCCGGGCATCGACCCGGGCGTCCGCGAGGCCATGACCGCGGCTGCGGTTCGGCTGGCCCGCGAGGTGGGCTACACCAGCGCGGGGACGGCGGAGTTCCTCGTCGACGACGAGACGCACGAGTTCTTCTTCATCGAGATGAACACCCGCATCCAGGTCGAGCACCCGACCACCGAACTCGTCACCGGCTACGACCTGGTGGCCGAGCAGCTGCGGATCGCGGCGGGTGAGCCACTGCGGCTGCGCCAGGACGAGATCACGGCGCGTGGCTGCGCCCTGGAGTTCCGGGTGGTCGCCGAGGATCCGTCCCGCGATTTCCTCCCGTCACCGGGCAACGTCGACCGGGTGGTGCTGCCCGCCGGGCCGTGGGTGCGGGTGGACACCTGGCTGGAGCCCGGAGGCACGGTGTCGCCGTTCTACGACTCGCTGCTGGCCAAGGTCGTCGTGTGGGGCGAGGACCGGGAGACCGCGATCCGCCGGTCGCGCCGGGCGATCGCCGAGTTCGCAGTCGAGGGCGTCCCCACCACCGCGGGACTGTTCGCCGAGATCCTCGACGAGCCGTGGTTCGGTGCGGGGGAGTTCCACACCGGGACGCTCGAGCAATGGTTGGCCGATCGCAAGGAGGGTTCGTGAGCGACGTTCGGGCCGCGCGGTACAGCTGGGGCGGCGACGAGTTCCTGTTCGTGGAGCTGGCCGAGGAGATGAGCCTGCAGGCCAACTTCCGGGTAGTGGCGATCACCAAGGCGCTGCGCGAGCAGCGGCTCGACGGCGTGCTGGAGATCCAGCCGGCCAACGCGTCGTACCAGGTCCGCTACGACCCGGACGTGATCGAGCCGCATGCGCTGCTCGGCCGGTTGCAGGAGCTGGAGAAGCAGATCGGCGACGCCCACGATCTCGCACTGCCCACCCGGGTGCTGGAGATCCCGGTGCTCTATCAGGACCCGTGGACCACCGAGACGCTGATGCGCTTCCGCGACGCGCACCAGGACCCCGACAGCACCGACATCGAGTACGCCGCGCGGATCAACGGCTTCTCGGGCGTCGACGAGTTCATCGCCGCGCACTCCGGCTCGCCGTGGTTCACGTCGATGGTCGGCTTCGTCGCCGGGCTGCCCTTCAAGTATCAGATGGTGCCCCGGGACCGGCAGATCGTGGTGCCCAAGTACCTGCGTCCGCGCACCGACACCCCGAAACAGACCGTGGGCTACGGCGGTTGCTTCTCCTGCATCTACTCGGTACGCGGAGCGGGCGGCTACCAGATGTTCGGGATCACCCCGGCACCGATCTACGACCCGACGCAGACGCTGCCCGACTTCGCCGACTTCATGGTGTTCTTCCGCCCGGGCGACATCGTCAAGTTCACCCCGATCGACCGGGAGCGCTACGACGCGTACCTCGCCGACGTCGAGGCGGGCACGTTCCGGATCAACGCCCGGCCGGTGGAGTTCGAGCTGCAACCGTCCCTCGACGACCCCGACGGCTACAACGCCCGGCTGCTCGCCGGCCTGAACGACGGAGGTGCCGCGTGACGATCCAGGTGCGCAAGCCCGGCTTGTCCACCACCGTCCAGGATTCCGGTCGCACCGGTTACTACGACGTCGGCATCCCGCCGTCGGGAGCCCTCGACCAGTACTCGCTGCGTGCGGCGAACCTGCTGGTCGGCAATCCGGCCGGAGCTGCGGCGCTGGAGTGCGTCTACCTGGGGCCGGAGCTCGCCTTCGACGCTGACGCGCTCGTCGCGGTTGCCGGCGCGAGCATGGTCCCGCGGGTCAACGGCGAGGACCGGCCACTGTGGGAGTCGTTCGCGGTCCGCGCCGGTGACGTCCTCGGCTTCGGCTACATCAGCGCGGGCGCCCGCGCCTACCTCGCAGTGGCCGGTGGCGTCGATGTGCCCGAGATGCTGGGCAGCCGTTCCACCTACGCGCTCGGGGCGCTCGGTGGAGTCGACGGCAGGCAGCTGGCCGAGGGCGACCGGCTGCCGGTCGGCACGCCATCCGCCGGCGCAGCGGGCCGCAGGGTGCCCGAGGACCTGCGACCGGTGCTGAGCAAGGACGTCGAGGTCCGGGTCATGATGGGCCTCTACGACCACCGGCTCACCGATGCCGGCCGGGCGACATTCCTCGGCGACACCTGGACACTCACCCCGGTCGCCGACCGCATCGGCTTCCGCTACAAGGGCGGCGAGCTGGAGACGGTCGATCGTGAGCCGCCGTTCGGGGCGGGCCAGGACCCGTCGAACATCGTCGATGCGCCCTACCCGATCGGCTCGATCCAGGTGCCCGGCAGCGTGGAGCCGATCATCCTGCACCGTGACGCCGTGTCCGGTGGCGGCTACATGATGGTCGCCACGGTGCTGTCCGGGGATCTCGACGTCGTCGCCCAGTCCGCGCCCAACACCCGGACCCGCTTCGTCGCCGTCGACCTCGACGAGGCGCTGGCCGTCCGCGCCGCCTACCGGGACCGCAACCGACGGCTCGCGGAGGCGCTCGGCTGATTCCCTATGGGGGATCCGGGTGTCAAGACGTCTTGCGCTTGACGTTGCGGCCGGGTCGGGCGCCTCTAGCAGGTTCATTTTCATCCTCTGACCACGCGTCGGCCGGCACGGGAGCGCGTCCCCGCGCCGGCCGACGCCATACCGTGGAGGCCGCAGCCCCAGCGCCCGGTCGGTGCCTTAGCCGGCTCCGAGGTTCGACTCGACGGCCTCGAAGCCGCCGTCCTGATACAGGTTGCGCACGACCTTCTTGTCGTACTTGCCGACTCCGGTCTTGGGGACCTCATTGACGAACAGGAACCGGTCGGGAATCGACCACTTGGCGAAGTCCGTGGACAGATGAGTGCGCAGCTCGTCCTCGGTCAGCAAGTCGTCGGAGGGGACGACACAGGCCATCGGACGTTCGAGCCACTTCTCGTCCGGGATGTTGACCACGGTGGCCTCCCGGACCTTCGGGTGCGCCATGAGCGCGTTCTCCAGATCGATCGAGGAGATCCACTCGCCCCCGGACTTGATGAGGTCCTTCGAGCGGTCTTTGAGGATCACGTAGCCGTCGGGGTCGATCGCACCGACGTCACCGGTGCGGAACCAGCTGTCGACCATGCTCTCGGCCGTACGGTCGTCCTTGTAGTAGGCACTCGCGGTGAACGGCGAGCGGACCCACAAGTCGCCGACGCTCTGCCCGTCCCAGGGCAGCACGTCGCCCTCCGGGCCGAGGATCTTGATCTCGACCAGCGGGATGGGCTGGCCCTGCTTCTGGCGCAGGGCCAGCAGTTCGTCCTCGCCGGCCGTCTCGCGCAGCGTGCTCTTGATCGCGGAGAAGCAGATCTGGGGGGTGTTCTCGGTCATGCCCCAGCCTTGGGTGATGTAGGTGCCGTACTGCTCAGTCCACCACTGCATGATCGCCTTGGACGGGGCCTGGCCACCGAGCCAGATCGTCTTCAGGCTGGTGA
>WHSY01000099.1:16608-17980 GCA_009379815.1 Pseudonocardiaceae bacterium
CGCAGCGTTCATCCCGGTCACCTTGAGGTCGGAGACGATCTGGACGTAGTCGAGCGGCTGCGGGTGCGCGCCCGGGAGCACCAACGTCGTGCCCTGTAGCAAGGCGGTGTGCGGAATGTTCCAGCCATTGCAATGGAACATCGGGGCGACCTCGAGCCAGACCTGATCCTCACTCATGCCGAGCTTGTCGTGCATGGCCAGGCACATCGCCTGCAGCACCATGCCACGGTGGCTGTAGACGACACCCTTCGGGTCGCCTGTCGTGGCGGAGGTGAAGCAGACCGCGGCCGCTTCATGTTCGTCGAACTCGGGAAACTCGAACTCGTCGGGCTCGTCGGCGATCAGCTCCTCGTAGTTGTAGACGGGGCTGAGCCGGGTCTCCGGACCGTCGCCCATGATCACGAACGCCTTGACCGTCGGGATGCCCAGGTCGACGAGCTGCTCGGCCACCGGGATCTGGTCCGGGTCGAGGAACAGCACCGAGTCCTCGACGTGATTGATCGTGTAGCGCTGCTGCTCGGGGAACAGCCGCAGGTTGACCGTGTGCAGAACCGCCCCGATGCCGGGCACGGCGAAGTAGGTCTCCATGTGTCGGTAGTGGTTCCACCCCAGCGAACCGACGCGGTCGTCGTGCTTGACCCCGAGCTTGCGCAACGCGTTGCACAGCTTGCGAACCCGCTGGCCGTACTCGCGGTAGGTGTACGAGTGGTACTGGCCCTCGCCGAGCCTCGTGATGATCGTCTTGTCGTGGAACAACCGCTCGGTCCGCCACAGCAGGGAGCTGAGCAGCAGCTGGCGGTCCATCATCAAGCTCTCCATCGAGCGCCCTCCTGGTGTGTGACGTGCGCCTCGCGGCGGACTCTATAGAATCTCAGCGCTCGGGTGGACCCGTGAAGCCAGGGCCCGGTCCTGGCGACACAGTGTGAGCAAGACCTTAGACAGCGGTTGCATGTCGTTGAGCGCATCGTGTGCTTCGCAGACCCCCAGTCGGCCCCGGGACGAGCCCGCCGACGCGACGGGATGCCCGCGTCGGCGTCTCCTCTGCAGTGTCGAGGGTGGCCGGGCCGTACTACCCATATGCCTAATCGCAAGATCGGATCCCACGTATTGCCCACGTTTACGGCCGACCTCGGCTGATCAGGGGTTCTCACCGCAGCAGTCCAGCACACCGTGTGACCTGCGACGGCGCATGATGGCCGCCGTTCGTCGCTGTTGGCCGAGCAGTGGACCGCAGATCTGTCAGGTCGAGAGTTCGCAGACGCGAGGTCGGCCAACGTTGCGGACTGGTCGCAGTCGATAGTAGACGACATCGTCCCAGGTCGTGCGTCACGAACGCGGAAGGAGAGGTCGATGTAGGGCTTTCTGGATGCGA
>WHSY01000009.1 GCA_009379815.1 Pseudonocardiaceae bacterium
TCAGCGGCTCGGTTCGCTCGCCGCGGATCACGCCGATGGTGCGGAAGCCGCAGGCGCGCCCGGCGGCGGCCACGGCCCGGATGTGGTTGGAGTACGCGCCGCCGAAGGTCAGCAACGTAATGTGCCCCTGCCGCTGCGCTGCGAGGAGATTGTGCTCGAGCTTGCGCCACTTGTTGCCGGGGATCTCTGGGTCGATCAGGTCGTCGCGCTTGAGCAACAACCGCAATCGCCGCTCTTTGAGCCGGGGATCGTTGTGCTCCTGCACGGGAGTCGGTAGCCGCTCGGCGATCCGAGCGGACAGCTCCCACGTTGCCGACACGTACCGACTGTAGGCCGCGCCTGCTACGCGACGGGCGGAGGCGCTTGTTGCCAGCGCCCGTCGGTTGGTTGGCTGTCAGATCGACCAACCGAGCATCTCCGGCTCGGTGAAGTGTCAGACTGGTCCGTCAGAGTTCATGGCAAGGCTTGCCGGACGGCGCGGAGGTGAGCGATGGCTCGTGGTGACCAGCTCCGCCGCTTGTTCGCCAGCTACGGGAACTCCGACGACGCGGGCTTCCGCAAGGCGGCGAACGAGTTGATCGCCGACGAGCGCAACAAGAATCACCGCCTGCTCGCTGCCGAGCTCGAGCACGAGCTCAACTCGGCGCAGCGCCCCGGCGTGAGCCAGCCGCTGACCCTGCGTCCCCTTCCCAAGGGCCGCGACGACCGGCCACTGATACGGCTGTCCAAGCCCCAGCGCGAACTCGCCGAGCTCGTACTGGCCCCGTCGGTGCGGACGGTGATCGACGAGGTCGTCGCAGAGAACAGTTCGCGAGCAGCGCTCACGAGCCATGGCCTCCATCCGCGGCAGCGGCTGCTCATGACAGGGCCACCTGGCACCGGCAAGAGCGCGAGCGCGCACGCCATCGCCGCCGAGCTCAGTCTGCCCGTCGCGACCGCATCGCTGGCCGCGATGACGTCGTCCTTCCTCGGCGACACAGCGAAGAACATCGAAGCCGTCGTCCGATTGGCTGAACAGACCCCGTGCGTCGTGCTGTTCGACGAGTTCGACGTGCTGGGTCAGGAGCGGGGGCAGACCGGGGATCACGGCGAGATGCGGCGGGTCGCTGCCACCGTGTTGCAGCTGCTCGAAGAGATGCACGGCGAGTCGATTTTCATCGCTACCACCAACCGTCCGCAGCACCTCGACACCGCTGTGTGGCGGCGCTTCGACGAGCTCATCGGCTTCGATCGGCTCAATCAGACGCAGCGGGCTGAGCTGATCTCGCTGAAGCTCCGTGCGGTCCGTACCGGTTTGTCGGCTCGGCAGTGGGCGCGGACATTGAGCTGGCTGACGCCGGCGGAGGTCGAGTTGGTGTGCGTCGATGCGATGCGACGGATGGTGCTCGGGGGGCAGGATGCGGTCGATGACTCGATGATGAAGGCGGCCTTTCACCAGATGCGACGGCGTCGGGCGCTGCTCAGCGTCGCTGCTCCAAGCGGGCATGATGACTAGCCGATTCGGCTGATCTTTCCCGGCCTTCGCACCCCTGCCGTCACTGTCCGGGTAGGCCGGGTCACATGACGCAACTGTCGTTGGACGGCGGCCGCGAGCACGCGCACCTCCGGCTCGCGCGCGCTCTCGACCCGTTGCCGCGTCGGATGGTGTCAAGCGGCGGTGATCGCGGTCGTGCTTACCCGGACCACCGCTCCCATGCGAGGGACCTGGCGAACCAACTCGCCGGCATCCGCGATCGGCACCGCTCGAGAGCCCCGGTGCTCGGAATCAAGCCCGACCTCGTGATGGTCATCGAGTTCAACCAGAAGGTCGTCCACCTCGTCGAGGCTGTCGAGCAAGCCGGGCTTCGCGTCCTCGACGCGACCGGGCTGCGCACCCTTGCCGCCTTCTCCAGTGACCCAGAGCTGGCCGGCTTCGAAAATCGACGTCGCGCCTACGAGACCGAGGTGACGGAGAAGGGCGTGCCGCGGCACAACGACCTGTTCGACGCGATCGAGTCCGTCCGGCCGCTGGAGGCTCGCGATGTACTCGACGAAGACGTCGCTCGCCGTCTCGATACGGCGGTGCTCGATGAACTGCTCCGCGTCGACATCGAGTGCTGGTGCACTGAGGACAAGGACGACACGGAGCGGCGGCACGACGACACGCTTGCCGCACTCGACGCGGCGGGGGCGACCGTGTTGGACCGCACCTGCCGATATGCGGCAGGGCTGTCGCTCGTCCGGGCAGACGTACCTGCCGGAAGACTGCGGGAGGTCGTGAGCACCGAGCGGATCAGCCGGGTGTCGCTGCTACCCCGGCCGCTGCTGAGCCACCCCGAAGTCGTCCGGTGGTCCGTGGACGAGTTGCCTGTGGTCCTCCCGCCTCAGGAACACGCCGCGGTGGTGGCGGTCATCGATTCCGGCATACAGGCCGGCAACCCGCTACTCGCACCGGCTGTCGCCGAGGCGCTGAGCGCCGTCCCGGAGATCCCCGACGGCTCCGACGAAACCGGCCACGGCAGTCTCGTGGCCAGCCTGGCGCTGTATGGATCTCTCGAGGGCAGGCTCGACCGGCGGGAAATGGTGCGTGCCGCGGGCACGCTGCTCGGCATCCGTGTGCTCGACGCCGGAGGCAACTTCGTCGACGACCGCCTATGGCAGCGCCAGGTAGAGGATGCGCTCGAACTGGCTGTCGCTCACGGTGCACGGGTCGTCAACCTGTCCATCGGAGATCCGAGACACCCGTACCGCCCACCTGCGCCGACGGCGATCGCGTCGGTACTGGATGGCATCGCTCGCGAGCACGACGTCGTACTGGTGGTGAGCGCGGGCAACGTCCACTGGGAGGATCCGCCCGGTTCCGACTACGCGCGCTGGTCGCTCGCGGCGGACGAGACCGGGCTCGCGCCCCCGGCGATGTCTGCCATCGCGCTGACCGTCGGCGCTCTCGTGGCGGACGGCGAGCAGGGCATGCGGCCGGCCAGGGAGAGCGTGGCGGTACGAGCCGTGGGGCGTCCGGGGACGCCGAGTCCGGTGAGCCGCACCGGCCCCGGCATCGAGCACGCGATCAAGCCCGAACTCTGCGCTCCCGGTGGTACGTACGTCTACGATTCCGATCAGCGCCGGATCCGTGCTGATCACGCTGCCGGCAAGATCGTCGGAGCGGCCGGAGGACGACCGGATGCCTTGCTCGCTACGGACACCGGGACCAGCTTCGCCGCACCGTTGGTGACGCACGCCGCTCTCCGAGTGTTCGGCCGCTACCCGCAGCTGTCGGCGCGTGCGGTGCGCGCGCTCGTCCTCGCGTCGGTGAGGGCGGTCCCCTGCATCGTCGAAGGGGAGAGCGAGAACCACGCGGTCAAGGCGCAGCGCCACCTCAGTGGCTTCGGCCGAGTCGACGCCGAGCGAGCGGAGCATTCCACCGACCATCGGGTCGTGCTGCTCGCCGAGGAGCAGCTGTTGCCGGACCAGGTGCACTTCTACACGGTGCCGGTGCCCAGCGCGTTCTTCCGGCCAGGACGCAAGGACCTCAACGTGGCGCTCGCCTTCGATCCCGCAACACGGGCGACCCGCCTGACGTACCTGGCCAGCCGCATGTCGGCCTTCGTCTACCGCGGGGTCTCGGTAGACGACGTCAGCACCAAGTTCGCGGCGTCACAGGGCGAACCACCGGACACACTGGACAGCCGCAAAGTCGACCTGTCGCCCTCCGACACCGACCGGCTACTGGGGGCGAACCAGGCCGCAAGCAAGCATTGGACCCGGAGCTGGAATCCAGACGAGCATGACGAGCTGGTCATCGTCGTGCGCAGCACCAATCGGTGGGCCGCCCCCGACCAGCCGCAGCCGTACGCGCTCACCGTCGTTCTCGAGGCTGTAGAAGACATGCTCACGCTCTACAACGAGCTGCAGGTGCACTTCGAAGCACTAGCCGAGGTGGAGCCGGAGATCGAGATCCGCTGATCGGTGCTCAACGGCCTGGCGCCGTGCAGCATCCGCCACCCGTGCCTTCACCACAGATGCTCGGCACGCAGCGCGACCTCGCGATCGACGTCCGGCGCGCCTTCCTTAGCGCGGATTTCCGCGTAGCTCATCCGGGGCAAGCTCCCTGGCGCGAATATTCCCGAGCCGCTCGCTGAGGCGTCGTTGACCTGGGAAGACGTAGACACAGTGGTCGCCTCTCGCCTGACCATATTGCTGCGATTCTCCTGATAAATCACACGCCTGCAAGTCGTTATCGTGTCGTGACCCTTGCCGTCAGCTCGCTGCAACCCACCTCTGACCAGGTCAGATGTGCCCGACGGGCGGCAGCGGCAGCGTCTGCGGCCTCAGGGGGTCCACCAGGAGGGCCCTACTGGCCTGGTAGAACTCCGGTGTGGCAAGCGGATCACCACAACGCGACCGGGCGGAATCCTTCACCGCGCCCGACCAGGTCAACCATCGCCGCTACGAGGCGCTGCGCGGGTTCTTCGTCGACGGGCTGACCCACGCCCAGGCCGGGGAACGCTTCGGCTACACCCGCTGGGCGATGGTCAACCTGGTGCGCGAGTACCGGGCCGGGCGCCTGGAGCTGTTCGCCCCGCCCCGGCGCCCCGGCCCACCGCCGGGGACAACCCCGGCCAAGGACCGCGCCCGCGCCCGGGTGATCGAACTACGCCGGGACGGCTTGTCGACCTATGAGATCTCCGCGCGGCTGGCCGCCGAAGGCACCCCGCTCAACCGCACCAGCGTGGGTGAGATCCTGGCCGAGGAAGGGTTCGGGCGCCTGCTGCGCCACCCGGCCGAGCAGGCCAGCACCGCGGTGTCCACCGCCGGCCGCGACACCCGGCTCCCCAAGACCGCGGCACTGGACTTCGCCACCTGGCCGGCCCGGCTCGACACCGGCAAGGCCGGACTGCTGCTGCTGATACCCGACCTGCCCTCGACCTGCCCGCCCTCATCACTGCGGCCGGCTATCCCGGCACCCGCGTCGTGCCGGCCACCTCGTGGCTGCTGTCGCTGCTGGCGTTGAAACTGACCCGGACCCGGCGGGTCTCCCACGTCGATGACCTGCTGCTGACCGACCCCGCCGCGGATCCAGAGTTCGGATGGTGCTCTCCGCGCGAGCGTCGGGGCGCCGCGGGTGCCCGGTGCGGGCAGTTCGAGCAGCGCGGCGATGACGTCGGCGGTGGACCCGGCCTGGTGCCAGACCACCGCGGGATGGTCCTCGTCGCGGCAGCGGGCGGCCAGCGCATCGTGCTCGTCGCAGATCAGCACCGTCTCGATGTGACCGGCGCGGACGCGGGTGGCCTGCACGGCGACGATCTCGCCGTGCTCGTCGCAGTGCAGGGTGCCGGTGAACCCGGCGCGGACCAGGTCGCGCACGCGGTCGAGGGACTGGCTCATGCCGGCCGTGCCCGGTGGCTGCGCGAGTGGCGGCGGGCGCCGGGGTGAGGAGCTGCGCCCGCCGCCACCCGCGCGCGGACGGGCTGCGGGGAGAGGTCGCGGCGCAGCCGGGTCAGGGCCGTGCCTGCGGGTGTTGCGGCCGGTCCACCGTCCGGTGTGGTCGGTGACCGCGCCGCAGGCGCAGTGATAGGTACCGGTCAGCACCCCGCGGTCGCGGAACAGCCTCACGGTCTGCGGCCGGCAGGAGTGCCACCGGCACGGGACGCGCGCCGTGTGCCACTGGATCCCGTGCCGGTGCCGGACGGTGGTGTCCCGCTGTCAGGGATCCAGGTTTGTGCGCGAACCGGCGCCGTGTGGTTCTTCCTGTCTCGACGTGGCATGTCGCCAGGCAAGCGACTCACCGCGCGGGCTCGACATCGAGGTCACAGGACTCGTCGGCATCTACTCCGACCCACGCCACGTCATCGCCTACGACGACGGCGAGGTCCGCCAGGAGTTCTCGATCTGCATTCGCGCCCGCCCGGTTGCCGGTCGGGTCACGCCCAGCAGCGAGTCGAAGCAGGTCACCTGGTTCGAGCCCCACCGGCTCGACGTGCTGAGCATCCACCCAGCCGTGAGGCTGCGGATCGACCACGGCCCGCATCGCGGGAAGGAACCGTACCTCAGCTGAGGTTCGCCGCTCGCTCGATGGCCAGCCGGGACAGCTACATAACGACCCGGAGCAGCATGTCGAGACCCTCGCTGAGATGAGCTCGGAGATCGAAAACCGCTGAGCGGCATACTCGATCGATGGTTGTGCCGCCCGTGACCTCGGACCGCCATCGCCTCGTGTCACGCCGACGCTCCGTAACGGAAGGTGACGCTGCGGCGATGGCTGGGTAGGAACAGCGACAGGGGCGGTACTCGCATGGCCAAGTTGGGCACGATCCTGGATCAGATCGATGCGGGCTCGATGCTCCTGCCGGAGTTTCAGCGCGGCTACGTCTGGAACCGGGACCAGGTACGGGCGTTGATGCGGTCTATGTACCTCGAGCACCCGGTGGGCGCGTTGCTGATCTGGGAGACCGACGGCGGGGGTCACGCGGTCCGCGGTACCGCCGAGGTGACGACCGGGCCCAAGCAGCTGCTCCTCGACGGGCAGCAGCGTGTGACGACGCTTTACGGCATCGTTCGCGGTCGGCCGCCCTCGTTCTTCGAGGGCGATGCATCGGCCTTCGCCGGCTTGCGGTTCAACGTCGAGACCGAGGCTTTCCAGTTCTACGCCCCGGTCAAGATGAAGGACGACCCGCTGTGGATCGACGTCACGGCGCTGTTCGTGGACGGGCCCGCATCCCAGTACGCCCAACTGCACCGGTACCGGCAGGGGCAGCAGAGGTTCGGCGTCTACGTCGAGCGGCTGACCCGGCTGCACAGCATCCTGCAGCGTGAGTTCCACGCCGAGCGGATCACCGGCGCGGACAAGTCGGTCGACGTGGTCGTCGACATCTTCAACCGCGTCAACTCCGGCGGCACGAAGTTGTCGAAGGGCGATCTGGCACTGGCGAAGATCTGCGCCGAGTGGGGCGATGCACGACCGACGATGCGCCAGACCTTGCAGAGCTGGCAGGCCCGCGATTACCACTTCACGCTCGACTGGCTGTTGCGCAACGTCAACGCCGTCGCCACCGGCCGGGCCTCGTTCTCCGCGCTGGACGAGGTCGACGCCGCTGAGTTCGAGAAGGCGTTGCTGTCGACGACGACGCAGGTCGAGTACCTGCTGGGCCTCGCGGGCGGCCGGCTTGGACTCGATCACGACCGCGTGCTCATGGGTCGTTACGCCTTCCCCGTGCTCACCCGGCTGCTGCACCTGCGTGGCGGCCAGTTCGCCGACGACGCGGAGGCCGATCGGGCCCTGTTCTGGTGCGTCCACGCCGCGCTGCGGGGACGGTTCGCCGGCTCGACGGAGACCGTTCTCACCAAGGATCTCGAAACGGTCGAGCGCTCAGGCGTGGACGGCCTCATCGCGGCGCTGCGCCGGGCGCGCGGCGGCAACCTGTCGATCGAGTCCCACGATTTCGAGAGTCTCGGCCGCGGATCCCGCTTCTACCCGTTGCTCTACCTGCTGACCCGGGTCCGAAGCGCGCGCGATCTCGCCTCGGGCGTGCCGCTCGGCGAGGGGACGGTGGCACTGCAGGTGCACGAGATCTTCCCCAAGGCCCAGCTGTACAAGCACGGCTACTCGCGCAGCGAGGTCAACGCCATCGCGAACTTCGCGTTCGTGGTGCCGTCGACGGGCAGCGCGCTTGGTCGGCGGGAACCGGTCGAGTACCTCGGGGAATGCCACCCCGCCGCGCTGCGATCCCAGTGGATTCCGGACGATCCCGCGCTGTGGCGGCTGGAGAACTACCGGGAGTTCCTGGCCGCTCGCCGTGAATTGCTGGCCGCAGCGGCCAACGAGTTGCTCGACCAGCTGCAGGGTGGCCGGCTGCCGTGGGCCGGCAGGCTCGCGCCGGTCGCGGTCTCCCCGGGGGACGAGGGGCCGGACGCGAAGGCTGCCCAGGTGCGCTCGCTGCTCGACGAGCTCGCCGACCTCGGGTACGCCACGCCTGCGGTGGACGCCGAGATCGCCGATCCGGAGACCGGGCGCGTGCTGGCCGTCGCCGAGGGCTTCTGGCCGGACGGCCTGCAGGTGGGCCAGGGGCCGCCGGTCGTGCTCGAGCTCGATCCGGAGGAGGCCGATCTGGACCGGCTGTCCGAACTGGGGTGCGAGGTCTTCACCTCCGTCGACGCGCTGCGCGGCTTCGTGCAGCGACGTAGCCGGGCGGAATCCGGCGAGGCGGGAGACGTCGACCCGCGCGGGGAGGCGGAGCGAGACGATGAGCCGACAACAGAGCCCGCGACTGCCGACCTGAGCTTCGATCGGGCAGTGCTGGAACTGGTCGACCGGTGCCGCGCCGAGCTGAGCTACAACCCGCGGTACTTCCGGGTCATGATCACGCAGCACGGCACGCTGGGCGCCGCTCGGCGCCTGCTGGCCGCACCGGCCGTGAGCGACGGCTTCGTGCGGCTGTGGGAGAAGCAGCGGCTGGATCTCAGCGTGGAGAGCCTGGCCACCGACGAGCGGTTCGCCCACCTGTTCACCGAGCAGGAACAGGCAACCGCGCGGCAGCGGCTGGACGACTTCGGCTACGGGCCGGCCGCCGCGTGAGAGTCCCGGGGGAGAAGCTCGCTGCGGGGACCGGACCAGGAGATCCGCAGCCGTTCGCGGGCGCGGGTGCAGGCGACGAACAGCAGGCAGCGCTCCTGCTGCACGTCCAGTGCGTGCCGGACCGGGTCCTCGGACTCCGGCGTGACGGCCTGGGGAAGCGGCAGCGAATCCCGTCCGACGTCGGCGACGGCGACGCAGCGGAACTCGAGGCCCTTCATGCCGTGCATCGTGCCCACCCGCAGCGCGGACGCCGTGTTGTGCAGGTCGGTGGTGCTGATCGACGCATTCCCCAGCGCGGTGGCGATTCGCCTCGCCACCCGGTTGGTCCGCGCCACCACGGCCATGTCGCCCCACTCGACGCCGTCGTCGTGCCAGCCGCGCAACGCGGTGGCCAACTCTGCCACCTCGCCGGATCTCATGTCTGCTGGAGCGAGCACCGGCGGCTCCCCGTGCAAGGCGGAGCGGTAGCCCGTGAGCGTGTCGGTGCCTTCGTCGAGATCGCCGATCGGGAGGTCGCCGAGCACGCCGAGCGACCAATGCAGGATCTCGGCGGTGGTTCGGTAGTTGATCTGCAGCCGCGTCGACCGGCCGCTGACGGTGATCCCGACCCGGCGCAGGCTGACGTGGTTGCCGTAGATCCGCTGGTGCGGGTCCCCGGTGAGGAAGAGGTCGTCTGGGCCGAGCGGGGCCGCCGCCCGCAGCAGCCGCCAGTGGGCTGGGTGCAGGTCCTGAATCTCGTCGACCACGACGTGCCGGAACGGCGGCCGTTCCCGCGCTCTGACCAGCCGCGCGGCCTCGTCGGCGATACCCAGCCAGGTCCACACTCGGTCGTCGCGCAGGCCCGCCTGGAACCGCTCGATCGCGGACCAGATGCGGCGCTTCTGTGCCTTGCCGAGGCCGCGCCCGCGCCCCCGGCGCGACGCGGCGAGGTACGCGTCCCCGTCGGTGATCGCATGGGCAAGGACGACGTGCCGCCACTCGTCGAGCAGGAACGCCGGGCTGAACTCGGCCTCGGTGGCTGCCCGCCTCATCCGCTCGCGCAGGTGGTCGTCCGAGACGAGGTCGAGCGGGCCGTGCTCGGCCCGGACGACCCCGTTCGCCCACCGGTCGACGTTGACGACTTGCACGGCCTGGCGCTCGTCGGGGTCGAGCAGCTGCGGGAGGTCGCGGTCGAGCGCATCGGCCAGCCCGCGGTTGAAGGTGGTCAGCAGCACCGACTTCGACGGCAGCTCACGCCTGCTCACCAGGTGCCTCACCCGGTGCAGTGCGACGACGGTCTTGCCGGTGCCCGGGCCGCCGGTGACCTGGGCGCTGCCCCAGTAGGTCGGGCGGTAGGCGACCTGCTCCTGCGACGGGTGCAGGAACACCCGCCACAGCGCGAGCGGCTTGTCGAACAGCGCGAGCAGCTCCTCGGGTCTGTCGACGAGCGCGACCCTGCCCCGGCTGCGCTCGGCGGCAGCTCCGAGATCTCCGGTGTCGATATGCTCCGCAGGCACCCGCGGCGCCACGATGTCGGCCCAGACCTCCTCGACGGTCATCCCCGAGGCGAGCGCGTAGAGCACGTCGCTCTGGTTCTCGGGCAGCAGCGGGGCGATGGCGTCGAGCATCTGTTCGTCGGTGACGGTGTGGGCCGCGGTCAGCACCTGCTCGTCGATGCCGAGCCTGCGCAGGTCGGCGTCGCTGACCGTGCCGAACAGCCGCTCGGGCTCCGGGTCGGACTCGGCGGGAGACTCGGCGGCCAGCTGCTCCAAAGCCTCGACGTCGCGGACCTCCAGCACACCGGAGACCTCGTTCACCGTGAACCGGTGCGACTTCGCCCAGGCGCTGGCGTCGTCGTGCGGCATCACCCGCAGCAGGACGTAGCGATCACCCTGCTCGGGAGCCAGCACGACGCCCCGCCAGAACTGGTCGATGCGGATCGTGCGGGCGCGGTCGTCGCGTGCACCGCTGACCTTCTCCAGGTGCAGCCCGGCGTGGGTGTGCTCCCCGAACTTCGCCAG
Organism: Pseudonocardiaceae bacterium; assembly: GCA_009379815.1. GTDB lineage: Bacteria > Actinomycetota > Actinomycetes > Mycobacteriales > Pseudonocardiaceae > WHSY01. Next base: position 10,552 of record WHSY01000009.1, read on the forward strand.
GGCTTCTTTCGTCCGTCGCTGGACCGGACCTTGCAGCCGCGCGAACTCGCTGAGGAAGTCGACACCTACGGCCAGCTGGGGCATGCCCGCAACACCTCCCATGCCGTCACAAAGGTTTCCCGGCAGCCTGCCATTCGTCGCCGACGGTCTGCTCCTGGCTCGGAGTGCTGGTCGGAGGAAGGAACACCACAGTGCCATTCCACTTGAACGTCCGCGTTCCATGGCATGACGCCCGCTGGGACGGCACCGTCTGCCGCGCGCCTCGGCGCAACTCCTTCTGCCTCGATCTCGACAACATCCGCGACCGGAAAGACGACGCGGTGGAGGAGGAGCAGGCGGGCAGCCACTTCGGCGATATCGAACCGGCGCAGCTTCCGCCGTGTAGCAGCGAGTCCGGTGCCTTCATGTCACCACGCGAGTGGTGGCAGGTGCGGACCCACCCGTACGCGGGTCTGCGACAGGCACGGTCCACACACGGCCAGCTCCTGCCGACGCGGATCCGGATGCCCGCGTTCTCGACGCTGGCCGTGCCGTTCTGGTGGATGCTTCGGCAGAACCAGGGAGTGGTGGACGCCCGCGTGGCCGAGCCGTTGCCACCGGACGAGGACCCGCCGTTCGACAGCGCCTGGGTCTTCGGTCGCGCTCGGCAGGAGGCCATCGGCGACCTGTTCTTCAGCAGGCTGGCCGCCGGATCCTCGCTTGTCATCTTCTACACCAAGAGCGGGCACCCGCTGGACGAGGGCATCAATCGCCTGGTGGTCGGCATGGGGCGGCTCGACAACCTCGGTCCGATGCTCCGGTACGACGTGGAATCCGGTCCGACCTACCCCCTCTGGGAACGCTCGGTCGAGCACTCGATCCGGCCGGACGGAACCGACGGCTTCCTCGTGCCTTACCACGACTACCTTCGGCCCACCGGCGATCCCGACGAGGACCAGCGGCGGCAGGAGCTGGTCAGGGAGATCATGGTCGTCCCGGAGCAGGCGAACATCGCCGCCTACAGCTACGCGGGCGAGCTCGCCAATGCGGACGTCACGCTGTCGACGTGCGTCCGGGCGCTGGAAGCCGTCCGCCTCGTCCGGGGCCACGGCATCGCCCCAGGACCGTGGTCGGAGCGGGAGGACTGGCTGAACGGGCAGATGTCCGCCCTCTGGCGGGACCGGGGCGCGTTTCCGGGTACCGGAGCGGCCTTGGAAGCCCTCGGCCTGCGGCTCGGGACGGCGATGGTCTACGACCTGATGGCTTCACGTCGGCTGGCCGCTACCGAGGACCCCTGGCCGCTGCTCGACGCCATCCTCCGCGGCGACGAGCCGGCACCCAGTGCGGCCTACGCGGCAGACGTCCGGGCGACGGCACCGACCTGGGTGGGCTTGAGTGCGCAGCGGCGGTCATTGCTGCAGCTGCTTTCCCGCTTCGCCCTGACAGCAGAACAGGCGCGACGCTGGTTCGATCCGGCCCGCAGGGCACGGGCCATGCGTGGCGAGGTGGACGATGCGGGGATCATCGCTAACCCGTACCGCATCACCGAGTGCGACCTCGGGGACGCGAACGAGCACCCGATCACCGTCGGCACGCTCGACCGGGGACTTCTGCCCGATCCGACGGTGGCTGCGGCGCACCCGGTGCCCGAACCGTCGCACGTCGGCGCGACGGGCGACTGGCGGCGTGTCCGCGCCGGTCTCGTCTCGGTGCTTCGGCGGGCCGCGACCGAGGGCGATTCGTTGCTGGCTCGTGACGAGGCGCTGCATCGGCTGTCGGCGCTGGACCTCGCGCAGCCGCTCGACCTCCCGCCGGACTGGATGAGCGGCCACGCACCCGAGCTCGCGGAGGAGATCGATCTGTTCGACGTGCACGGTGCGGGGCAGGACGGTCCGGGCATACCCTCGGTCCAACTCGTCGAGCACCGTTCGACGGAGGAGCGGCTGCGCAGCATCCTGTTGCTCGTCAAGCACCAGCTCAGTGACGGGCGACGGCGCGATCGACAGTGGGCGGTTCCGTGCAGCACCTCGTTGACGGCCTGCTCGTCCCGGGCGGCCCGCCGGCCTCTCGGTGCGGTGGTCTTCGCGCCGCCGATGGTGCGCTGGATGTCCGGTGCGATGATCTCGTTCGCCGACCCGAGGTCGATCTCGACGCGCGCGATCTTGACGGCGATCCGGTTCAGGAACTCGGTGTCGCCGGCGTAGCTCGCGTCGTGCTCGTCTCCCCTGACGGGGAAGAAGTGGTGGATCTCGGGTTCGTTGCGTTGCCCGTAGCGGTCGATGCGCCCGATGCGCTGCTCGAGCCGGTTCGGGTTGAACGGGATGTCGAAGTTCACCAGCCGGTGGCAGTGGCGCTGCAGGTCGATGCCCTCACCGGCCGCGTCGGTGGCGACCAGCACCCGGATGGGGTCGCTCTCGGGCGGCTCGTTGAACCGCTCCCGGATGAGCTCGCGCTCCTCCCGGTCGGTGCTGCCGGTGATCACCGCCAGCTCGCGCTCGCCGTAACCGCGGGAGGTGAGGACCTCCTGTATCCAGTTGAGGGTGTCGACGTACTCGGTGAAGATCACTACCCGCTCGTTGCTCCAGTGACCGCCGGGGCGGACCACCGCGTCGAGCATGGTGATCAGTTCTTTCAGCCGCGAGTCGGGGCGGCCCTGGTAGCCGTGACCCCAGGACCTGAGGTACTCCAGGTCGGCGACATCCTCGTCGGTGAGCGGCGGCAGGACCCGGCCGGTGCTGCGCAGCGCGGCGTGCTCGGGCTGGTCGAAGAGGCCCTCCTCGACGTCGTCGGCCTCGGAACCCAGCACCTCGTCGTAGTCGGGGATGTCGCCGCGGCCGCCGGAGACGCGGTTCGCGATATAGGAGTCGACGGTGCGGGCGAATGCGACCGGAGAGGAGAAGAACCGCTTCTTCAACAGCAGCGTGGCCAGGTCCCTCGCCTGTTGGTTGTCCCCGGCGGCTGCCTGCTGGCGGCGGCGGGTGAAGGCGATGAGCCGGTCGTAGGCCTGCGACTCGTCGTCGGTGGGTTCGAAGGGCAGCGTGCGTACCTGGCGCTGCCGGAACCCCTTCTGCCCGGCGAGGTCGGACTTGAGCCGGCGAACCGCGACCTCGTGCAGCGTCGCAGCGTCGATCCCTGCGCCGCGGGCGAACCGCTGCGGATCGATCATCGCCAGCAGCGCGGCGAACGACTCGGTGTAGCCGTTGTGCGGGGTGGCGGAGAGGAACAGCCGGTGCTCGCACGCGTTCGCCAGGTCCCGGACGGCCAGCGTGCGCTTGCTGTCGACGGCGTAGCCGCGGCGGCCCTGCGCGGCGTGCGGCGCGGCCGGAGCGACGTGGTGCGCTTCGTCGACCACGAGGATGTCGAAGGCGAACCGGCGGGCACCCTTGCGGTCGCTGCTCCGGGCCTGCACTTGCTGGAGCAGCCGCTGCGCGCGCTGCCCGGGGAGCCACGACATCGACACGATGACGCGGGGGAACAGGCCGAACGGGTTCGCGTGCAGCCCGTGGGAGCGTCTGATGTCCCGCATGGCGGCGGAGTCGATCACCTGGAACTCCAGGCCGAACTTCTCGCGCATCTCGTCCTGCCACTTCAATACGAGGCCCGCGGGGCAGACGATGATCACGCTGCGGGCGCGGTGGCGCAGCAGCAGCTCCTGGACGACCAGGCCGGCCTCGATGGTCTTGCCGAGTCCGACGTCGTCGGCCAGCAGCAGGTTGGTGCGCGGTGAGCGCAGCGCGCGTCGCAGCGGTTCGAGTTGGAAGGCCTCGACCGTGGCGCCGCTGCGAAACGGTGCCTGGACGGTGCGGGCGTCGGCCGAGGTGAGAGCGCCCCACCGCAGGGCGTCGACGAACGCGGCGAGGGTGCCTGGATCGTCGAAGTGCTCCGCGTCGACCACCTCAGGAAGACCCTGCTCCGGGACGACCGTACGTCCGGGCTCGAGTTCCCAGACCACCCGCAGCTCCTCACCGAGGCGGTCCTCGGCAATGGACTGGAGGCTCACGGCGTGCTGGAGGCCGGCGGTCGGGTCGTCGGCTGAGCTCCGGGGAAGGCCCTGCGCCGTGACGTCTGTGACGGCCCACCGTTCGCCGCGGACTTCGACGATCTGCCCCTCTTCGGGCAGGTCGATGATCGCTGCTGCCATGCTTGGTTGCTTCCCCTCCGTGCCTGCCGTCCGAAGCTAGTTCGTCGTGCCGCCGGGGTCACCCCCTCCTGTGGGTATCTCGTCGTTCGATCAACTCGTTACGGATGGTCATCACCACGGCGTCGGGCTCCTCGTGTTCCCAGAAGCGAAGGACTCGCCAGTCACGGCTGGTCAACACGGCATCGGTCCGCCGGTCGCGTGCGATGTTCTCGTCGAGCTTCTGCCGCCACCACGCGGCGTTCGCCTTCGGTGCGGTGGCATGGATCGGGCAGCCGTGCCAGTAGCAACCGTCGATGAACACGACGATCTTCAGTCCACCCCACACGATGTCCCCACGGACGCGCAGGTCCGGCTCCAGCTTCGCGTGCACCCGGTATCGCACGCCGGTCGCGTGCAGTCGTCGCCGAACTGCCACCTCCGGGACCGTGTCCCTCGACCGCTGCCGCACCATGCGCTCGCGGACGACATCTGACGAGGCCGGAGGCGTGTTGCTCATCAGTTTGCGGCGAGTGCGACGTGCTCGTTGAGATCACGCATGAAGTCCCCCGAGTATCGGAGCTTGCTCCCGGCGAGTCGATCGCGGAAGCCTTTCGTGGCGCGATACGACAGGGGCTCCGCTCCGTAGCGACGTAGCAGGCTGCTCAGGTGGCGGTACTGGCCTCTCGGCTGCTTCGGCCACTCGGAGATCTCTACGCGCCAGGTCGTGGATCCCCGGCGGTGGGCCGCGAACGGCCATGGCGACCCTGGTGGGAGCCGTCGGCGCTCCAGGTCCTCGACCAGGCGTGAGTCGGGCATCTCGATCAGACCCTCCCCGATCCATCGTGCGGCCGGGGCGCTGACGGCGTTGCCCACGAGCTTCCATCGATCACGGATCGGTGCCGGGCCGGTCCAGCCAGCCGGCAACCCCTGGAGACGCTCGGCCGCTTCGATCGAAGGTCGGACCAAGCGCAAGCCCGGCTCCGTCGATCGCAACCAGGCTGCCGGCGAGCTGGGGATGCTGACGGAAGTGGAGCCCTTGAGAGCAGGTAGCGCGTCGACCGCCCATCCGATCCCGCGGTTTCCCTCGGTCCAATAGAAGCCGAAAGCGTCCGACCAGGCACCGGTTGCGCCGCCATCGGCGCGCAGGGACGGTCGGTCCGACCGGAAGAGCACGGCCGCGGGATCGTGCACTCGTGAGGCGAGGAGATAGACGCGTCGCCGGCGCTGGGGAAGGCCGAAGGACCGGGAGTCCATCACCCGGTAAGCCCAGTCGTATCCAGCTGTCTCCAGGGCGGTGACAATCTCGGCCATTGCGCGCCCGGACCCCAGATGGAGCATGTTCGGCACGTTCTCGAGCAGGAGCCACTCGGGTCGACCCGACTGCAGCAGGGCGAGCACCTGCCTGATCAGGCCTGACGCAGTGCCGTCCAGACCCTGGGCCCGACCGGCTTGGGACAGGTCTGTGCACGGGAATCCGGCTGTCACGAGCGTCGCGCCGTGCAGGTTCTTCAGCGACACGATGTCGCCGTGGAGTGATACGTCGGGGAACCTGGTACTCAGGACGTCTTGTGCTGGGGCCCACGACTCGTAGAACGCGGTGGTGTTGGTGAGCCCGGCCTGGGCCAGGCCGAGTTCGATGCCGGCGATACCCGAGAAGAGGCTGAGGATGCCCTGGTCGGGCTTCATGACGCCGAGCTCCGCACGGCCATGATCTTAACCCGAGCCTGCCTCCCGAGGCTCGGAGGTGCGGCCGCTGCGTGCACGCCGAGTTCGGTCTGCCGTACCTCGGGTTCGTAACGCAGTCGAAAGATCTCGCGATGCAGCTGGTAGCACACGGGTGCTCGCGAACTGTACCGATCTCGGCATCACACCCCAGCGGGCCGCCGTGACGGCATCGATCCTTGCGGCGGAGCCACGCAGGTTCGGGAGGGGCGAATTGCCGCAACCAGGATTCACAGAGGAGCCATGATGGGCGACGAGCCGGTCGAGCGGTGCGTGCGCGACGCCCAGGCCGACCACGCCCGCCAAGGCGGCCTGGGACCAGACGACCTGCACAGGCTGATCGCGGCGCACCGGCTGGGGCCGGACGAGGCAATACTTGCCCACCGGGCGTTGGTCGCGAGCGGTATTCAGGTCGATGACGCGGACGACAGCGACTCGCGGGCGGTCATCGACGCCAATTCCACTACTCGGTTCATGGCTGATCGATGTCGCGCACGGCTGCTCACGGCCGAGGAGGAGGTCCAACTCGGGCGCCGCATCTCGTTGGGCCAGCAGGCCTCCACACTCCTCGCTGCGCAGGCCGACCCGACCGGCGACCTCGCAAAGGTGGTGGCCGACGGCGCCGAGGCACGGCAGCGACTGATCACGTCCAATGTGAGACTGGTTGCCTCGATCGCTCGACGACACCTCGGCCGCGGGCTCGATCTCGACGACCTCATCCAAGAGGGGATCTTGGGGCTGGCACGCGCAGTCGAGAAGTTCGACTACACACTGGGATACAAGTTCTCGACCTACGCGACATGGTGGATCCGGCAGGCCATCGACCGCGGTCTCGCGAACACCGGCCGACTCATCCGCCTACCGGTGCACTACGTCGAGCTGGTCAACAAGGTCACCCGCGCGCAGTGGCGCCTGAGCCAGCGGCTGGACCGCACTCCGACCCTGCGGGAGCTGGCCGAAGCGGTCGAGCTCGATCAAGCCGTCGTACAGGCCGCACTGGAGCACGCTCGCGGACCGCTGAGCCTCGACGCTACCGTCGCTCCTGGAGACGCCACACTCGGGCACCTCCTGCCATACAACCAGACCTCGCTCGAGGACGAGGTCGTAGACGCCCACGTGAGGCAGGAGATTCACGATCGCCTGAGCCGATTCGAGAGCCAACAGTCCCGGAACCGGATCAGCCCAGTCGAGGTCTTGCGGCGACGGTTCGGCCTCACCGAGGACGGTCGAGTGTGGACGCTCGAGGAGATCGGCACGGAGTTCGGCGTCACGCGCGAGCGGATCCGGCAGATCCAGGAGAAGGCGCTCGCCGACCGCAACATCCGCGTCCTGTTTGCCGACCTGCACGAGAAGGAGATCGCGTGACCCAGACGCGCTACGAAGCGTCCATCGCCTTCCTCGACTGGCAGCACCGGCAGGTCGTCATGGCGGGTCGTGGTGACAGCCGGGATCGGCTGGAGGTGGAGCCCCGCGGTTCGTTCTGGCTCGGTCGACTCGCGTCGGAGCAGTCGGTGTTGCAGAACCAGCTCGGTGCGAGAGGCGAGCGGCTCGACCCCTGCGCGATCGAGATGCGGCTACGCCCGGCCAGACCGGACGGGGCGTGGGACTTCACCGTGGTGGCCCGGGCCTGTACCTGGAGCAGGCACGGGGAAGGGGACTGGCGGAAGGACCGGCCTGTCACACTGCGGATCCCGGTGCACGTCGACCTCGGCGACACCGAAGCCAGCTTCGGGGCTGCGGACTTCGCCTCCGAGCTGTCCGCGGCTGGTGGTGGCGGCCGCAGCGCCGAGATCCGAGTCGAGGTGGAGCGGTGGCATCGCCATACGGAGCTGGTGGTCTCCTTGGTGAATACCAGCCCACCTCACGGGCGCACGCATCCCGACACCCACTTGTACGAAACGTCGTTCGACGTCCTCGGACTCGACATGGTGCCGTTCACCCTGGAAGCGCTACCCGACTCCTTCCGTTATGATCGCGATCTGCCCGCCTTGGGCCGCAACTGTGGCGTGATCGAGATCCCGGACGGGCTACGTACCACCGACTTCGTCACGGCGGACAAGCCCAGGCCCCAGTACTGGGCTCACCAGGCACCCGAACCCGACCTGCGGTTCGCCACGCTCGCGACCGACCCGCTCCCGCAGCTCGCCGGACTCGTAGCGGAGGTCCGACGGTGGGGCGAGGACAATTGGTCCGATGTCGTCCTCGATGAGCGCGCCAGCACCAAGGGCTGGAGCCAGGAAATGCGCCGGCAGGCCGCCGGCGCCGCCGAGCTGTGGAGCGCCGAACTCGCCCGCCTCGACCGCGGGCTCGAGCTACTGCGCAACGAGGACACGCTTCGGCGCGCATTCCAGCTCGCCAACGAAGCGATCGAGCACGCCGCTCGTGATCGGTACGAACGCTGGCGGCCGTTCCAGGTCGGGTTCCTCCTGGGCGCCCTCAACGGGCTCGTCGAGCCCACCGATGCCGACACCGTCGACACGGTCTGGTTCGCCACCGGTGGCGGCAAGACCGAGACCTACCTCGGGCTGCTGGTCACCGCCGCGCTGTACGACAGGCTGACCGGCAAGGAGCAGGGCATCACGGCGTGGAGCAGGTTCCCGCTGCGGATGCTGTCACTGCAGCAAACCCAACGCTTCGCCGACGCGCTCGCCGGCGCCGAGCTCCTCCGCCGCCGCGAGCGGCTCGGCGGCGCCCCCATCCGCCTCGGGTTCTTCGTCGGCCAAGCCGGTACCCCCAACTCCATCCCCCTCGACGCACAGGACGGCCAGCCCGACCCGCACGACCCGAACATGCCCGGCCATTTCCAGGTCTTGCTGCGCTGCCCCTTCTGCCACCGCAGCGATCTGCGGATGGACTTCGACCGTGCGGCCTGGACGCTGCAACACATCTGCCCCCACGACGACTGCCCGTGGCCGGACCAGGCCCTCCCGTTCCACGTCGTCGACCAGGAGATTTACCGCTTCCTGCCTGCCGTCGTCGTCGGCACTCTGGACAAGGCAGCCCTCCTCGGGATGCAGGCCGCCGCCCGCGGCTTCGTCGGCCCGCCCCTCGGGGTCTGCAGCATGCCAGGGCACGGCTACTGCTACGCCCCCCGCAGCAAGACCCCCAACGGCTGCCTGGTGCCGGGCTGCCGCGGCGAGCGCACCGCCCTTCGGCAACCCCGCGATCGCTGGGCGCCGCGACTTCGGTTGCAGGACGAGCTGCACCTGCTGCGGGACAGCTTGGGCGCCGTCGACGCCCATTACGAGGCGGTGATGGACCACCTGCAGCGTGCGCTCGGTGGTCCGCAGGCCAAGATTGTGGCGTCCTCGGCGACGCTGACCGGGTTCGATCGCCAGGTCGACGTGCTGTACCAGCGCGCCGCCAGGGTCTTCCCCCAGCCGGGGCCGTCGTCGGCGCGCTCCTTCTGGTCCCAGGACAGCGACGAGCTCGCTCGCCGCTACGTCGCCGTCGCACCCCGCGGCGTCACCCTCGACTTCGTCTCCGACCGCACCCTCTCGGTGCTGCAGGAATCGGTCCGCCGCCTGCACGACGACCCCACCGCCGTCTGCAACGAGGCCGGCATCGACCCGATGCACGTGCAGCATCTCATCGACAACTACGGCGTCGAAGTCGTCTACGGCAACACCGTGCGCGACGTCGAGGCAGCGCGACGGTCCCTGGACACCCAGCTCGGCTTCGCTGTCAACGCCGAGACCCTCACCGGCGCCACCCCGTTCGACGACGTACGCCGCACCCTGGACCGCCTCGACACACCCGAGCCCGAGCTCGAGAACCGGCTGCACGTCATAGCCGCCTCGTCGATGATGTCCCACGGCGTCGACATCGACCGCCTCAACGTCATGGTCATGCTCGGGCTGCCGCTCACCACAGCCGAATTCATCCAGACCACGGCACGGGTGGGGCGCCGGCACCCTGGGCTCGTGTACGTGCTGCACCGCATCGCCCGCGAACGGGAGGCTGCCACCTTCAGCCAATTCGACAAGTTCGTCCAACAGGGCGACCGGTTCGTCGAACCAATCCCCGTGACGCGCCGCAGCCGCCGCGTCCTCGCACTCACGACGCCCGGGCTGGTCGAGGCACGACGCCTCCTGATCCACGAACCCGCCTCCGGTGGCGCACTTACGACCATCAAGAAGCTTCGACAGTACGTCAGCGCCGCAGGGATCACCGAGCAGACCGAACTCGCCGACCTCGTCGAAGCGCTCGGCCTCGACGGCCCGCTCGACGAGCTGCTACGGCACGACCTCCAACAGTGGCTGCGGGCATACTTCGCCGCCCTGCACGACCCCGCGACGGCCGCGAAGTGGCCCAACGAGCTCTCGCCCGGCGGCGTCGTCATGCGGTCGCTCCGCGACGTCGAGGAATCCGCCCCCGTCATCGAGACGATCTGAGGACGTGCCCACGATGCTCAGGGAACGACGCAGCCCCTCCCAGATTTTGTTCAACCTGCTGCCCGGGCAGACCGTCGACCTGTCGGGGCGGATCTGGCGGGTCGACTCGTGGCGAGACCCCCTCCGTCTCCCCGTCGACGACCACGCCATCCGCCGTCGCCTCATCGCCGCCCTCGACCCTTGGAGGCAGGCCGGAAAGGACGGGTTCGCAGCGCAGCAGCTCCACGAGAGACACTCCCTCGAGGTCGTCGAACTCAACCGGGATCGCGGCGTGGTCGTCGACCCGTTTCCGCAGGTGTGGGTCTGTCAACACTGCCGCCGGATCGCCCGCGACACCACCCGCGCCTGCCGCTGTGGCCAGCGACGCTGGGGCCAGCTGCACTTCGTCGGCTACCACGACTGCGGAGCGCTGTTCGAACCCTGGATCCCGCCTTGCCCCCAGCACGGGGAGGTGGTCGTCAACTCGCCCCGCACGGCTCAGGCGAAGGACCTCGTATTCAGCTGCCCGACGTGCGGCGCGGAGACCTTGCGAGGACTCGGCGTCGGGCGGCCCTGTCGCGAATGCAACCAGCCGCACAGCAAGTACACGGTGCACCGCGCGGCAGCCGTGTACACCAGCCACAGCCTCACCATGGTCAACCCCGCCCGTCCCGATCAGCTCCGCGAACTGCAGGCGGCCGGAGGGTCGGCTCGTTGCCTCGACTGGGTCCTCGACGGGATGCCCGGGGAACGTCCGGACTCTGCACCCGTCAGCCGCACCACGCTGTTGGAGAGCTTGCTGGACAAGGGCTTGCCCCGAGCAGCCGCCGAAGCTGCAGTGGCCGCGGCTGCTGGTGCCGGCCACGATTTCACCAGCGACGCCTCCCTCGACGAGGCCCTGCCCGAGCCTGCGCTCACTCACGCGCGCGAGGACGCCCTCGACATCGCCGTCGCCGTGCACAACGGCCGCCGCAGCGCCCGGAGTCTCGGCGGCGAGCCAGTAAGAGATGCCCTGGGTGACCGGTACCGCAACGACTACCCTCCAGCTCTCGACCGCTCGGGGCTGTGCGACGTCGATCTTGTCGACCGCTTCCCGGTCCTGCGAGGTGTCTTCGGGTACACCCGCGACGGCGGCACGGCCGGCGGCACCCGGCTCGTCATGTTCCGTGGCCGCAACGGCTCTTACCGTGTCTACGCCGACAGCAACGAGACCGAAGCGTTGTTCGTCCGCCTCGACCCCGTCCGCGTCGCGCGCTGGCTCCATGATCGCGGTCACCTGCCGGTTGTGCCCGATGACCCGCGACAAGCCCGGCTGGAAATCCTCCGTCATGCCCCCACGCCGCACCGCGGCGCCGAACTGCCGACCGAAACTCCCGGCAGCGCCCTGCTGACCCTGCTGCACAGTTACACCCACCGGCTCATCCGCACCGTTGCGGTCCTCGCCGGCATCGACCGTGAGGCACTCGCCGAATACCTGGTCCCCGACCACCTCGGCGCGTTCGTCTACGCCGGGTCTCGTGGAGACTTCGTCCTCGGCGGTCTGCAGGCTGTGTTCGAGGCAGACCTTCACCAGCTCCTCGACAGCCAGGTCGACAACGAGAGCCGCTGCCCCCTCGACCCCGGGTGCGGCCGCGGCGCCGGCGCTTGCCTGGCTTGCCTGCACCTCGGTGAACCGTCTTGCACGTATTACAACCGGTTCCTGGGTCGCCGAGCACTTTTCGGTCACGGCGGTTACCTGAGCACGCCCACACGCTGAATACGATCTGATCAGCTGGAGCCGGGTGACGATCGGTTGCCGGTGGCTGTTCCGGTCTGCGAACCTCGAGCGCCACTCACTACGTTGCGAAAATCGCAACATAGTGGGAGCATGGAGCAATGAGCAGTGAAGATGCTATCCGGGCACGCGTGCGGCGGGTGATCGAGCGATCTGGGCGGTCACAGGCCGCGTTCGCTCGTGTCATCGAGCTGGAGCCCACCAAGCTCTCCAAGGCCCTGGCCGGTACCCGGCGCTTCACGCCGCTGGAGCTCGCACTGATCGCCGAGCAGGGGCAGACGTCGACCGACTGGTTGCTGCACGGGTCGCAGGAACGACCGAGCCTGGCAGCGCGCGCGCACGACCTAGACACGATCGAGGCGACACCGCGGGCCTACCGGAGAGCCGAGGAACTCGACGAGGTCTACGACACGCTGGCGGCTGCCGGTTTCGCCCGCGAGGCACCTCGCCTGCCGTACGTCCGATCAAGCGGACGAATGGTCGACCAGGGGGCGGCCCTGGCGACGCGGGCGCTGGACTTCGTCGCTGCGTCCGGTGCCCGCAGCGACGTCGTCGAGGACCTGCCAGACACCGTCGAGCGGGTATTCGGAACGGATGTCGGGATCGAGGACCTGCCGGGCTTCGACGGCCTCGCGTGGTGCCGAAACGGCTTCCGGCTGCTCCTGATCAGCAACGGGACATCCTGGACGAGGCAGCGATACACCATCGCCCATGAGCTCGGACACGTCCTGGCCGGTGATGCGCAGGACCTTCGGGTCGATCTCGACGTGATGACTCCGTCGGCGGAGCATGCACAGACCGAGATGCGCGCCAACGCCTTCGCTGCAGCCTTCTTGATGCCGGCGGGCATGATCACCTCGAGATGGCATGGTGTTGACGAGAGCCATTTCGCGCGACTGGTCGGTGAGCTTCGGGTCTCGCCGTCCGCGCTGGCCTGGCGCCTCCTGAACCTCGGCCTGGTCACTACTGTCCAACGAGCGCACCTCGGCTCGATCGCCCTCTGGGAGTGTGCCGAGCGCGGAAGTTGGCTCGACTCCTACCGTGCGCTGACCCGGAACCAGTCGGAGATCCGCCGTCCGGGTCTGCTGAGCCGCGAAGCTCTCCGGGCCTTCGAGGATGGTTCGGTCAGCGCACGGGTTGCCGCGCGTGTGCTCGACATCCTGCCGGAAACGCTCCTCCCGACGTCCCCGCCGCATGACGAGGCGGACGGCAGCGTCGAGAACGACCTGACCTTCGCTCCCTGACCCATGTCGAGGCCGGTCCTGGTCGACACCTGCACGATCGTCAACTTCGCGGCCATCGGCCGGCTCGACCTCCTCGAAGAGGCCCTCAGTGGCTGCGGCCATTGGACCGAGGCCGCCGCCCGCGAGGTGCACTGCGCAGCCGACCATCACCCCGCGTTGTGGTCAGTCGCAGTTGCCGGATGGCTCGGCGAGCCACTGGAGCCCAGTGGGGCTGGGGACGCTGACGAAAACTTTCAGCTGCAGCGTCAGCTCGGTGGGATGCGGAGGGAGCCACGCCAGCATCTTGCCGAGGCCGAGTCCATTCACATGATCCTCCGGTCTCCGCAGTACGCAGGCGCGGTCCTGCTCACCGACGACCGTCCCGCCGGGGATCTCGCGGTCAAGCGAGGTGTCGAGGTGTGGTTGAGCACGGACCTCCTCGCGCAGGCATTCAGCGACGGTCACATCGGCTGCCCGGCGGCGTACGAGCTGCTCCTGGACATGGACCAGGCGGGCCGAGGCGTCCACGTGCCTCCCGATCACCAGCGGGTGTGTCCGTAGGGCAACAGTCACGTGCGCGAGCGATCCGGCCCGTCCGGTCGCAGGCTCAAGTCAGGGCAGTCGCTTCCCCGGCCGTCACTCCGTTCCGCCGCAGCTCCAGCATGTCCTCCTGGCGCGGTTGACCGAAAATGAGTCAGTAAAGACGAGGTCGGGTTGCTACGCGACAGGTTCAACCCGACCACAGCGAGCTCGGCCTGCGGGGGCCCCAGTTCATCGCCAACGGTGGGGCGGCGGGAGCCATAGCTCCGACGGCGGACGGCGGTCGAGGCCGGGCGCGCCGCGCTCGTAGGGCGCAGGGAGGTCGAGCAGCTCGGCGATGACGTCGGCGGTGGAGCCGGCCTGGTACCAGACCACGGCGGGGTGGTCCTCGTCGCGGCAGCGTGCGGCCAGCGCGTCATGCTCGTCGTGGATGAGCACCGTCTCGATGTGCCCGGCGCGTACTCGGGTTGCCTGGAGAGTGGCGATCTCGCCGTGGGCGTCGCGGTGTGCCAGGAACCCAAAGCCGGCGCGCTTGAGGTCGCGGACCCGGTCGAGAGCATCGGTCATGACCGCGCTCGGTGGGATCGCGGGCGGTGGCGGGCGTCGGGGTGACGGGTACCGCCCGCCACCACCCGCGAACGGACGGCCCGCGGCGTGGGGCGACCGCAGCGCGGACCGGCCGGGTCGTGGAGTCGTGCACACCGGCAGCAGAGGTGCTCCTGGGGCAGGAGCAGTGACGCCGGAAGCACCCGATGCCCGCACAGCGCGGCACAGCCGGTGAGTCGATGGGCTATGAACTCCCGGTCTGGTACGAGATGGGCGATGCCGTCGCGGGCACAGCGCATCCAGATGGCGTCAGTCGGCTGGCGGGATCTCACGCCGAGAGCGTGGACCGGTGTGGCGGAAGCAGGCGAGGTTGTTGCGATGAGGAGTTCGCATACGCCGGTTCCCTGTATGCGGTCGGGGCATAACCGCAGCTCAGACGGCGTTCCAGGCGTCCGCGACGATCGTGGCAATGTCGGAGCGCGGGGAGGCCCAGCCGAGCTCGGCGCGAACCCGCGAGCTGTCGGCGACCAGCTCGGGCGGTTCCGGGGCCGCCGGCCCGTAGGAGACTGGGACGGTGTGGCCGGTTACCTCGGGCACCGTGTCCAGCAGCTCCAGGATGCTGGCTCCTCGGCCGCTGCCGACGTTGTAGGGGATCCACTGCCCGGGCCTGCATGCGCTCAGTGCGAGGCACACGGCGTCGGCCATGTCCTCGACGTGCAGGTAGTCACGGACAGCGGAGCCGTCGCCGTTGACGCGCAGCTCGGGCGCCTGCCCCTGTAGTGCGGCGACGATCTTGGGAATCAGCCTGGTGGTGTCCCGATCGGCTTCCCAGCGGCGGAGCCGGCAAGGTTCAGCGCGCGGAGGCTGATGGCACCGATTGCCCCGGTCGCGGCGAGTCCGGCTGCCATGTGGTCGGCGGCGAGTTTGCTCGCGCCGTAGGGGTTGGCTGGGCAGGTCGGTACATCTTCAGTGATCAGCTGGCGCTCTGGGGTGCCGTAGACGGCGCAGGTGGATGCCAGCACGATTACTGGAGGTCGCGGTTGTCTATTCAGTGCTTCGAGCAACGCGAGCGTTCCGCCGGCATTGACGCGCCAGTACCGCAACGGGTCGGCCGGCGAGTCCCGTGCGCGGGCTACGGCGGCGAGGTGGCATACGCCGTCCACATCGGGCAACGAGACGAGACCGGTGCCATCACCGAGGCCACCCAGCACAGTGGAGTGCGCGTCGCGGACAGTGGCGGCTGGGTCGCGGATCAGCGCGACAACCTCATGCCCGGTTCTGGCCAGCGCGGGAACCACGGCGCGGCCGAGGAAACCGGTGGCGCCGGTGACCAGGACGCGCATGCGCTCAGCCTGCCAGTAGCAGCCGGCGGTGCTGCCACGCGAGATCGATCAGTGCGCGGGCGACCGGGGACAGCGGCTCGGCTGCCAGCCGCACGAGCGTGTCGGCGCAGAACGGGACACCGGCGAGCGGGTTGCTTGCAGCCGGAACCCTTCGAGCAGGCCAGCCGCCCGCCGTACGAACGGCACCTCACCGGTGACCTCGCCGAGGTGCTCGGCATCACGGACGTCCATCAGGCACGGTGCGACCGGATCCTTCCGCTGCCGGCGCGCAGCCGTGACGCCGCGGGCACGGAGCTCGTGAGCGTGTACACGCCGTCGCCGCCGTCGCCGCCGCCGCCGCCACGATCACCGGCGCGGGGCCGACCGCCGCGGGGTCACGGCGGGAGTCGGACGAACCCGCCCGCGTGGCGCGGTGGAAGAACGCCCTGCTCGACCTCAGCCTGCGCAACCGATTGATCAACTTCACGGAGCGTTCCAGGCTCTCGCTTACCGTGCCGCACGGCAGGCTGGGACGGCTCGAGGACATCCTCCACGACGACAAGGCGGTATCGCTGCGCGCCTCGGACGAGCTCAGCGAGATCGACCGCCAGCGCGGTGTCCGCACCGGCCGCGACCTGTCCGACGACCGGCGCGCCGAGCTGCTCGACACCCAGCGCAGCGTGTTCGCCGACATCACCGACGCGGCGTACACGACCCGGTTGCGGGGGCTGGCCTACAAGGCGCGGACGATCACCGAGGAGACCGGTGCGAACAACCTCTACCTCGCGCTCGGCTCGCTCGTCTGGGAGCTCGACGGTCGCCCGCTGCGGTCTCCGCTGATCCTGGTGCCGGTGGTGCTCAAGGCGGCCTCGCGCGGCGGCCGCTACCGGATCACCCTCGACGACGCCGGCATGTCGACACCGAACTACTGCCTGCTGGAGAAGCTCCGGCAGGTGCACGGCCTGACGATTCCGGGACTCGCCGAACCGCCGCAGGACGGTGCGGGCATCGACCTCGACGCTGCCTTCCACGCCACTCGTGACGCGCTGGCCGCCCGCAGCCTCTCCTACCGGGTCGAGGAGACCGCCGACCTCGCCATCCTGCAGTTCGCCAAGTTCCGGCTGTGGAAGGACCTCGACGAGAACTGGCGCACCTTCACCGCCAACCCACTCGTCGCCCACCTCGTCCGCAGCCCCACCGAGGTGTTCACCGACCCGGTCGATGAACCGGCGGGTGCGAACCTCGACGAGCTGGCCGAGCGGTGTCCCGTGCCCGCGGACTCGTCGCAGCTGCGGGCGGTGGCCGAGGCAACCGCCGGGCGCACGTTCGTGCTCGAGGGGCCGCCCGGCACCGGGAAGTCCCAGACCATCACCAACCTGCTCAGCCGCGCCGTCGCCGACGGCAAGCGGGTGCTGTTCGTCGCCGAGAAGCGGGCCGCGCTCGACGTGGTCCAGCGGCGCCTCGACGAGGTGGGCATGGGACCGCTCTCCCTGGACCTGCACGACAAGGGCAGCCGGCCCGCAGCCGTCCGGGACCAGATCAAGCAGGCCCTGGAGTACGAGGTCCCGGTCGATCACCCGGGTCTCGCCGCGCGGCTCGACGACCTCCAGTCCGCCCGGCGCCGCCTCACCCGGTACGCCTACAAGCTGCACGAGCCGAACGCGGCTCGGCTGTCGCTGTACTCCGCGCGGGACTCGGAGCTCGCGATCGACGGCGATGTCACGGAGATGCCCGTCCCCGAGAGCTTCGTCGGTGCCAGCAGCCGAGACGACGTCGAGGCGTTCCGGCAGCTGTTCCGGACCCTGCCGGACGTTGCCGACCCGGCGAGGGCTCGGCCGGACCACCCCTGGGCGTTCGTCGACGCTGCAGGGGCGGATGCCCCGTCCGTCGAGCACGTGCTGGCCGCTGCACGGCAGCTCGACGCCGCGATCACCGCGCTTCCCCACGGGACCGTGCTCGACGGCCCGCTGCGCACGGCGCGGACCCCGGCGGACCTGCGGGTGCTGGCCGAGGTGATGCGGGACGGCTGGCCGCCCGCGTTGCTCGACGAGGTCCGGACCGAGGGCTGGATCGACGCCGCGAACCGGGCGGTCCAGCAGGTGTCCGAGTTCGCCGCGACCGCGCACCCGGGCATGGAGACGGTCACCCCGGACGTCCTCGATCTCCCGCTGGCGGAGATCGACGAGGCCGCCCGAGCAGCCGCGGGTTCGGGCTTCCTCGGTCGGAAGAAGCGGCTGGTCGCGGAGCGCGACCGGCTCGCCCCGGTGCTGCGTCAGGGTGTGCAGGTCCGGCCCAAGAAGCTGCCCGAGTTGACCGCGGCGCTCGCCGCCGTCGCGAACGGCGTGCAGGAGCTTGCCCGGCAGGTCGGCAGCGTTACGGGCTCACCCCGCCACCCGGGTGGAACCCGTTCACCGACGACGGTCAGCGGCTGCTCGTCGACCGCATCGCGCGGCTGCGGTGGTCGGCGTCGGTCGTCGATCCCGATCCGGCTGATCACGACCGCGCCGGCTTCGTCCACGCGCTGCGTGACCTGCTCGCGGGGGGCGGTGATGCCGATCCGCAACCGGTGGCCGACGTGGCGGCGGCGGGCGACGCGTTTGTCCGCGCCTGCCGGATCGCCCCGCAGGCGCTGGCCGATTGGGCGGGCAAGGCCGGGCTGGTCACGGCCTGGGAGCGCAGCCGCAGCAGCCGCGACCTCGACGACGATGAGCTCGGCTCGCTGCGGCACTGGCTGCGGCTGGTCGCCCATCTCGAACCGTTGCGCGGCGCCCACCTCACCGAGGCCCGGCACCGCATACTGCGCGGCGAGCTCGACGTCGACGAATCCCTGCGGGCATTCGAGCTCGGGCTCGCGCGGGCATCGGTGCGCGAGCGAGGCCGCTCCACCGGCCTCGACGCCTTCGACCCGTCGGTGGACGAGAAGGGTGTGCAGCGGTTCGTCTCCGCCACCTCCACGGTGCGCGAGCACCTTCGAACCGCGGTGGCCCAGGAGGGGCTGCGGACGCGTCCCTTCGACCCGACCGCCACGGGTGGACAGGTCGGGCAGCTGCGCCGGCAGCTCACCCGCCAGCGGGGCGGGATGAAGATCCGCGAACTGATGAGCACCTACGGCGACGTGATCACCCGAGCCATGCCCTGCGTCCTGGTCAGCCCGGACTCGCTGGCCCGATTCTTCCCCGCGACCGCTGGTCTGTTCGACATCGTCGTGTTCGACGAGGCGTCACAGGTGCGGGTCGCCGATGCCATCGGCGCGATGGGCCGTGCCCGGTCGGTGGTCGTCGTCGGGGACAGCGAGCAGATGCCGCCCACGTCCTTCGCCGAGAGCACGGCGGCGACCGGGGACGACGACTCGGAGGACGGCCCGGAGGCGGTCGAGGACGAGGAGTCCATCCTCACCGAGTGCGTGCAGGCCCGCGTCGGTCGCCACCGGCTGTCCTGGCACTACCGCAGCCAGGACGAGTCACTCATCGCCTTCAGCAACCACCACCACTACGACGGTGGGCTGTCCACGTTCCCCGCACCTGGCGGCGGGCTGGAGGCCGGCATCGGCGTCTCGCTCGTCCGTGTCGACGGCCACTTCCACCGCTCGGGCAAGCGGGGCGTGCTGCAAACCAATCCTGCGGAGGCCGAGGCGATCGTCGCCGAGATCCGCCGGCGGTTCGACGCATCACCGGATGTGCTGCCGTCGATCGGCGTCGTGACGTTCAACCAGCCGCAACGCGCACACATCGAGGGGCTGCTGCGCGACAGCGACGATCCGCGGATCGTCGAGGCGCTCGACGAGGCCTCCGACGGCCTGTTCGTGAAGAATCTGGAGAACGTGCAGGGCGACGAGCGGGACACCGTGCAGTTCTCCACGGCATTCAGCGTGAACGATCGTGGGATTCTGCCGCTGAACTTCGGTCCGCTCAACCGCGCCGGGGGCCAGCGGCGGCTCAACGTCGCCGTCACCCGGGCGCGCCGCCAGGTGATCGTCTTCTCCAGCTTCGCTCCCGAGCAGCTGCGAGCCGAGGAGACATCCTCGGTCGGCATCAGGAACCTGCGCAGTTACCTCGACCTGGCCGCCCGCGGGCCGTCCGTGCTTCCCTCCGACCTCCGCCGGCGCACCGAGCCGGACCGCCATCGCGACGAGATCGCCGAGGCATTGCGTGCCCGCGGGCTGACGGTTCGCACGGATGTCGGGCTGTCCGGTTTCAAGGTCGACCTCACCGTGGCGACGGCTGACCAGCCGGACCGGCCGGTGGCGGCCGTGCTGCTCGACGGGAAGGCGTGGTGGGCGAGGGCGACAGCCGGAGACCGCGACGGGCTGCCCATCCAGGTCCTCTCCGGGCTGATGGGCTGGCCGGCGGTCGAGCGTGTCTGGCTTCCGGAGTGGCTCGCTGACCGCGAGTCGGTCGTCGAGCGGCTCGTCGGCGTGACGGAGGAGGCTGCGCTTGGTGACCGCCCACTGTCGATCGCGCCGTCGCCCGTCACTGAGCTGGTGCTTGACGAGCAACCGCGTGAGCGGCCGGAACCGGTCGCCACTGTGTCACGAGGCATTGCCGCGCGGGTGGGAGATGGCCCAGCGGCCAACCGGTCTCCTGCAGCCGGGCCCCGCGGCATGGGCCCTGTGCCGTTCGTCCCCTGGGCTGGGGGGTTGTTCGGTGGCGTCGACGTGCTGGACGAGCTGCCGGGTCGTGGTGCGACGCAGATTGTTGCTGGCGCACTTGCCAAGGTCGTGGCGACCGAGGGTCCAGTCCATCCGGACCGGCTCGCCAAGCTCGTCGGAGGGTTATTCGGATTGGAGCGTGTCTCCGGCGGTCGCCGGGCGGCGATCCTGCAGGCGTTGCCCGCGGACCTGCGGATCGACGACGAGTCCGTGGTGTGGCCGGCTCATCGCACACCTGGAGAATGGACCGGGTTTCGTACATCCCCCGAGGTGGCCGAGCGGCCGCTCGAACACGTGCCGCTGCGCGAGATCGTCAACGCGATGGCGGAGCACGCCCGGAGTGCGGCCGGCATGCCCGTGCGGGAACTGCACCGCGAAGTGCTCGCTGTTTTTGGCTTCCGGCGACTGACGGCCGGGGTCGAGGAGCGTCTCGACTCGGCCGTGGACCTCGGGATCACGCTCGGGCGCCTGCGCATCGACCAGGACGGCATCGTGCACCCGGCCTGATTCCACAGAGGCGGGTCGTCAAGTTCGAGCGATGGCGTCCGGCTGCTATCCAGCCAGCGCTGCCGCCAGGAGTCTCACGGTTTCGGAAGCGCGGGCACCGGCCGCGACGGTGGTGACTGTCGCGTGTCCCATCGGGTGCTGGCGAGCCGCCGCTCGGCGAAGGTGAGCAGCTCGAAAACGTCTCGCGCGAAGTAGCCCGTGGTCGCTCGCTCCACGCGCTTACGGACCACGATCCCGGCGTCGGCCAGCTCCTCCAACGCGGCGCGCGCGGCGGGGTGCGACACGGCGAGCAGCCGCTGGACGGTCCGTGCGGTGACGAGTGGCGTCTCCGGGAGAAGCTCGATGAGGCGCGCGACCGCCGAATCCGCCCGCGGAACCCGGCGTACTCCCTGAGCATTGCGGCGGGCGGCAAGCTGTTCTCGCCAGCGTGCCCGCAGCTCGGCCAGCTCGGAGGTGAACCGGACGACCTGCTCGGCAGCCAGATCCGCAGCCTCGAGAAACGTGCGCAGCCAGGTCTCGACACCGGACTGGGCGGCATCCGAGGACGCCGCTGCCTCGTACCGGTAGGCGGTGAGCCCGTCGAGGTAGGCGTCCGACCGGGTGAGCAGCACCAGGCTGAGCGGGAGCACGGCGAACGGCGTCAGGCCGCGCCGGGTCAGCACGGTGTGGATGAGCGCGCGACCCACCCGCCCGTTGCCATCGGTGTAGGGGTGGATGGTCTCGAACTGAGCGTGGACGAGTGCAGCTTGAATGAGCGGGGCGTGCGTGCCGCCTACCGCGTACTGGACGAGGTCCTCCATCAGCGCCCCGACACGCTCCGGTGGTGGCGGGACGAACTGCGCATCCAAGGGGTGCCAGTCGCTTCCGCCGATCCAGTTCTGCACGATGCGCTGACCGTGGTGCCTCTCATCTGGCAGCAGGGCCTGGTGCAGGTCGTCGATAGCCGCCGCAGTGATCGTCGGTGCCGTGGCGAGCTCGCTCGCTGCTTTCCGCAGTGTCGTGATGTTGTTGGCGACGAGCCCGGCCGTGCGGGTGAAGCTCGTCGTTGCGAGCTGCTCGGACTGGGCCAGCTCCGCCAGCGCGAGCTGTTGCGGGGACACCTGCATCCCCTCGATGCGCGACGAGGCGATCGCCTCGGAACGGAGCAAGAAGCGCGCCAGACCTTCGAGGCTGCTGGCCTCGGGCGCGGCGCTGAGCCGCCGTACGTCGGCTTCCACATCGGCTGCTCGTGCCGCGAGCTCGCCACTCAGTACGACGGGACGGTGGACCAGATCGTCCGGCAGATAGGCGCGGTAGCTCCCACCGCGCTGGCCGCTGCGGCTCGGCGCCTCGAACGACGGCACCCACCGCTGCTCAACCCAGGAGCCCACTCGCATCTCCCCGCCCGACGAGGCCAGCTTGCCACATGATGCAACCTTGATTCTTTAAACTTACATCCGCGAGGTTGTGATGCAAGGAAAGGCGCGAGTGTGTTGGTGCGGGTGTCGCGCGGGCGCCGGAGCACCTTCGTGACGAACGAGGCTACCTTTGGTCAACGCCTGCGACATCCGAGTGCTTTCCTCGCCAGCCCGTTGACCGGTCACCCACGGTACCTACTGTGGATCGCAGGGTAGCGACCGAGGGGGCGTGGATGGGCACATCTACGAGGTGGCGCGGTCCTCGCGGCGCTGGGTGGGAGACGGTGCGCGGGCGCGCCCGGCGACTCCAGCCGGTGCCCTCAGGTGGCTCTGGCGGCGTGCCCGCAGGGGGTTCGCCGGCAAGCGGTCACGCGGCACCGGCGGCCACTTCAGCGATAGCCGAGGATCGTGACGCGTGCCTTGCCGGGCTGCGACGGGCCCTGCAGCTGGATCCGGAGGCTCTCGGGCTCCGGCGGACGATGACAGCGGCCGGAGTTCGGCTCGTCGACGTGGCCGAAAAGCTCGCCGAAACCGGCATCGACGAGTTCATCGGCAGCGAACGCGTGGACATGTCCCGCGAGGATCGCTTCGTCGCAGCGTTTGTCCGCCGTGTCGCAGGGGCCGGTGGCCTCGTCACGGATGCAGTGCTCCGGCGCAGCACGACACGGGCCGCCGCGACCCTGGTACGGGACCATGCGCCGCTGCGCGAGGCGCTACGGGGCGGTGCTGCCGGCCGCCGGCTGGACGCGGACTGGCTCTGTGTCATCTGGAAGCTGTTCTTCTCCGATCTCGTGGAGACCGCTGTTGCCGCGGTGATCGCCGAGCAGGTGCAGATGGCGGTGCCTGTCCTGGCGGTTGTGGATCCTGCGCAGGCCGTTCCCGAGTGGATCGCGGAGGAACTGATCAGAACGTTGCCCAGCCCGTGCGACGAGCGACGGCAGGACTCGGCGAAGCCGCTGACCGCGGTGGCCCGGGACTCGCTCGAGGACACAATTGAAGGGGCGTTGGGAAGCGAGTCGCTGGACCCAGGTGTGTCATGAGCGGTGAGCCGTGGCGGTTCCGCTTCGTCTCCGGTCCCGGTGACGGCAGCGCATCCGACCCGGTGATCACCTTGTCCAGTTGGGACTACCGCGACCGACCGGTTCACCTGGAAGTGCTTGCTCATGCCGGGCCGCCGCCGGACTGGGCGTACGACCTGGTGACGGTCGCCCGTGCCGTGTACCTCGCCGACCGGCGAGTGCCGCGCAAGCAGGCGCCGGACCGGTGGACCCGCACGATCGAGCTGACCGTTCAGTTGTTGGAGCCCGAGCCGTGGACCGCGGCGGTTCGGGCCGAACTTGGCTCGATGCTGTCGACGCTGACCGGCGACGTTTGGCAGGTCACAGTAGAGGGCGGGGCGGCCCGGCGAGGCACTGGTGAAGATCCGCGACGCGATCGAGGTTGCGCTGTTCTCCGGCGGCCTCGACTCCACGTCCTACGCGGCGCGACACGCCACTGCATCAGCGGGCCCACTGTTCCTCGTGACCTGCGGGTAGGCGCAACTCACCAGCCAGGTCGCGGCCGTCCACACTGCCGTGCAGAGGCGGAAGGGTCGGTGCATGCCGTTACAGCCGATGCCGCTCTTGCCGCTGTCGGGCGGGGGCGAGATGGACCCGAGCAACCGGTCGCGGGGCTTGGTGTTCGTCGCCTGCGCGGTCCTCCACGCGGCCGCTCAACGTGTCTCCACGGTGTGGATCCCGGAGAACGGCCAAGTCGCCATCAACCCGCCGCTGACGTTGAGCCGGCTTGCCGCTTGCTCGACCCGGTCGGTGCATCCCTGGGTGCTGGACCGCATGAACAAACTGATCGAGGAGATCGGCGGAGCCGTGACTGTGTCCAACCCGCTCGCCGGTTACACCAAGGGTGAGGTCTGCACGGCGGGCGAGCGCGCGGGCCTGTCGGGTGCCGATCTCGCGCACACGGTGAGCTGTGCGCATCCGCTCTCGGCGCGCCGGGGCAGCACGTCTTATCACTGCGGGTTCTGTTTCCTTGCCTGATCCGCCGTTCCCGGATGCACCACGCTCTGGGCAACGACCCGACGCATTACCGGCGAACGCTGCCCGAGATCGCGCTCGATGAGGAGAAGGGAGGCGATCTCCGAGCGATCGCCCGCTGGCTATCGCAGCCGTTCACCGTTCTCGACGTGGTCGCCGACATGCCGCTGCCCGACGACATCAACCCTCACGACCTTGTAACCGTGCCGCGCCGGGGGCGCCGTGAGCTGGCAGCCCTGATCGAGCACTCGCTCCCGGCTGCGAGTCTGCGCGCGCTCGGTTGGGTCCGCAGCCGTAGAACGCACTGACTGGCTGGGCATGTGCTAGTTCACGCCGACGTCTCCGGCGCTGTGGCACGTCACATTCCGACTCGAGCGAGCGATGAGGACCGTGAGTTGTTCGCGCGACGATGCGGAGGTTCGGAGTGGCGAGGGGACATGGGACGGCGGTAGCGCTCGCGATTGCGATCATCGCGGCGCTGGCCACGCTCGGCGCCGCGATGATCACCACCTACGGTGGTGACAGCGGCAGTGTCGGTCCCGGGCAGCCGCCTCCCGAGACCGGAAACTCAACGACAACCCAGCGTCCTCCGTCTGGCCAGCCGCTGGTTGATCTCGACCCGGTCGATGGTAAAGCACTGATCGACACATCACCACGCACCGTGAACGGCGTCGAGCGCAGCAGACCCGTTGCGTTCGAACTCGGGTGTTACGAGAGCCCGCAGGCAGTCACCTACCAGCTCGGCCGCCAGTACTCTCGATTCGAGGCCGTCGTCGGCCAGAGCGACGGTTCGACGGAGGAAGACCCGGTGCTGTTCGAGGTGTTCGCGGACGACGTCGCCCTGTTCTCGTCCGAGGTCGGGATCGGGGAGGAGCTTCCCGTGGGCATCGATCTCGCGGCTGCGCCTCAGCAGGGCTTTCGAATGACGATCCAAGTATCGGGCCACAAGAACTGCGACGAGGAGCAAGTGGCGGTTTGGAGCGAAGCCGTCCTGCTCCCCTGATCAGCTACTGCTCGGCGTGCAGGTCTCAGGCGGTGGCGGAGTGGCGGCTCGGCATCTCGCTGCACGTGCTCGGCGTTGCGATGGTCACCGCCGTGACCGCTCACGAAGTGGTGGTTCCGGGTGCATGCAGCGTCGGGTGTGCCACGCGCTTCGGTGAGCCCGCCTCACCGTTGACCACCCTGACGACCCCGTCGGCGAGGAAGCGGCGTTGCCTGCCGGTGGGTGCCACCTCCACCAGCAGTCCGATCTCGACGAGCTTCTCGATATTGAGCGTGGCCGCGCGGTGCGTGACACTGAGGACGTCGCGCGCCGAGTTGATCGTGAGCGCCGGCGTCTCGAACAGGGCATCCACCAGCCGGGGTAGCAGGCTCGACGACCGAACGCCCGTCACCCGGGACCGGTAGTCGTCGCGCAGCTCCCGCAACGCCCGCGCTCGGCGCAGCACGTCCCGTGCCTGGGTTCCGACGGCCTCGAGGAAGAAGGTGAGCCACCCGGCCCAGTCGCCGGTGGTGGAGACAGCGAGCAGCCGGTCGTAGTACTCCTGGCGGTGGCGCTCGATGTACTCGGAGAAGTCGAGGATGGGACCGGGGAGCAGGCCCCACTCGACGAGCAGCAGTGCGACGAGGAGGCGGCCGACCCGCCCGTTGCCGTCGTGGAAGGGGTGGATGGCTTCGAACTGGTAGTGCAGGCAGGCGATCTCGAGGAGCGGCGGCAGGTCGTGTCGTCGCTGCAGTGAGTGCTCGAAGGCGTCCAGGCAGTCGCGCACCAGCTCGGGAGGCGGCGGGACGTAGGAGGCTTCCTCGATGTCCCCGGCGGTGGATCCCAGCCAGTTCTGCGAGGTCCGGAACTGTACCGGCCTCACGGTCTCGCCCCGTACGCCGGTGAGCAGGATGTGGTGCGCCTCGCGCAGTAGCCACAGCCCGGTCGGCGCGTCCCGTCCCGGCCCGAGCAGGTACTCCATCGCGGTGACGTAGTTGGCGACTTCCTGAACGTCGCCCGAGTGCGCGCCCGGTCGCTCGATCTCGAACAGCACGAGCTCGGACAGCGTCGCCTGGGTACCTTCGATCCGGCTGGACAGCACGGCCTCGCGACGGACGAGCGCACGGGTGAACAGGTGAGGGCTCGGCAGCGCGTCCCCGACTCCGGCCAGCTCCCCGAGGGCCCGCTCGGCCGCCGACAGGAGCCGGACGAGGGCACCGGCGTAGCTGATCCCAGGCGGGAGCGGAGGCGGCAGGAACGCAACGCCGCCGCCCACCGTGCGCACCAGGTGGGCGCACTGAGGTGCTGCGAAATCGGCGCGGCGCATCGCTGGCCACCTCCACCGTCCAGCAGCAGTGTGATACTGAGAAAGCGGAAAGTATCACACAGCGCGGTGGGCCCGACTCAAGTATCAGTGGCACTGTGAGTCAGGAGGAGGGCGCATGGCAGAGCCGGAAGCGTCGACCGGCGGGAAGGCCGTCCCCGAACGTGCGGAGTGGTTGGTCACGGAGCTGCTCGAACGCGCGATTGCCGGCGTGGGTCCGTTCGCCGGAGCCGAACAGATCGCCGAGGAGCTCGTCGGCGACGCCGAGGATGTGGAGCAGGCGATCGAGCGGTTGATCCGGACACACGTGCGGCTGGCGGCGGGGTCCGGGTTCGTCACGAGCCTCGGCGGTTTCCTCACACTGCCGGTCAGCGTGCCCGCCGGTGTCGGTGGGCTGTACCTCATCGCGACCCGGATGTGCGCGGCGATCGCTCACCTGCGCGGCTATGACGTGCACTCGGAGGAAGTCCGCAGCGCGATCATGTTGTGCCTGCTCGGCAGCGCCGGCACGGAGGTGCTGAAGAACGCCGGGGTTCAGATCGGTACCAAGTCGACCATGGCGGCGCTGCGGAGACTGCCCGGCAGGGTTCTGGTCGAGATCAACAAGAAGGTCGGGTTCCGGCTGGTCACGAAGTTCGGTCAACGAGGCGTGATCAACCTGGCGAAGCTCGTCCCAGCCGTCGGTGGGGTCATCGGCGCCACCGTGGACGGCGTGGGCTGCCGAAGCATCGCGGTCTACGCCAAGTCGACCTTCCCCGCGGTCGATCGCGGTCGACCCGCGCCGATCGTCGTCGAGTCGAGGCGGGTCGAACGTTGACCTACCTTCGACTGCCGGTCGATGGCGCCACCGCGCTGCGACTACAGCCACAGTCGGCCAGGATGTGCGCTGCATCGAGCAGCCCGGCGCGGGACAGCCGGTACATGACCGGCACCCAGCTCGAAGCGCTCCGGTGCGGGACGGTTCAATCCTGCCCGTGGCGTGGTTCGACAGGAATGATCTGCGGCGGACGGCGGGCGAGGTGTCGTTCCGACGTGGCGAGGGGTACGTGCCGTCGGTGGAAGGTGTCGAGGACCTTACGGACGGTGTTGTCGCCACGGTGCACGGCACCGAGCCGTACACGGTCCGGCTGAGCCGCTCGCGGGGAAGGCTCACCGGACAGTGCACCTGCCCGTACGGTGTCGACGGTGCGTTCTGCAAGCACTGCGTCGCGGTCAGCCTCGTGCTCCTCGAACGCGGTGACGAGCCGGACGACGCGGCGCCCGACCTGCGCGGCTACCTGCGCTCGCTCGACGTCGACACGCTGGCCGAGCTGCTGTACCGGCATGCCGAACGCGACCCCACGCTGTACCGCGAGCTGGTGCTCCACTGTGCACGGGAGGGCGCCGAGATGCCCGATGTCGCCAGGATTCGCCGTCAGCTCGACAGCAGCCTGCGTACCGGCGACTTCGTCGGCTACCACGGCAGCTTCGACTACGCCCACAAGGCGGACTCGATCCTGGACACACTGTCCGAGCTCGCCACGACGGGCCACGCCCGCGAAGCCGGACCGCTGGCCCGCCGGGCCGTCGAGCGGATCACGAGCGCGTTGGAACACATGGACGACTCCTCCGGTGTGGTCGGCGACGCCTGCCACCGTGCGATGGATGTGTACGCGCAGGCTTGTGTCGAGGCTCCGCCGGACCCGGAGGAGCTCGCGGGCTGGCTGCTGGACCTGGACCTCAATGGCCCGGGTTGGCCGGAAGTGGATCTGCGGTGCTTCGCATACGCTCTCGGCGTCACCGGTGTCGAAGCCGTGCGCGCGCACGTCGAGCGGCTCTGGGCGCAGGCGCCGCAGCGGGCCGACCCCACCGAGATACCCACCGAGCAGTGGATGCGCCAGATCGGCCTGCGCCGGCTGCGCGAGCAGCTCGCCGAGATCGACGGCGACGTCGACGCCCGGGTCGCGATCCTGGCCGAGCAGCTGCCCCGCGGCGACGTCAGCCACCGCATCGCCACGGTGCTGTGGGAGGCCGACCGCCCCGAGGACGCCACCGCCCGTGCGCGGGAGGGCCTGGAGGCCGACGGGCTCGCGTGGCGCAGCGCCCCGCTGGCCGACTTCCTGGTCGGGGCATATCGAGCTGGCACGTGATGCCGAGGCACTGTCGCTGCGCCGTACCTGGTTCGAGGCCGCACCGACGCGGGAGAGCTACGGCAAGCTGCGTGACGTGGCGACCCGTTTGGGACAGTGGGACGAGCTGCACGCCGGGGCGCTGCAGACGTTCCGGGAGGCTGCGTCCGCCCGACCCGGCGCGGCGGATCAGCTGGTCCACGCCCTGCTCGACGAGGACGACGTCGACGGTGCGTGGCAGGCGCTGCACGACCACGACTGCGCCTCGTCGACCTGGCTCACCGCCGCGCCGCGCCGGGCTGCGACCCACCCCGGCGACACCATCCCGGTCTACCGCCACGCCGTCGAGGAGCAGATCGACCACAAGAAGGCCAACGCCTACCGCGCCGCGGCCGACAGCGTCCGCGTGCTGCGCGACCTGCACTCCCGGTGCGGCACGCCGCAGGAGTTCCGGGACTACCTCGATCAGCTGCGCGAACGGCACCGCCGCAAGACGCGGCTGCTCGCCGAGCTCGACAAGGCCGGCCTGCGCTGAGGGGGACAGATCCCGGCGTCGGTCAGTTCCCGAGCCACGAGGCCAGCGTGCCGGCCGTCGCCGTGCGTGTCGTGGGCGAGCGTGTGGCCTGTGCGAAGAGGGCCTGGACGCTATCGCGGTTGTGTCGCCGGAGTCATGACATCGCGGTCGGTGCCGCGAGTTCTCGGCTCCGACCACTCGTCGCCCTGCGCAAGGTGAGAGCGCGGCGTGTCAGGACCCAGATCAGGACGACGAGTTCGACGAGCGGGAACGGGAATCCGGCCAGCTGACTGAGAACCAGGTCGACAGCGACGGCCGCGACGGAGGAGACGAACACCACCGTCGTGGCGGTGGGCAGCTTCTTCGGTCCGCGCGTCGCCGCCCACTGGGTCTTGCCCCACGGCTTCGCCAGCGACAGCCAGCCCTGGAACGCGATGGCGGATGCCATGAGAGCTCCACCGGCGACGCTCGGCCACCAGCCGATGGGTTGGCCGGCGGCCGCGACCTGCTGGGCACGGTGCAGTCCGGACGACAGCACGAAGATGCCGACGTTGAGCTGGACGACCGTGATGACGAACTTGGTCAGTACCCACCGGTGCCGGAAGAACCCCCAGGGGGTCGCCGCCGCGAGCACGAATCCGGTGAACGCCGAGGCGTTTCCGAACGGGGCCAGCAGGTGGTTGTCGAGCAACACCGCGACGTCCATAGCGGCGACCCGGAAATCGGCGTCGGCCGTGACGACCGCGGCCCCGACCACCGTCGACAGGGCCAACGCCTGCGACATCCACACGAACGACGTCAGGACGTGCAGCCAGACCAGCACCGTGCGCCAGCGCTTCGTCGACGCCGCCGTCCCCGGCCGCGTCGCCGTTGCCGCTGTCACGGACCGAGCATGCGGTGCACGCTCGTGGTGGAGCGTCAGGGATCACCCCGGAAACGCCCCTGACGATCGCTCGGTGGCCCTGACCGTCGGGTCCGGCAGCGTCACCGCCCGGCGGCTCGACCGCCGGTCTCCGAGGTGCGTGCGGGTCTCGCGAGGTCGTGGCCGATGAGTTCTCGCGGCACCATCGGTCTGAACTCGTGTCTACCCGAACCTGGGGCAGCCGTACCCTCCGTGCCCGCCGAGCGAAAGGACCCACCATGACAGAGTCGATCACGGCGCAGACCCACACGATGGGCAGCGGCACCGCCGCAGTGACCTACGACGTGCGCGGGGACCTCGGCGACGCCACGGCGCAGCGGCCCGCGCTGCTGATGATCGGGTCGCCCATGGACGCGGTCGGGTTCGGGACCCTGGCGAGCCACTTCACCGACCGTCCCGTCGTGACCTACGACCCCCGCGGTGCGGGCCGCAACCCGACCGACACCACCGACCTCGTGCCCGAGCAGCACGCCGAGGATCTCCACCGGCTGATCCGGGAGCTCGACTGCGGACCCGTGGACCTGTTCGCCTCCAGCGGCGGCGCCGTCAACGCCCTCGCGCTGGCGGCGGTGTGGCCCGGTGATCTGCGCCGGGTGGTGGCGCACGAGCCGCCGACGGCCGTCCTGCTGCCCGACCGGGAGGTGGTCCTGGCGGCCGTCCGCGACATGCGGGCGACGTATGCGAGCTCCGGTCTCGGCCCGGCGATGGCGAAGTTCATCACGCTGATCATGGTCGACGGCCCGCTGCCCGAGGACTACCTCGACCAGCCCGCGCCGGACCCGGCCGCGTTCGGCCTGCCGACCGGAGACGACGGCTCCCGCACGGACCCGCTGATGCGCAACATGCCCGCGTGCAACGCCTACCGCCCCGACTTCGGCGCCCTGACCGCCCTCGGGCCCCGCCTGGTGCTGGCAGCGGGCGTGGAGTCGGGCCAGCAGCTCGCCGCCCGCGGCGCCAGGTCCGTGGCTGGGCAGCTCGGGCTGCCGGTCACCGAGTACCCCAGCGACCACGGCGGCTTCCTCGGCGGGGAGTACGGCCAGCACGGCGACCCGGAAGCCTTCGCGACGGCGCTGCGCGCGACGCTCGACTGACCGGGGCCGGGCCACCGCGATCCCGGACCATGGCGGAGCGCTGGCCACTACCCTCGCAGCGGGAGGGCCGATGCAGCGTGAGCACCGTGCGTCCGACGCCGATCGGGAGCGGATCGCCGACCGGCTGCGGCGGGCACTCGACGAGGGGCGCCTGACACTGACGGAGTTCGACGAGCGCACCCGGGCTGCGTACGCCGCGCGGACCTACGGCGAGCTCGACAACCTGACCACCGATCTTCCCGAGGACCTCTGGTAGCCGGGGGTGTCAGTCCTCGCGCTCGCCCTCGGACCGCACCTCCGGTTCGCGCTCTGCCGCGGGGGCCGCGGGTAGTGCCTCCGGATCGGGCCGCTCCTCCGGCTGCTCCGCTTGCTCCGAGCGCGCGGCAGGCGGCCCGGCGACGCCGGAGCCGGCGGCGCTGTCGGCGAAGCGGAGCAGCTCGACCGGGAACGGCATCACGAGCGTGTTGTTCCGTTCCGCCGCCACGCTGGACAGTGTCTGCAGCAGCCGCAGCTGCAGCGCGCCCGGCGTCTCGCCCATCATCCGGGCGGCGTCGGCCAGCCGGGCGGACGCCTGGTACTCGCCGTCGGCGTTGATGATCCGGGCGCGCCGGTCCCGCTCGGCCTCCGCCTGCCGGGACATCGAGCGGCGCATCGCCTCGGGCAGCGAGACGTCCTTAACCTCGACCCGGTCGACGGCGACGCCCCAGTCCTCCGTCGGGTTGTCGATGACGGCGCGCAACTCGGCGTTGACCTTCTCCCGGTCGGACAGGACCGTGTCGAGGTCGGCGCGTCCGATCACCGACCGCAGTGACGTCTGCGCGACCTGGGAGACGGCGTGCACGTAGTCCTGCACGTTCACGACGGCCTTGACGGGGTCCTTGACCCGGAAGTAGACGACCGCGTCGACGCTGATCGTGACGTTGTCCCGGGTGATCGCCCCCTGGGACGGCACGTCCAGGACGACCGTCTGCACCAACACCTTGGTCATCTGGTCGACGAGCGGGATGATCAGCTGCAGACCCGGGTCCCGGACCTTCGGCAGCAACCGCCCGAAGCGCAGCACCACGCCTCGCTGGTACTGCAGCACGAATCGAACTCCGGCCGCTGCCACCAGGGCGACCACGGCCAGGACGGCGACGACGACGGTGAGCACCACGTCCACGGCTGCCCTCCAACGCTCGGGACGTCACCCACGCTACGCGCGCGTCGGCGTCACCACGCCGAGCTTGCCCGGTCCGTGCACAATCGATGACGCGGCTGTGATCACCACCCGGCAGTCCGCAGCCGAGATCGCTGCGCTGCAGCGGCGGCTGTCGGAGACCGAGCACGACCCGGCAGCGCACGTCGAGGCGCTGCGCGCGGCTCTCGCGCTCCCGTGCTCGCAGCACGGGGTTTCCCGCTACCCCGAGCTGTGGGCGAGGCTCTCCCGAGCACTCGGCGCGCTGAGCGACTACGACGACGCCATCGATGCCATCGAGGCCGGCAACGAGCACGGCACGTGGGCATCACCGCACCCCGAGCCGACGTCGCACCCCGAAACGCGCGCGAGTTGTGGCTTCGCGCGCGTCGCGACGCACGCGACGTCGACAAACCCCGCGCGCCGCTGACCCCTGCCTCGTCATGCTCCGGCAACGACGCCGCCACAGACCGTCACCCGTCGGCGAACTCGCCGCGGACGCCGAGCAGCCGGATGGACCGGTCGTGCTCGAAGCGCTCCAGCACCTCCAGCGCGGCGGCTTCCAGAGCGGCCTCATCGGTCGTCGGCGCGTCCAGCGTGCGGCTGCGGGTGTGCGTCCAGAACGGCGCGAACCGCACCTTGACTGCTACCCGCGCCACCGGTCGACCGTCGTCGCGCACATCGGCGGCCACCCGCCGTGCCAGCACAGCGACCTCGGCACGCACCTGCGCCCAGTCGGTGAGATCGGCCTGGAACGTGATCTCGCGGCTGCGCGACCGCGGCACGTAGGGTGTGCCGACGACCGGTGAGCGGTCCAGGCCGCGCGCGAGCTGCACGTACCACGGGCCCATCGCCGGACCGAGCCGTTGCCCGAGTTCGGCCGGGTCCGCGGTGGCCAGCTCGCGCACCGTGTGCAGCCCCAGCTCGGCCAGCTTGCGGGCCGTCTTGCGGCCGATGCCCCACAGCGCGTCGGTCGGCCGCTCGCCCATCACCGCGAACCAGTTGGCCACGGTGAGCCGGAAGACGCCGGCAGGCTTGGCGAAGCCGGTGGCCAGCTTGGCGCGCAGCTTGTTGTCCCCGATGCCCACGGAACACGACAGCCGCGTCGCCGCCAGCACGGCGGCCTGCACCCGGCGCGCCAGCGCCTCGGGGTCGTCGAGTCCGGGGCGATCGGGGTCGTCGGACTCGACGCCGAGGAACGCCTCGTCCCAGCCGAGCACCTCGACCACCACGTCGAGCCCGCGCAGCGCGGCCATCACCTGCGCCGAGACCTCCTCGTAGGCGGTGTGGTCACTGGGCAGGAACACCGCATCCGGGCAGCGCTTGGCCGCGGTGCGCATCGGCATCCCGGACGCCACGCCGTACTCCCGGGCCTCGTATGACGCGGTGGCCACGACCGCGCGCTGGGTCGGGTCACCGGCACCGCCGACGATCACCGCCCGACCGGCCAGCTCCGGGCGGCGCAGCACCTCGACCGCCGCGATGAACTGGTCGAGGTCGACGTGCAACACCCAACGGGTCACATCCCGAAGTGTGCACCGCCGGTGCGCCTCACCGGCCGATCCGGCGCACCGCCCCGTCGGTGGCGGTGAGATCGAAGCCGGCGGGGTCGAGCTCCGCCGGGCCGTCGATCCCCGAGCCAGTCCAACATGTGTTCGTGTTCGGAATCGCGTGGATCGGCGAGGATCTCGCGCAGCCGCTCGTAGCCACCCGTCCCGCCGCAGTCCTCCGGCGGGCAGGCGCCCGCCCCAGCGAGGCAGGTCGGGTACCGGTCTCCGTCGCCCGCCGTCAGAGTCCGTTCGACGAGGATCTCGTGGTCCCAGCTGTCGCCGAAGTCGTAGGTGTACTCGATCTTCGTGCCCTCGCCGGTCACCAGATCGGCGAGCCTGCACTGCCGCTCGTCCGAGAACTCCAGCTCCGGATCGGCGACGCCGAATCGCTGTCCGCCCGCCTCGAACACGTGCAGGTGGTAGTCCTCCCAGCCCATCGCGGCCTGAATGATCGAGTGCAGCCGGTTCAGCGTGATCCCCGCGGACACCGCGAGCCGGCGCCACACCGGCGGGCTCGCGACGTCGAGCAGCGTGACCGTGATCTGGTAGACAGCGTCGCCGGGTCTCGCCTCACCGAGCCGGGTGCGCACGCCTCGCACTCCCAGCTCGGTCAGCCGGGCGACGCTGTCCGGCTCGGTCCCGGTCAGCTCCACCGCCCCGAGCAGCGCCAGCGCGCGCAGCGCGTGCACCGTGTCCGCGTCGTTGCTCCGTTCCCAAGCGTCCTAATGCGCAACGGGCGCCCGCTCGATCGCGTACGGCAGGGTGGCGGCCTCCCAGGTCACGGCGCAGGCCTCGTCGATGCGCAGCGGGCCGCCGTAGAGTGACGACAGCAGCGCGTCCATCGCGGGCTCGAACTCCACGCTGAGCGGCGTGTCGCCGTAGCAGATCGTCTCGCCGAGGGATCCGAACACCTCGAATGCGCGGTCCCACAGCTCGAGTGGTCGCCGCAGCAGCGCCCGGTTCTTCTGCACCGCCGCGATGCGTCCCTTCACCACCCGCACCAGCCGGATGGCCCGCGCCCAGTCGACGATCAAGTTCAGTCCCGGCAACTCCTGCGTGCTCTGGGTCTTGAACCTCCGGTCGCCGATCACCGGGTCGATCGTGTCCCCGGTGTCGAGCAGCGGGACCAGCGTTCGGGCATCGGTGAGCCTGATCCGGCCGGTCTGGGTCAGTTTGCGCCCGTCACCCGCCCACTCGGTGAACGCGCGCAACCGCCGCAGGGCGTCGGACTGCTCGGCCGGCTCGTCCACCCGGGTGAGCGTAGGGCACGGCCAACGGAGCTTGGCTCCGCCCGACACGGCACGCCGTGAACCCAAGGGCTGCCGCGTGCGCCGGCTGTCGCCGCTCGCCTGCATCGCGGCCGGTGACGCCCCTCGCGACCTCGCGCGTGTTGTCGTGCTCGCGCGCGTGATGTAACGGGCGCGTGACCATGGATGGCGCGCGTGGGCGGGCGTCGGCCCGACCGCTGCTAGCAAGCTAGCCTGCAGCCGTCGTCCCCACCTTTCGGTGTGACAGCTTGATGTCGGGAGGGGAGCAGGTAGATGGACCTGGCGACATTGCAGCACCACAGCCGGTTCCAGGTGACCCAGCGGATCACCTTGATGATCAACCGGTACGAGGTGCGCGCCGGCGACGGCGACGAGCTCGTCGCGTTCGTGGAGCAGAAGCGCGCCGCGTTCAAAGAGCAGGTGACGCTCTACGCCGATCAGGACAGGCAGCAGGTGCTCGCCGGCTTCCGGGCCCGGCAGATCCTCGACGTCGGGGCGACCTACGACGTCACCGCGTCCGACGGCACCCCGATCGGACTGTTCCGCAAGGACTTCGCCAAGTCCCTGGCCAGGTCGACCTGGCACCTGGAGCAGCCCGACCTGGGCACCGCGACCGGGTCCGAGCGCAGCCTGGGGATCGCCCTTGCCCGCCGCGCCTGGGAGCTCGTCGCCGACTTCCCATTCCCGATCCCGTACCACTTCGACTTCAACCTCGACGGTCAGCGGGTGGTCACGGTAGAGAAGAAGATCGGGATCAAGGACCGGTACGTGGTCACCGCCGAGCACCCCGGCATCGACCGACGGCTGGTGCTCGCGCAGGCCATCGCGCTCGACGCGCTGCAGTCCCGCTGAGGACCGGATCGACGGCCACGGTAGGTTGCCGCCTGACCCAGCCCGACCAGCCCGACCAGCCCGACCCCGCCGATCGCGATCCGGAGGGCCTGCCCATGCTCCTTCCCGATCGGCTGCAGGCGACGTACTGGCCCGGCGGCCGGGTCCCCTCGGACGGGCACGTCGCGCTGTGGGGCACCGACGACCCGGCCGCTGCAGCCGAAGCGCTGGGCCTGCCCCCGGGAGAGCCCGCGGACCTGCCGACGGTGCTGCCGCGCAGCGCCCGCGCCCGCCGCGTCGTCGCGACCGACGCGCCCGCCAGGGTGGTGCCCGTCCGGTCAGCGGCCCGCGCGCTGGCGGCGCTTCCGCCGCCGCAGGACTGGCCGGGCTGGCAGCGGCCCGGTGAGTCGCTGCTCGCCTGGAGCGTGGCCGCCAAGCTCGCCCTCGAACTGGTCGCGGGCGGACACCTCGCGCCCGCCGTGCGGCCCGCCGGCCCCGGCCTGGGCATCGCCTACTGGCGCATCGCCCCGGCCGACGACGGCCGGCTGGCCGCGCTCGCCGAGGCGCTGCCCCCGGCCGCGCACGCGCTGCGCCGTGAGGACACCGACGACGCGGTGTGGCCGCCCGGCGAGCTGCTCACCGCGTTCTGCGACGCGGTCGCCGACGGCTGCGCCCGCACCGGCGTCACCGGCGCCCGTACCGCCACCTGGGGGTACCGGTGGCTTGCCGCGCTGGCCGCCGACGACCCGACCGTCGAGCTGTCCGAGGACGGCATCGTCGAGGAGGTCGCCCGCTGGTCGGCCCCGGTGCTGCGCCGCGACGGGCACGCCGAGGCCCGGCTGTGCCTGCAGCTGCACACCCCGCACGCCGAGAGCGCCGAGGACGCCGGCGCCCCGTGGCCGCTGGCCTATCACCTGCAGGCCGCCGACGATCCGAGCCTGCTCGTCCCCGCCGAGCAGGTGTGGGACACCGGAGCGGCGAGCCTGCGAGTGCTCGGCCGCAGCGTCGGTGACCCGCAGGAGTCACTGGTGCGGGGCCTGGCCGAGGCGGCGCGGCTGTTCGGCCCCGTCGACGCCAGCCTGTCCGAGCAGCGGCCGGTGGGTCTGGAGCTCGAGCCACGCCACGCCGCGGACTTCCTCGGCGACGGCGCACAGGCGCTGGCTGCGTCCGGCCTGGGCGTCCTGCTGCCCGCCGAGCTCACCGCGCAAGGCGCGCGACGGCTGCGGGCGCGGCTGCGGGTGGGCGCCGACATCACCGACCCCGGCGCGGGCATCACCGATGGCGGGCTCGGCAAGGAGCAGCTGGCCGGGTTCCGGTGGGAGGCCGCGATCGGCGCCGACACCCTCACCGAGGAGGAGTTCGCCGAGATCGTCGCGCTCAAGCAGCCACTGGTGCGGTGGAAGGGCCAGTGGGTGCGGGTCGACGCCGACGCGATGCCGGCGCTGGCGAAGGCCACCGGAACCACCGGGACGCTGTCCGGGATCGAGGCGCTGTCGGTGGCCCTGGCAGGCCAGCACGAGACGGCCGCGCTGGGCGACGTCGAGGTGATCGCCGACGGGGCGCTGGCCACGCTGGTCGAGCGGCTGCGGGCAGCCGGCACGGACCGCGAACCCCGTCTCGACGGCATCGACGCCACGCTGCGCGACTACCAGCTGCGCGGCGTCGCCTGGCTGCAGCTGATGAGCGATCTCGGGCTCGGTGCGCTGCTGGCCGACGATATGGGCCTGGGCAAGACGCTGCAGACGATCTCGCTGCTGGCCGGCCGCGGCGCCGAGGCGCCGCAACTGGTGGTCTGCCCGACCTCGGTGGTCGGCAACTGGGAACGGGAGCTGGCCCGCTTCGCCCCCGAGCTGCCGGTGATCCGCCACCACGGCACCCAGCGCGCGGCCGAACCCGAGGACTTCAAGCCGGGCGCGGTCGTCATCACCAGCTACGGGCTGTTGCGCCGCGACGCGGCGCTGCTGTCCACGGTGGACTGGGACGTGGTGGTGCTCGACGAGGCGCAGCAGATCAAGAACCAGGCCGCGCAGACCGCCCGGCAGGCCCGCGCGCTGCCGGCCAGGGCGCGGATCGCCTTGACCGGCACCCCGATGGAGAACCGCCTGTCCGAGCTGTGGTCGATCCTGGAGTTCACCAACCCCGGCCTGCTCGGGCCGTTCGCGCGGTTCCGGGAGCGCTACGCCGTGCCCGTCGAGCGCTGGCGCGACCCGGAAGCCGCTGCGCGGCTGCGCCAGATCGTCGCCCCGTTCATGCTGCGGCGGCTCAAGACCGACCCGGGTGTGGCCGCCGACCTGCCCCCGAAGGTCGAGACCCTCAACTCCTGCGCGCTGACCCGCGAGCAGGCCACGCTCTACCAAGCAGCCGTCACCGCGCTGCTCGACGACGCCGACCTCGGCGAGGGCATCGAGCGCCGCGGTCGCGTGCTCAAGCTGCTCACCGCCCTGAAGCAGATCTGCAACCACCCGGCCCAATACCTCGGCGAGCCCGGCCCGCTGCGCGGGCGCTCCGGCAAGCTGGCCCGCGCCACCGAGCTGCTCACCGAGATCACCGCCGGCGGCGAGCGGGCGCTGGTGTTCACCCAGTACACGGCCATGGGCGAGCTGCTCGGCAAGCACCTGGCCGCCGGGCTGCGACTGCCCGCCGTCCCGTTCCTGCACGGCGGGGTGGATCGCCGCGCCCGGGAGAAGATGGTCTCGGCGTTCCAGGACGACGATGCTGCGCCGCCGGTGCTGCTCGTGTCGCTCAAGGCCGGCGGCACCGGGCTCAACCTCACCCGCGCCACCCACGTACTGCACTACGACCGGTGGTGGAACCCCGCGGTGGAGGACCAGGCCACCGACCGCGCCTACCGCATCGGCCAGACCCGCACCGTCAACGTCCACAAGCTCGTGACGGCCGGCACGCTGGAGGAGCGCATCGCCGACCTGCTGGAGGACAAGCGGTCGCTGGCGGACTCGGTCGTCGGCAGCGGTGAGACCTGGTTGACCGAGCTGTCCGACGACGACCTGCGCTCGCTGGTCACGCTGTCGGCCGCCGATCCCGTAGACACGGATGAGGTGGCGTGATGGCGACGAAGTTCGGGCTCACCTGGTGGGGGCAGCGCTGGATCGCCGCCCTCGAGGCGCTCGGCGCGGCGTACGCGAACCGGCTGCCGCGCGGCCGCACCTACGCCCGTCGCGGCTCGGTGCACGACCTGACCGTCGCGCCCGGCAAGGTCACCGCCCGGGTGGACGGCAGCAGACCCCGGCCCTACCGGGTCAGTCTCGGCCTTCCGGTGTTCACCGAAGCCGACTGGCAGCGGGCCACCGCTGCGCTGGCCAGGCAGCTGCGCCACGCCGCCGCGCTGCTCGACGGCCAGATGCCCACCGACGTCGACGAGGTACTCGGCGGCGTGGGCCTGTCGCTGTTCCCGCACCCCGGGGAGCTGTCCACCCGTTGCTCCTGCCCCGATGCCGCCAACCCGTGCAAGCACGTCGCCGCCGTGCACTACGTGCTGGCGCAGACCTTCGACGCCGACCCGTTCCTGCTCCCGACGCTGCGTGGACGTGACCGCACGACATTGCTCGCGGCGCTGCGCACGGCCCGGACCGGGGCCGAGCCGTCGGACGCCGATGCCGGCGACGACGCCACCGGGGACGTCGCGCTGTCAGCGCTGAACGCCGCGGCGCTGTTCGACGCCCGCTCCGATCTCGCGGCGATCGCCCTGCACCCGCACCCCTCGCCGGACCCCACCGCGGTGCTGCGCCGCCTCGGCCCGCCGCCCTCGTGCGACCCGGTCGGTGAGGAGGCGCTGGCCGACGCGGTGCGGTGGGCTGCGGAGCGCGCCTGGCAGCTCGCCACCGCCTCGGACGACGACGATCCGCTACTCGACGCGCTGCGCACCGCGGGGACGGCCAGCACCCAGCAGCTCAGCGACACGCTCGGCCGTCCGGTCCCGGACGTGCGCGCGGGGCTGCGCGAGCTCGTCGCCGCCGGCCTCGCCCAGCGCACCGGCCACGCACGCGGCACCCGCTACCACGCCTGATCGGTGCCTCCTGTGCATCGACTCGTACGCGCCGGCAGCCTCGCACGCCGAATGCGGCTTTCGTCAGGCTCGGGGGCAGCGCACTTTCGGGCTGCGTCGGGTCGCGCACGCGGTGTGAGGCTCTAAGCTGGTCGGGTGGCCACCGACCGAATCACCGAGCTGCGCCCGACGTCGTTCGGCTCCTACACCGGCGTCGAGCTCTCCCCCGCACCGCTGACGCATCCGGGTTCCGGGTACCCGCCAGCGCCCGCTCGAGGGGAGCATCGGGCTGCAGCGGCACCGTGAGGAGGGCAGAGGATGAAGGTCGAGGCAATCCTGAAGTCGAAGGGCCGGTCAGTCGAGACCATCGAGCCGTGGGCGACTGTCGCCGAGGCGGTGCGCAGGCTGGCGGGACCCCCGCAGCTCGGGGCGCTGGTCGTCTGCGCCGACAGCGAGCGACGGGTCGCAGGGGTGATCAGCGAGCGCTACATCGTCACCGCGCTCGCGAAACACGGCGCGCAGCTGCCGGACCTGCAGGTCGAAGATGTGATGTCGAAGGACTTTCCGGTCTGTTCCCTGCAGGACAGCGTCGTGCACGTGATGCAGGAGATGACGAGGTCACGTCACCGTCACCTGCCCGTTGTCGAGCACGGCACGCTGTGCGGCCTGGTCAGCATCGGCGACCTCGTCAAGAACCGGCTGGAGGAGATGGAGGTCGAAAGGGGTGTGCTCCGCGATCTCTACGCGGTGCGCCGATGAGCCGGCGGTGGGTCGGCTCGGCGCGCCCGTAACGTACCGACTCGTCACGGTGTGGCGCGCCGGTACCGGTCGGCCAGGGTGCGGACCTGCTCGACGAGCTCGGGAGGCTCCGTCACGTCGAAGTCGACGCTGAGCATTCCCAGATAGCCGGCGAGCATCTCGAGTGAGTCGGCACCGGTATCGAGCAGGCAGCTGTTCTCGTCGAGAGCTTCCAGCAGCCCGGCCGCGGGTGGCAACCGCTCCGCGATCACCTCCACCGGAGCGTGTAGCCGGATCCGGGCGCGGTGGCGCCAGACGGTGACGGTGACGCCGCGCGTGACGTAGGCCGCGACGTCGCCCTCGGGCGGGTCGCGGGGCACGAACCGCGGGCCGGTGGGCGTGCGGGGCTCGACGCGGTCCACCCGGAAGGTGCGCCAGTCCGCCCGCCCGGTGTCCCACCCGACGAGGTACCAGCGGCGGCCCCACGAGACCAGCCGGTGTGGCTCGACGTCGCGCAGGCTTGCCGTCCCGTCGTGGTCGCGGTAGTCGAACCGCAGCCGCTCGCCGTCGCGGCAGGCCCCGGCGAGGGTGGTGAGCACGTCCGCGGCCACGGTCGGGCCGGGGCCGGGGATCGGGACGGTGTAGGTGGCCACGGCGTCGACCCGGTGGCGCAGCCGCGAGGGCAGTACCTGCTCGAGCTTGGCCAGCGCGCGCACCGACGTCTC
The DNA here is from genome assembly GCA_009379815.1 of Pseudonocardiaceae bacterium. Lineage (GTDB taxonomy): Bacteria > Actinomycetota > Actinomycetes > Mycobacteriales > Pseudonocardiaceae > WHSY01. The sequence goes on from WHSY01000009.1 coordinate 51,969, forward strand.
CGCCATCCCGGTCACGCTGCCGCCGGCCGCGGTGCGCAGCCCGACGGCCACCGCGACGGCCTCGTCGTCGTCGAGCAGCAGCGGCGGCAGCGCCGCGCCCGCGCCGAGCCGGTAGCCACCCGCGACACCGGGTGTCGCGTGCACGGGGTAGCCGAGGCTGCGCAGCCGCTCCACGTCGTGCCGGACGGTCCTGGTGCTGACGTCGAGCCTGCCGGCGAGCTCGCGGCCGGACCAGTCCCGATGCATCTGCAGCAGCGACAGCAGGCGCAGCAACCGCGCCGAGGTCTCCAGCATCCCGCAAGCGTGCCAGTAATCGCGGAACGAATCATTCCGCAACAGGTATTAGCCTGACGACCATGGCGGCCTCACGACACGGCGATGTACTCAGCCGGCGCGCGCTGAACCGTGCGATGCTCGAGCGCCAGCTGCTGCTGCGCCGCGGCTCGTGGACCGTTCCCGAGGTGATCGAGCACCTGGTCGGGATGCAGGCTCAGGCGCCCACGCCGCCCTACTTCGGCCTCTGGACGCGGTTGACCGGCTTCCGCCCCGACGACCTCGCCGGGCTGATCACGGGTCGGCAGGTTGCGCGTATCGCCCTGATGCGGGGGACCGTCCACCTGGTCACGGCCGACGACTGCCTGGCGCTGCGGCCGGTGGTGCAGCCCGTACTGCAGCGCAGCCTGGCTCACAGCACCCACGGCAAGCAGCTGACCGGTATCGACACCGCCGAGCTGGTGGCCACCGGACGGGACCTGGTCGAGCAACGCCCACGCGCCGGTGTCGAGCTCGGTGAGCTCCTGGCCCGGCGATGGCCCGACCGCGACCCGACCGCCTTGTCGATGGCGGTCCGCTGCCTGGTGCCGCTGGTGCAGCTGCCACCGCGCGGCGTCTGGGGCGCCGGCGGGCAGCTCACCGTCACGACGGCCGAGGCGTGGCTGGGCCGCCCGCTGGACGATGACCCCTCGCCGGACGCGGTGATGCTGCGTTACCTGGCCGCGTTCGGCCCCGCCTCGGTCATGGACGTGCAGGCCTGGTCGGGCCTGACCCGGCTGCGCGAGGTGGCCGAGCGGCTCCGGCCGCAGCTGCGCGGCTTCCGCGACGAGCAGGGCCGTGAGCTGCTCGACCTGCCCGACGCCCCCCGTCCCGACCCCGCTACCCCTGCCCCTGTGCGCTTCCTGCCCGAGTTCGACAACGTGCTGCTGTCGCACGCCGATCGCAGCCGCGTCATCAGCGACGAGCACCGCAAGCGTGTCGCCACCCGTAACGGCATGGTGCCGGGCAGCCTGCTCGTCGGCGGCTTCTTCCGCGGCACCTGGAAGATCACGCGGCAGCGTGGCACCGCCACGCTGGTCGTCGACCCCTACACCCGGCTGTCCAAGAAGGACACCGCCGCCGTGCTGCGGGAGGGCGCCAGGCTGCTGTCTTTCGCCGCCGCAGACGCCGACGGCCACGACCTCCGGTTCACGCCCTCCGAGTGACCAGACTCCTACGCCTCGGCCTGCCGGTGCTCACGTGGCACCCACCACCACAGCTGAGCAGGGCGAACGCTGTGGGTGCACAATCGTCGGCGTGGCTGTGATCACCGCACGGCAGTCCGCCGACGAGATGGCCGCGCTCGAGCGGCAGCTGTCCGAGACCGAGCGGGACCCGACGGCGCACGTCGGCGCGCTGCGCGCGGCGCTCGCGCACCCGTGTTCGCAGCACGGGTTCTCGCAACCCGAGCTGTGGTCGGAGCTGGCCCGCGCACTCGGCGGGCTGGGCGACTACGACGGCGCGGTCGAGGCCATCGAAGCCGGTGTCGAGCACGGCGCGTGGGCACAGCCGCACCCCCGCGCCGACGTCGCCGAATGGCACCTGCTCGCCGGGCGGCGCGATCAGGCCGAGGCGACCTACGCGACGCTGCGCGAGCAGTCGCCGAGAAACGTATGGCTGTACAACCATGCCGGGCTGGCGTACGCGGACGTCGGAGATCACACCACAGCCGTCCGGTGGCTGACCGAAGGGCTGCAGGTCGCCCTGGCCGACGGCGCCTCGGAACGGCTGGTCTCCCAGCTGGCCACGCTGCGGTCGCAGTCGATGACCGAGCTGGGCGCCGATCCCGACGACGAGCTGACCCGCGCCGCGATGGCCGGCCCAACGGTGCCAGCGGCCCCCAGGTCCACGCCCCCGCAGCCGGCGCTCTCCGCACCCTGCGGGCATTGCGGATACGACCCTGGTGCCGGCTTCACGTCTACCTCCCTGCCGGTTCGGTGATCGCGTCAGGATGTCCTCGGGGCGAGTGGGTGATCAACTGATGCCGTCCCTACGGGCACCGTGGTCGCGGCCGTCGCAGCTTCCTCGGGGACCTGTTCGGCTGACACCTCGATGAACGTGCTGATCTGCGCCGGCTGCGGATCGACGGTGGACCCACCGGGTGCGGTTGACGCAGCGCTGATCTGTGGCGAGTGTGGCCGGCGGCAGGACTTCGCCCGCCGGCCGTTGTTCTGTCTCGCGGGAGCCAGTGGCACCGGGAAGTCGACCGTGGCCCGGGTGCTGCTTCCGCGGTTGTCCGAGCGCGTGGTCGTGCTCGAGCAGGACGTGTTGTGGCTGTCACCGCTGCGCGATCCGACCGACGAGCACCGGCTGTTCCGCTCGACGTGGCTGCGGCTGGCCGCGATGATCGGGCAGGGTGGGCGACCGGTGCTGCTGTGCGGCACCGTGGTCCCGCCCGAGCTCGAACCGCTGCCCGAGCGCGCGCTGTTCAGCGACGTGCACTACCTGGCGCTGACGTGCCGTCCCGACGTGCTCGCCCGGCGACTGCGGGCCCGTCCCGCCTGGCGGGAGTGGGACGAAGCGCGCATCGCCGAGATGCTGGACTACGCCGAGTGGCTCGGCGCGAACGCCGCGACCCTGCACCTCCGGTGTCGCTGTTGGACACCACGGACGGCGACGTCGAGGCCACCGCGCAGGACGTCTGCGGCTGGCTCTCGCGCTTCGCAGCCCCGGGCTCGGCGGGCTGAAGGTCGACCCGGTCCGGGTGATCTGGTTCCGGCCTGGAACTGATCGCTCGACGCAGCACGGGCGTGTCACGTTCGCGCAGCCGCCGACGATGTAGGAGCAGACCGCTCGTCGAGCGGGCGGCTGGGAGCCCCATGAGCAGCAGCAAGCACACGTCCACCGTTGCGGTCGTCGCTGCGCTGATCGCCACCCTCGGCGGTGTCGTCGCTGCGGTCGTGATCGCCGCGGTCGTGATCACGGGGTCGGACGAGCCGGACGGTGGCGGTGCCGCGGTAGTGGCATCGGCGCTGCAGGCGGCGTCGCAGGCGGGTCCGACACCGCCTGGACGGGTGCTGCCCGGCGCGGCCGGCGGGCAGCCCACGGTGATGCTCGCCGACCTCGAGCCCATCGACGGCGAGAAACTGATCAGCACCGCACCGGTGTCGATGAACGGTGTGACGCGGCATCGCCCCGTCTCGCTCGTGCTGGGGTGCCACGAGAGTTCGTTCGACGTGACCTACCTGCTCGACCGGCAGTTCGAGCGCTTCGACGCGATGGTGGGCCAGGGCGACACGTCGACCGACGAGGATCCCGTGGTCTTCGAGGTCGTCGTCGACGGCGAGACCCGGTACTCGTCCGAGGTGGGCCTCGCAGCGCAAGAACCTGTCAGCGTCGATCTGTCCACCGCCGGGCAGCGAGGATCGCGCATGACCATCCGGGTGTCCGGTGCCACCGACTGCGACGAGCGCCAGGTCGCGGTCTGGTGTGACGCCATGCTCAGCAAGTAGCCGCGCAGCCCCGCATGGGAGCTCAGGGCACCAGCACCGTCTTGCCCACGGTGGCGCGGGTCTCGATCGCGGTGTGCGCGGCGGCGGCCTGCGCGAGCGGGAAGCGCTGTCCGACCAGCGGGATGAGCCGGCCGGCGGCGGCAGCAGCCAGTGCTGCTTCCTCGAGGTCGCGGAAGCCTCCGGGCCGGCGCAGCAGGGTGGGGCCGATCGCGGCCGAGGCGGTGATGCCGTGCGCGAAGAGGTCGGTCGCGGACAGCGGCGTCGGCTCCCCCGAAGACCAGCCGAAGAGGATCAGGCGACCGCCGGCTCCGAGCAGCTCCAGCGCGCCGCGGCCGAGCCTGCCGCCCACCCCGTCCAGCGTCACCGTGACGTCTCGGCCGTCGAGCGCATCGCGGGCCGTCGCGGTCCAGTCCGGTGCGGTGTAGTCGACGGCGACCGTGGCGCCGAGTCGCCGGACACGGTCGACCTTGGCGGTGCCGCCCGCGACGCCCACGACGAGGGCGCCTGCGTTGCGGGCCGCCTGCACGAGCAGGCTGCCGATGCCACCCGCCGCCGCGGTCACCAGCACCACGTCCGCGCTCGTGAGCTGCGCGATCTCGAGGATCGCCATGGTGGTGCGCCCGGTGCCGATCATCGCAACCGCAGCGTCGGCGGCGAGGCTGTCCGGAAGCGCGTGCAGGGCGCTCGCGTCGCACACCGCCAGCTCAGCGTAACCGCTGCCGGCCGCACCGAGGTGGGCCACCACCCGCTGCCCCAGCCAGCTCTCCTCGACCGCTGCGCCGAGCACATCCACGACGCCGGCGACCTCGCGGCCGGGGATCGCCGGCAGTTCCGGCAGCGGGAAGGGTCCGTGCGACACTCCGGAGCGGATGACCGTGTCGATGAGGTGCACACCTGCGGCGGCAACCGAGATGCGCACCTGCCCGGTGGCCGGCTTCGGGTCGTCGAGCTCCTCGTGGCGCAGCTGGTCAGCGGGCCCGAAGGAGTGCAGCCGGATCGCGTGCATGGTGTGATCTCCGATCTCGAAGGACGGGCACCGTCCGGTCCCGTGCACTGCGCCAGACCGTAGAACCTCAACTAAGCTTGATGTCAAGCGCGCCCGGGCCCGGAAACGGGCCGGAACAGCCCGGCCCGTCGGTCACGGCTGGTGTCCGGCCGGACGGCTAGCGTGGCGCGGTATGCGTGTACTGCTGCGCCTCCCGACCCGGGTGGCGATCACCGTGGCGGTCGTCGCGGCGGTCAGCGCGTGGTTGTGCGCCCCGATGGCCCAGTCGGCGCAGGGCAGCGCGCAGGCCGCGTGGCTGGCGGCCGGGGCGGTGCTGACCGCGGTGGCGGTGGGGCTGCCGCTGCTAGAGCAATACAAGGCCCGTCGGCAACGCGACCGGTTGGCCGATCAGGCGGTGCGCACCGAGCAGCAGGTGCTGGTGGCGGTGCAGGACACGCTCGACCCGTTCGTGAACCTCCTGGGGCGCATCACCACAGCCAGCACGCCCGAAGTGCGGGAGCCACTGCGGGCCGCTGCGGTGATCGGGCTGCTCGAGGCGGGCGCCCAGCTGATGGGCCCCCGGTTGACCGGCCTGGAGCGGGTCCGGGTCTCGTTCTACGAGCTCGACCCCGGACCGCCACGTTGCCTGCGGCCGAGCCCGTTCAGCGTGGGTCGAGCGATGCCGCCGACCCAGGTGTTCACCGAGGGCACGGTGCTGGGGGACGGTGCACTGGGACTCGTCGAGCGCGGCGGGCACCGCTTCGTGGCCGACGTGGAGGCCCAGCCGCCACCGGGTTGGACCAGCACCGAACACGACTACCGCACCTTCATCGCCGCGTCGGTGGGCACGGAGGCCGCCCGGTACGGCATGCTCACCGTTGATGCCCAGACCCCTGGCGACCTCGGCGTCAGTGACATCCCGTTCGTCCGGTTCCTGGCCGGGCTGCTGGCCGCGGCACTGGGCGCGTGACGTCGTACCCGCTACGCTGGAGGCGAGGAGGACACGCCCATGGACGGCAGCACGCTGCCCTACCGCGACCCCCGAGTCGACGAGATCATCGAAGATCCGGCCGGCTACTTCGCGGCCGCGAGCGACCGGGCCTACAAGCAGGCCCGCCAGGTCATCGAGGCCGACCTGCACCGGCTGCACCGCAACGGCTACCGCCCCGCGGAGGACACCAAGAACGACGCGGACCGCGACGCCCGCGACGCCGACGACGCCGAGTAGCGTCGCAGGGCGCCGGGTCGGGCGGCGCGAGCTCGCCGGCTGGACTGGTTGTCGTGTCCGACCGCGATTCCGGAACCGCGCTCGCCGGTTACGCTGCGGAGGGTGACCCTGCTCCTGGCGGAGCGCCAGTTCACCGCGTACGGCCCGTCGCACTGGGCCGCGATCATCGTGCTCGCCGTCGGGGCCGGGCTGCTCGTCGTCCTGGGACGGCGGCAACGTGACGCCGGCACCGGCCGCACCTCCAGCCGGGCGCTCGCGGTCGCGCTGCTGGCGTTCCTGGTGCCGCTGCAGCTGTACTGGATGTTGCCGGGGCAGTGGCACATCGGGTCGTCGTTGCCGTTGCAGCTCTGCGACCTCGGCGGTCTCGCGGCCGCCTACGCGCTGTGGACGCACCGCGCGTGGGCGTTCGCCCTGACCTACTACTGGGGGCTGACGCTGACGTCGCAGGCGTTCCTCACCCCTGCCCTGGACGGCTTCGACTTTCCTCACCTGCACTACATCATGTTCTGGGGGCTGCACTGTCTGGTGGTGTGGGCGGCGATCTACCTGACCTGGGGGCTGGGGCTGCGACCCGACTGGCGCGGCTACGGCATCGCGGTGGGCGCCACCGTAGGCTGGGGGCTGCTGATGCTCGGGTTCAACACCCTCGCCGGCACCAACTACGGCTACGTCAACCACAAGCCCGCGACCGGGTCGGTGCTCGACCTGATGGGACCGTGGCCGTGGTACCTGCTGGTCGAACTCGTGGTGGGCACCGTGGCGTGGGCGCTGATGACGTGGCCGTGGGTGCGCCGCAACCGCGACGCCGGGACGTCGCCCGCGGTCGGGAGGGCAGCCGGCTGATCGACGCTGCAGCGCGCCGGGCGGTTGCCCCGTCATGTCGGCGGCAGGGGACGGGAGGACGGCCCGGATGGAGCAACCACCGCTGGAGCGGCTGCGTGCGATCTGCCTCGCGCTGCCCGAGACCACCGAGCGGCTGTCGCACGGCGAGCCGACATTCTTCGTGCGCGACCGCAAGGTCTTCGTCAGCTACGCAGATCATCACCACGACGACCGGTTGGGCTTCTGGTGCCACGCGCCCGCCGGCGCGCAGCAGGCGCTGGTCGCGGCCGACCCGGACCGGTTCTTCGTGCCGCCCTACGTCGGGCACCGCGGCTGGCTCGGGGTCCGGCTCGACGTCGAGGGCGTGGACTGGCAGGAGATCGCCGAGCTCGTCGAGGACGCCTACCGGATGGTCGCGCCGAAGAAGCTGATCGCCGAGCTCGATGACGACGCCGCCCGGCAGTAGCGCCGCCACGACCTGCGGCGCGTCCGTGAACTCGACAACACGCGGGATCTCGGGCGTTTCGAGCCCGCTGCCGTCGAGCTCACGGACGTGACGTCGAGGAGGCGGGGCCGGTCCGGTGCGCGTCCGGACACGGAGAGTCCTTGACGCGCCTTCCGGCAGGTCCTAACTTGCTGAGTAATCGTTTACCACTGGCGGCGGCTGCCACGCGATCCGCGAGCGGAGGTGAGCCGTGACCGAGGGGGCACCGCTCGTCGCCATGGCGGGGATCGTCAAGCGATACGGCGGGGTGCAGGCGTGCCGCGACATCGACCTGACCGTACAGCCGGGCGAGGTGCATGCACTGCTCGGTGAGAACGGGGCGGGCAAGTCGACGCTGATGCGCATCCTGTCGGGTGACATCACCGACCACGACGGTCGGGTCGAGGTCGACGGCGAGCAGCAGCGCTTCTCCGGCCCGGCCGACGCCAGGGCCGCCGGCATCGCGATGATCCACCAGGAGCTGGACCTGGTGCCGGCGCTGTCGGTCACCGAGAACGTCTTCCTCGGCCGCGAGCTGCGCCGGGGTGGCCGGCTCGACCGGCGTGCCATGGCGCAGCGCACCGCCGCGGTGCTCGCACGAATCGGCGTGGCGCTCGACCCCGCTCGCCCGGTCGAGCGACTGCGCACCGGGGAGCAGCAGCTCGTCGTCATCGCGAAGGCCCTGTCGGTCGACGCCCGCATCCTGATCATGGACGAGCCGACGTCGGCACTGTCGACCTCCGAGGTCGACCGGCTCTTCGGGGTGACCCGCGAGCTGCGCCGCGACGGCGTGGGCATCGTCTACATCTCGCACCGGATGGACGAGATCGCGCGCATCGCCGATCGCGCGACCGTGCTGCGCAACGCCGAGGTGGTCGCCACCTTCGACCCGCGAACCATGACCACCGCGCAGGTCGTCGAGGCCATGATCGGACGCCCGGTGCAGCAGGTGTTCAGCACCCCCGACACCAGCAGCGGCGAGGAGCTGCTGCGGGTCGAGGACCTGGCCATGCGCTCACGACGGCTGCAACCGGGTCGCCGGGACCCCGACGGCATCTCGGTGACGGTGCGCGCGGGCGAGATCGTCGGGCTGGCCGGGCTGCTGGGATCCGGGCGTACCGAGCTGCTCGAGACGCTCTACGGCGTGGGCTCGCCTGGTGGCACAACCGGCCGCGTCGTGCTCGGCGGCACCGCCGCCACCCCGCACGGTGCGCGGCAGGCGCTGCGGCGCGGGATCGCCTTCGTCCCCGAGGACCGCAGGCTCGCCGGGCTGGTGCTGTTCCACTCGGTGCTGGCCAACACGGTCATCGCCAGCCTGGGCGCGCTCGGGCGGCTCGGCTTCGTCTCGGCCCGCCGGGAGTGGCGCGCCGCGCAGGACTCCGCGGCCCGGCTGGGCATCAAGGCGGCAGCGATCTCCGACGCGGTGGGCACGCTGTCGGGCGGCAACCAGCAGAAGGTGGTGCTCGGCAGGGTGCTGCGGACGCAACCGCGGGTGCTGCTGCTCGACGAGCCGACCCGGGGCGTGGACGTCGGCGCCAAGGCCGAGATCTACCAGCTGCTCGGCGAGCTCGCCGGCCAGGGCCTCGGCGTGCTGCTGACCTCCTCCGAGCTGCCCGAGCTGATCGGGGTCTGCGACCGCGTGGTGGTGCTGCGCGACGGGCGGTCGGTGGCCGAGTTCGACACCGAGCAGGCGGGCGAGGCCGACGTGCTCGCGGCCGCGATGGGCGAGAAACTGGCAGCGGCGGGAGGCCCGCAGTGACCGCCACGCTGACCCCGGCGCCCGAGCGCGAGTCCGACTCGCGGCGCTCCCCGCTGGCCTGGCTGGTGCGGTTCCAGAGCGTGCTGGGCCTCGTCGTCGTCTTCGTCGGGGCGATCCTGTTCTCCCCGACCCGCGACGGGGAGATCATCTTCCTGTCCGGTGAGAACCTCACCAACATCGTCCGTGCGGTCTCCGAGATCGGGATCATCGCGGTGGGCATGACGCTCGTGATCCTGGTCGGCGGCATCGACCTGTCCGTCGGATCGGTGCTGTCGCTGGCCGCGGTCGGCTCGGCGGTGCTGCTGGTCGAGGACCAGGTGCCACTGGTGCTCGCTGTGGTGCTGGTGCTCGCGATCGGCCTGGGCTTCGGCGCGTTGCAGGGCATGGCGAGCACGCTGCTGGGCATCCAGGCCTTCATCGTCACGCTGGCCGGGTTGTCGATCGCGCGCGGTCTGGCACGGCTCTGGGCGGGCGGGCAGGCCGTCCCGATCGCCTACGGCAGCGGTCGCGGCGAGGCCCCGGTGGCGTTCTCGCTGCTCGGCGAGCGCACCTTCAACGGCATCGTGCCGATACCCGCGTTGATCTTCGTGGCGGTCGCGGCAGGCGCGATGGTGTTCCTGCGGGTCAGCGCCTTCTCCCGGCACGTCTACGCGATCGGCGGCAACGAGAAGGCCGCCCGGCTCTCCGGTGTCCCGGTGACCCGGGTGAAGATCACCGTCTTCGCGGTGTGCGGCCTGCTGGCCGCGCTGGCGGGCATCGTGCACGCCGGCCAGCTCAACCAGGGCAGCCCCAACGACGGCATCGGCGACGAGCTCGACGTGATCGCCGCGGTGGTCATCGGCGGCACGGCGCTGTCGGGGGGCCGCGGGACGGTGCTCGGCACCGTCGCGGGCGCGCTGCTACTCGGCGTGCTCAACAACATCCTCGGGCTCAACAGCGTCGACTCGAACGTGCAACTCGTGATCAAGGGCCTGGTCATCGTCGCGGCGGCTGCGGTGCAGCGGTTCGCGCCCAGGACGTAGACCCGGACAGGACCCCAGGCAGCACCCCGGCAGCACCCAGACAGCACCCCGGACAGCACCCCGGACAGCAAAGGAAACCCCCACCATGCGCCGATCCACCCGCGTGATCGCCGGCCTGCTGACCGCCGGCGTGCTGACGCTCCCCGCCTGCGGCACCACCAGCGAGAACCGCGGGAGTGCCGGCGGCGGGCAGGCCCGCGCCGACGCCTGCACGGGCCCGGACGAGGACTACCTGATCGGGATGAGCCAGGCGAACCTCGCCGAGCCCTATCGGGTGCGGATGAACGAGGACATCCGCCGGGCGGCGGCGAAGGTGCCGCAGTTCCGCGTCGAGTTCGCCGACGCCGGCCAGGACAACTCGCAGCAGGTAACCGACGTGCAGAACTTCCTGACCAAGCAGGTCGACCTGCTCATCGTCAGCCCGAACGAAGCCGCGCCGCTGACCTCCGTGGTGGCCAAGGCCTACAACCAGGGCACCCCGGTGATCCTGCTGGACCGCAAGGTCAACGGTGACGCCTACAGCACCTTCATCGGCGCCGACAACGTCGAGATCGGCCGCAAGGCGGGCGAGTACATCGCGCAGACCCTGCTGCCGCAGGGTGGCAACGTCGTCGAGATCCGCGGGCTGCCCGGCTCCACCCCGGCGCAGGAGCGCGGCGAGGGGTTCCGGCAGGGCATCGAGGGCTCGCAGGTGCAGATCGTCGACAGCCAGGCGGCCGACTGGCTGCGGGAGAAGGGCCGCGAGACCATGGATGCGATCCTGAAGTCGCAGCCGAAGATCGACGTGCTCTTCTCGCACAACGATCCGATGGCCGAGGGCGCCTACCTCGCGGCCGAGGCGGCCGGCCGCGCCGGTGGCATGGAGTTCGTCGGCATCGACGCGCTGCCGATCCCGTCCGGCGGCATCAAGGCGGTCGAGCAGGGCAGGCTCTCGGCGACGTTCGTCTATCCCACCGGTGGCCCGGAGGCCATCGAGGCCGCGAAGAAGCTGCTGATCACCTGCCAGGACGTGCCGAAGACGCAGATCCTGCAGACCGAGCTGATCACCGAGCGAAACGCGACCGAGGTCTACAACCGCGAGAACTCCCAGGGCTGACCGCGGGTTCACTTTTCTCAGGGGGATCATCCATGCCCAGTTCGCTGCGTGCCATACCGCTCGCCGCTCTGCTGCTCGCCGTGCTGCTGACGTACTCGGTCGCAGCCAGTGCACAGCCCACCGGGCCGGAGGAGCCCCGTGAGCCCTCCAGCGGCAACCCGGGGGCCTCGGCGGACAACAGCGGGTTGCCGCCGACACTGTTCCGGCCGCCGCTGCTGCAGCGACCCGGGCCCACCGCGCCTACCGTCCCGCCGCCCCCTGCCCCGAGCCTGGCGCCGGTCTCCGGCAAGGGCCCGGTGGGCTACGAGCACTACCGCAGGCTCGACGCGCTGGCCGCGTTGCCGACCGGTGTCCAGACGCGGCAGTTCTCCAGCTTCGACCGTACCGGCGGCAACGACGACGGATTCACCGGCGCCTTCTCCTGCCTGCGGATCGACCTGGACGGCTGCGTCATCGCCGAGCACCAGGGCGCGGGCGAGGTCGGCTCGATCTGGTTCACCCGGGACGGCGGTGACGTCCGGCGCACCGGCAACATCAAGATCGAGCTGGACGGCCGGACGGTTCTCGACGCGCCGCTGCAGGACGTCGTCGACGGGCGGCTCGGCGCGCCCTTCGTCTACCCGCTGGTGGCCAATGCCGACCTGTCCTCGGGCGGTGTCTACATCAAGGTGCCGATGCCCTTCCGCGAGTCGATGCGAATAACCACCCAGTACAACCCGTTCTTCTACCACGTCACATACCGCGCATTCGGCGACGCCGCCGGGGTCGACACGTTCGACCCCGCCCAGCCCGCCCACGACGTGATCGACACGTTGCGTGACGCGGGGTTCCGCGACCCCAAGCCCGCCCAGCCCGACGCCGAGCGGATCGGCGCACGGTTCGGCCCGCTCGCGCCGGGAGACAGCGTCGAGCTGGCGCACGTCACGGGCCCCGGCTCGATCTCCGAGCTGCGGCTGCGAATCCCGCAGATCGTGCCGAACGACCGGGTCAGCGACGAGATCTTCGGCGGCACCCGGCTGCGGCTGACCTTCGACGGCGTCCGCACCGTCGACGTGCCGCTGGCCGACTTCCTCGGGTCCGGGCTCGGCGAGTACGAGGTGCGGTCGCTGTTCTCGGCGGTCGAGACCGGTCCGGGCGGCTGGTACACGTCCTGGTGGCCGATGCCCTACGCGGTCGGCGCCACCGTCGAGCTCGTCAACGGCTCGCCGCATCCGATCTCCGGCGGCGAGGTGTCCGTCGCCCACGCGCCGTCGTCGCAGTGGGCGCTGGCGTTGAGCCCGTTCGGCGACGCCGGCTACTTCGGGGTGCAGTGGCACCGCGGCCGGACCACGCCGGGTCAGGACTGGGTCTTCAGCGAGCAGCTGGGTCGAGGCAAGTTCCTCGGCGTGGCCTCGACGATGATCGGTCTGACCCCGGGCGACAACTCGGCGTTCAACAACATCCGCGGCTACCTCGAGGGCGACGAGCGGGCCATCGTCGACGACGTGCGCGTCGGGTTCCACGGCACCGGCACCGAGGACTACTTCGAGGGCGGCTGGTACTTCAACCGGGGCACCTTCAGCAACGCGCAGAACGGCAACACCGCGCACGAGCTACGTCGGCCCGACTGCCCGTTCTCCTGCGACAGCGCCTACCGCTTCATGATCGCCGATGCGATCCCGTACCAGGTCCGGCTGCTGTTCGGGATGGAGCACGGCCCGCTCAACGACATGCCCGCGATCTACAGCACGACGGCCTTCCACTACGCCAAGCGTCCCGTGCCGTGAGCGCATTGACCCCGATTCGGAACCGGAACGGGGTGTGACGACGCCGTGTGACCGATTCGGAACCGGAACGGGGTCAGCCGGGGTCGGAGCTGCCGCGGACGATCAGCTCGGCGTCGAGGGTGACGGTGCGCGACTCGTCGCCGCGGTCGGTGAGCAGCCTGCCGGCGGTCTCGCCGATCGCGTAGGCGGGCTGCGCGACCACGCTGATCGGCGGGTTCACCAACTGCGTCCACGGGGCGTCGTCGAAGGCCACCATGCCGACGTCGCGGCCGGCCGTCAGCCCCCGGGCGGCGAGGGACTGCAGCGCGCCGATCGCCATCAGGCTGTTGGCGACGAACAGCGCGTCCGGCGGGCGTGCCGCACCGAGCAACTGCTCCACCGCACGGCGCCCGCCGGGAACCTTGAAGTCGGCGTGGCGCACCAGCCGGGAGCTGACCCGGCGCCCGGCGGCGTGCAGCGCGTCGCCGTAGCCTGCGAGGCGGTCCTCGGCGGTGGAGACGCGCCGCGGGCCGGTCACGCAGGCCACCCGGTCGTAACCGGCTGCCAGCAGGTGCGCGGTGGCGTCGGCCGCACCCTGCCGCGAGCCGACGAGCACCGCGTCGATCTCGGGCAGCGGGCGGTCGATGGCCACCACGGGGATCCCGTGCTCGGCCAGCGGCGCGATGTCGGTGCTCGCCGCGGTGGGCGAGAGCACCACCCCCGCGACCCGCTCGGCGACCGCGACCTGCAGGTAGCGGGCCTCCTTGGCGGGATCCTCGTCGGAGTTGCACAGCACGACGGAGTGCCCGGCTGCCTGCGCGACGTCCTCGACGCCTCGGGCGACCGCCGTGAAGAAGGGGTTCTCGATATCGGAGATGATCAACGCCCAGACCGTGGTCGCCTGTAGTCGCAGGCTGCGGGCCACCGCGTTGGGACGGTAGTCGAGCTCATCGGCCGCGGCAGCGACCCGGGCCGCCAGCTCGGGGTCGACGGTGGACTTCCCGTTCAGCGCGCGGGAGACCGTCGCGGTGGACACCCCGGCGCGGGCCGCGACGTCGTGGATCGTTGCCATCTCCCGCCTTCCCTCCCCCATGATGCCGCTTCGCACGCCGAGACACCGCACGGTCTTGACACCGCGCAACGCCGGTCCATAGCGTGCCAGCAAACGTTTTCTCGCGCACCCGGCGACCCCCTCAGCAGCCGGCTGTGCGCCCGCTGGAGGAGGCTCCATGGCTCGCATCGGCGTCATCAGCTTCTCCGACGGCCGCGACTACGTGCACGACGGCATCGCGGGCTTCATCGGCTCGACCGAGGACGCGCTCGTCGCGCGGCTGGCCGACGCCGGTCACGACGTCGTCCGCGGCTCCGAGCCGGTCGCCACCAACGCGCTCGCCGGTTCGGTGGCGCGCGAGGTCGCGGCGCAGCGCGTGGACCTGACCGTGTTCCACTACGCGGTCTGGGCGTTCCCGCACTTCTCGATGCTCGCGGCCGAGGCCACTCCGGGGCCGCTGCTGCTGCTGTCGAACATCGACCCGGTGCAGCCGGGGATGGTCGGGATGCTCGCCGCAGGAGGTGCGCTCGACCAGATCGGGCGGCGGCACCGCCGGCTGTGGGGAGATCCGGCCCACAGAGATCCGGCCCAAGGCGACCTCGTGGCGCAGATCGGCTCCGAGGCCCGCGCCGCGCACGCGGTCGGGGCGCTGCGGGGCTCGACGTTCGGCCGGATCGGCGGGCGTCCGATGGGGATGAACACCGCGGTCGCCGCGACCGATCAGTGGCAGCGGACCTTCGGCATCGACGTCGAGGAGATCGACCAGTGGGAGATCGTGCGCCGCTCCGAGCTGGCCGACGCCGGTGAGGCCACCAAAGCCAGGGAGTGGCTCGAGCAGCATGCCGGCGGGGTGCACTACGACGGGGCGAAGCTGACCCCTGAACTTCTCGAGCGCCAGATCCGGTCCTACCTGGCGATGCGCGAGCTGATCGACGACTGGCGGCTGGACTTCAGCGGTATCAAGGGCCAGCCGGAGCTGACCGCGCACTTCGCGACGATGGACATCGCCGAGGCGTTCCTCAATGACCCGTACGACTGGAACGGGCCCAAGGAGCCGCACGTCTGCGCCACCGAGTCCGACATGGACGGCGCGCTGACGATGCAACTGCTCAAGCAGCTGAGCAACACCCCGGTGCTGTTCGCCGACGTCCGGCACTACCACGCCGACCGCGACATCTGGGACCTGTGCAACTCCGGGCAGCACGCCACCTGGTTCGCCGCCCGCAGCGACGACCCCGCCGAGAACCTGTCCCGGGTGAACTTCTATCCCGAGGTGTTCTTCTTCCCCGCGGGCGGCGCCTCGGTGCAGCACCTGGCCGCTCCGGGGCAGATGACCCTGGCCCGGCTGACCCGCGACGACGGGGCCTACCGCATGCAGCTCATGGCAGGCGAGTTCGAGACCTACGACGACGAGACCAACGAGGCGCTGATGCGCCAGTCCACCTTCGAGTGGCCGCACGCCTTCGCGCGGCTCGACGCCCGCGCCGAGGACTTCCTCAGCCGCTTCGGCGCCAACCACATCCACGCCGTGCCCGGCGACGTCCGCGACGAGATGCGCGCGGTGTGCCGGCTGGCGGGCATCACGCTCGACGAGTTCACCCGGACATAGCCGACGTACTTCCTCCCGCGGAGGTGGAATGAACACAGCCCTGCTGCTCGGCGTCGACATCGGCACCTCGAGCTCCAAGGGGGTGCTGGTCACCGCGGGCGGCCGGCTGGTCGCGCAGGCAAGCCGTCCACATCGGACGTCCACGCCGTATCCCGGCTGGGTGGAACACGACGCCGAGTCGGTGTGGTGGGCAGACTTCACCGGCATCGTGCGCGAGCTGGTCGGCGCGGCGGGCGGGCGGCGCCTCGACGGGCTCGGGGTGTCGGGGATCGGGCCCTGCGTGCTGCCCGCCGACGGCGACGGGCGCCCGCTGCGCCCGGCGATCCTCTACGGCGTCGACACCCGCGCCACCGTTGAGATCGACGAGCTGACCGGGGAGTTGGGTGCCGAGGCGATCCTGGCGCGCTGCGGGATGCGGCTGACTACCCAGGCCGTCGGGCCCAAGCTGCGCTGGCTGGCGCGGCACGAGCCGGACGTGTTCGCCTCGGCGCGCATGCTGCTGATGGCCAGCTCCTACCTGGTGCACCGGCTCACCGGTCGTTACGTGCTCGACCACCACTCGGCCAGCCAGTCCGCGCCGCTCTACGACCTGCCCGGACAGGACTGGGACCGTGCCTGGGCGGGGCACGTCGCGCCCGGCCTGCCGCTGCCCGAGCTGGTGTGGCCCACCGAGGTCGCGGGGCCGGTGACCCCGGCCGCCGCCGCCGAGACCGGGCTGCCCGAGGGCCTGCCGGTCACCGCCGGCACCGTCGACGCGTGGGCCGAGGCAGCCAGCGTGGGGGTGCGCGAGCCCGGCGACGTGATGGTGATGTACGGGACCACGATGTTCCTCGTCCAGGTGGTGGAGCAGGTGCGGCCGCACCCCGCGCTGTGGGGAACCGTCTCGACACTGCCGGGCAGCTACTCGGTGGCCGCCGGGATGGCGACCTCCGGTGCGGTGACCGACTGGCTGCGCGAGCTGACCGGCGGCGAGTTCGCGGGGCTGGTCGCCGACGCCGCCGGTGCGCCCGCCGGCAGCCGCGGGCTGCTGCTGCTGCCCTACTTCGCGGGCGAGCGCACGCCGGTGTTCGACCCCGACGCGCGCGGGATCCTGGCCGGGTTGACCACGGCGCACGGCCGTGCCGAGATCTACCGCGCCGCGCTGGAGGGCACCGCCTACGGGGTGCGGCACAACCTCGAGGCGATGGCAGGCGCCGGCGGCGACGTCGGCCGGCTGGTGGCCGTCGGCGGCGGCACCCGGGGCGACCTGTGGACCCAGATCGTGTCCGACGTGACCGGCTCGCCGCAGGACGTGTGCCGGCACAGCGTGGGCGCCTGCCTCGGGGACGCGATGCTCGCCGGACTCGCGACCAACGCCGCGCCCGACGTGTGGTCGTGGAACCCGGTGGTCCGCCGCCTCGACCCCGACCCCGGCAACCACGCCCGCTACGACGACTTCTACCGGTACTACCGGGAGCTCTACGAGTCCACGAAGGGCATCGCGCACTTCCTGGCCGCCGAGCAGCACGCCGCCGCCGAGGTCGCCGCCCGGCGACCGACTCCCCCCACGGATGCAGCTGGTAGAGGTGACGTCTACGGTGGGGAGGCATGCTGACAATCACTGAGACAGCAGCACAGGCCATCAACTCACTCGTGACCGCCAACGAGATGCCGGAGGGCGCCGGCCTGCGGATCGCGGGCCAGCAGGAGGACCAGCCCGAGGCGCTGGAGCTCTCCGTCGCCGCCACTCCTTCCGAGCAGGACTCGGTTCTCGAAGGCGGCGGCGCCAAGGTTTTCCTGGAGCCCGTCGCTGCGCAGGTGCTCGACGACAAGGTGCTCGACGTGCAGCGCGTCACCGAGGAGGGTGAGGAGCAGCTTCGCTTCGCCATCGCCCCGCAGAGCTGATCTGACCGTCACGCGGGTCCGCTGCACGTTTTCCGGTGCAGCGGCCCGCGTGTCAACCGTCAGCGGACGAAGACCCCGATCCCGTTGGGCACCATTCGCGGTGCGGAGCCCGACGGGTCGTTGACGACGCTGACCTGCGACTGACCCGGCTCCCGGTAGACCAGGGTGGACGAACCGCCGCCGTCGAGGTTCACCGCGTCGTCCACGGTCAGCTCCTCGAGCAGCCCGGCCAGCTCCTCCAGCGTGACGCCCACGCTGTCGGACTGCCGGCCGTCGACGGCGACGAGGTACATCCGCCGTCCGTCGGGGCCGACGCCGACAGCGCTGCGCGGCGCGCGCTCGCTGTCACCCAGTTCGGCGGTGGGCGCGCCGTCGCGCAGGATCGGGCTGCCGCCGACGGCGAAGTGCAGCGGCCGGCCCGATTGCGATACCAGCTGGTACGAGATGTCCACGTCGTCACCGACCTGCAGGGCGGCCAGCGCCCTGGCACCACCGTCGCGCCCGACGAGGATCTGCGTGCCCGGGGGGATCGGGCCGGCGCGCGGGTCGTCGCGCACCGCGACCACCGCTGCGCCCCGGACGACGACCGCTGTGGCAGGGCTGCAGCCGGTGTCCGGGTCGGAGTTCGACCCGCACACCGATCCCGCACGGGTCGCGCTGCCCCAATCGGAGCTGAAGACCCCGATCCCGCCGACCGGGATCGCGTACTGGTTGAGGCCGGCGAGCGGGAGCACCTCGCCCTCCGAGCGCGCGGTGCCCTGGAAGCGCAGCCGGTCGATGCGACCCAGGCCGGCGGGGCCGGCACCGAAGACGTACTCCGTCGACGCGCCGTCGACCGGGGGTGCCAGCCGGCGGTGCACCGGCACCGCCGATTTCACCGTGCGACCCCCCTTGATCTGCGGCCCGGCGGCGGCGCTGGTACCACCGAGGTCGAAGAAGTCACCGTTGATGCCGGCGACGGCGCCCGCCCCGTCGGCCATCCGCGGCACCGTCGCCCGCGCGGCGACGGCTCCCGGCGTGAGCAGGTCGGTGCTCACCCGGGGGTTGGCGAGGTCGACCTCGACGAGGTGACCCTCAACCCGGCCGGCAGCCTCGGTGGTCGTGAAGTCGCGCTGCGTGACACCCGGGGCGAGACGCTGCTGCGGCAGCAGCGTGTCGAGGATCCGCTCAGGGTCGGCGACGTCCGGCGGCAGCGTGGGTTGCCCGGTCGCCGTCCCGGTGAACAGCAGCGGTGCCAGCAACGCCAGTACGGCAACGGCGGCGCTGCGCCGGCTGCCGACGAGATTCCTGCCCATCCTCGGCCCCTCTCCGTGCGGACGTGCCCACTGTTCGTGATGTCATCACAGAGAGGCAACAGCTGCATCCGGAACGGGACCGGCGGTTACGCGATTGTCATCACCGGTGCGAGGCGTCGACAGGGCGAGATTCGAGCCCTGCAGGAGTTCAGCGCCGGTCGAACAGCGCCGAGTAGTCCTCGCGGTCGAACATCAGCGCGGTGTCCGCCGCGGAGGGCGTCCCGGCGCGGGGGTCGGCGCCGGCAGCGAGCAGGGCGTGCACCACGGCGTCCTCGCCCTTGAAAACCGCCCCGGCCAGCGGGCTCTGGCCGCGGTCGTTCGCCCGGTTGGCGTCGGCCCCGCGCGCGAGCAAGGCGGCGACGGTCGCGGCGTGCCCGTGGTAGGCGGCGAGCATGAGCAGTGAGTCCCCGCTGTCGTTGCAGAGATTGACGGGCACGCCGGCCTCGACGTGGGCGTCCAGGCTCGCGGTGTCGCCGTGGCGCGCCATGTCGAACAGCCGCGTGGCCAGCTCGGCCATCGCCGCGTCATCGGGCTGCTCGCTCACAGCGGCGAGTGTAAGGACCGATGCGCTGCGCGGGTGACGGTACTGGCCGTGGACAACCCGTCGGTGTGACGATGGTTACCCTGATGAATCATTTCGGCCACTTCCGACGACACCACGGGGGAGCCATCGTCAGGAGGAGGCCGAGGAAGTGCATATCGTCCGGGAACTGGTCGATGAGCTGCAGGACGAGCTGGCCGAGCACCGCCGTGCCGCAACCGCAGTGGCGGTTGCCGTGCTGGCGGTGGTCCTGGCCGGAGGCATCGCGTCGCTGGCGGGCTCGGACGTCGCGGTGGCGCTGATCGCCGCCCTCGGCATGGTCGGTACCGCCGTGGCGGTGCTGGTGCTGACCGCCCGGCACGCCTCCCGCCGGTAGCGCATACCACGCGACCTCACCGTCGGAGCCACCCCGATGCAGGATGGGTCGGCGCCCGGGGGCCAGTAGGGTGGCCACACCTGCTGGGAGGGGTGTGCCGTGACCGTCGGGACGAGCTGGGTGCCGCGCAGTGTGGACGTCTCGAGGCCCTGTGCGGCGCGCATGTACGACTACCTGCTCGGTGGTGGCCACAACTTCGCGGTCGACCGCGAGCTCGGTGAGCGCGTCGCCACCGCGCTGCCCGGCGCGCGCGACGTCGCACGGCTGAACCGGGCATTCCTGCGCCGCGCGGTGCTCGCGCTCGCCGGGTGCGGTATCCGGCAGTTCCTCGACATCGGTACGGGCATCCCCACCGTCGGCAACGTGCACGATATCGCGCAGCAGGCCGATCCCGGGGCCCGGATCGTCTACGTCGACAACGAGCCCGTCGCCGTGGCGCACAGCCGGCTGATGCTCGACGGAAACGATCGCGCCGCCGCCGTCGAGGCCGACCTGCGCGACCCGTCGAGCATCCTCGACGCGCCCGCCACCCGGGAGCTGATCGACTTCGATCAGCCGCTGGGGTTGCTCATGGTCGGGGTGTTGCACTTCGTCCACGACGTCGAGGACCCGCAGGGCGTGCTGGCACGCTACCGCGAGGTGCTCGCACCGGGCAGTCACCTGGCACTGTCGCACTGCACCTCCGACAGCCGCCCCACCGAGATGGCGGCGATGGCCGAGGTGATGAAGCGCGGCAAGGACCCGATGTACACCCGCAGCCACGCCGACGTCACCGCGTTGTTCGACGGTTTCGAGCTGCTCGAACCGGGGGTGGTGGCGACCCCGCTGTGGCGGCCCGCCTCGCCGGACGACAGGCACGACGGGCCGGAACGGGACCAGATCTACGCCGGCGTCGGGGTGAAACGCTGAGCTCGTGACGACGAGCACGTCGTCCGTTGTGCACGGCGAGCGACCAACCGGCGTCAGCGCCGTCACCGACAGCGCTAGCATGCTCGTGATGGCCAGGGAGTACGACGCGCAGCTGCTCGAATCCGTTGCGGTACGCCGCAACCGGATGCGCGAGTCGCTGCTCTGGGGCCGCGACCGCCGCGCCAGGGCGACCATGGACAACCTCAAGAGGCTGGGCATCGGTGTGGTGCTCGCCGCGGTCGGCTGCGCGGGGTGCGTCGGATGGTCGTTCCTGCAGCAGATGCTCGCCGATCGGCAGCAGCAGCTCTCCTCCCCGGCGTCGGTGACGGTGCTGCGATGAGCCCTGCGGCGACCGGCCGGCTGACCCGGGTGACCCTCGTCGGCCCGCGCCGCCGGGCGGATCTCGTGCTGCCGTCCGACGAGCCGATCGGCATGCTGCTGCCCGAGATCGTCGGCATGCTCGGATTGGGACCCGCAGGCCGGCCGCGCGGGTACCAGCTGAGCATGCTCGACGGCCAGGTGCTCGAGCACACCACCAACCTGCGTGCCGCGGGTGTCACCGACGGCGCGCTCGTCCGCGTCGACCCGCTCACCGAGGCACCACCGGCGCCGATCGTGCACGACGTCTCCGACGAGGTCGCCGACGATCTCGCCCGACGGCGGGGTCGCTGGGACGGCGTCGCCCGGCGGTGGACGGCGACGGCGGTGGTCGCCGCCGCAGCGGTGCTCGCGGCGCTGCTCGCCGCTCCACCGCTCGGCCCGGCAGCGCTGTCCGCAGCGGGAGTGGTCCTGCTGCTCGCGGGTACCGGGCTCGCGGTGATCGGCAGCCCGCAGCCGGGGGTCGCCGTGCTGCTCGGCGGCGCGGCGATCGTGCTGGCGTCCGTGCCCTGGTGGGCCGATGGCTGGCCGCAGCGATGGGCACTGTGGATGCTCGGCGCGGGCGTCACCGTGCTCGCCCTCGGGATCGCCACGGGCCACCGCCGCGCCGGGGCGCTGGGGGCCGGCAGCGTGCTGCTGCTGCTCGCCGCCTGGACCGGCCTGGCGGCCGCCGGCCTCGCCGGGCACCGCGCCGCCGCGATCATGGCCGTGGTCTCGGTGGGTGCGCTGGGACTGGTGCCGCGGTTCGCGATGATGGCGTCGGGACTGACCAGGCTCGACGACTGGCAGACCGACGAAGGGGCGGTCACCCGTGTCGAGGCGGGCTCCGCGGTGGACGCGGCGCACCGCGGCCTCGCGCTGGCAGCTGTCGGGGCTGCCGCGTCCGGCGCGGCCGCCGGCTGGCTGCTCGCCGGCGCCGCCACCGGCTGGACGGTCGCGCTCGCGTGCCTGGTCGGCGTGGCGCTGCTGCTGCGGCTGCGCGCCTACCCGCTGACCGTCGAGGTGCTGAGCCTGGTGACCGCGGCGCTGGCCGTCGCCACCGGCCTGGCGCTGCAATGGGTGCAGGTGCGGCCCGACCTGTGGTGGGGTGGGGTGGCCGTCGCCGTCGCCGTCGCGGCGGCTGCACTACTGGTGCTCGGCTACCATCCCCCGCCCCACACCAGGGCGAGGGCACGGCAGCTCGCCGACCGCATCGAGGGCCTCGCGGTGGTCGCGCTCATCCCGGTGGCCGTCGGGGTGTTCGGCGTGTACTCGCGGTTGCTCGACACGTTCTGATACGGGGAGCGGATTGTCCACACCACCGAGGCCTGACGGGGGCCCGCAGCCGCCGCAAGGCCAGCCGTGGCGGGGTGTAGGCCCGCCACCGGGACCACGGCGGGCGCCGCCGCCCCCGCAGCGACCCGGGCCCCCGCCCGGCCCGCCCCCATCAGGCCCACCCCCACCGGGCAGTGCGCCCCCACCGGGCGGCCCGCCGCAGCGCCCCGCACCGCCCTCACCCCCGCCCACACCGTCCCCCGCGGAGCGGACGGATCCCGCCCAGTTCGTCAGCACGGTGGCACCCGGCGACTCGACCGCCCGCCGCATCTGGCGGACCGCGAGCCGGATGCTGTCGAGCACCGGCAGCTCCCGGGAACTGACCGAGCTCGCGGCCGCCACGCAGCTGCCGCTGAGCACCGGACGGCGGATCGCGGTCACCTCCGTCCGCGGCGGTGCCGGCAAGTCGGCGGTGGCCGCGGTGCTGGCCTCGGTCTATGCCGCGCGTCGCGACGACCCGGTACTCGCCGCGGACGGTGACCCGGATGGCGGGTCGCTGGGCTGGCGGCTGGGGTTCCACACCACCCCGAGCCTGGCCGAGCTGGGCCCGCAGCTGCTGGCGGCCCGCGGTAGCGACCTCCGCTCGCTCGAGCAGTTGCTGCCCCGCACCCCGGCCGGGCTGTGGCTGCTGCCCGGCGGGGCGCAGGGCAGGACCCGAGTGGCCCGCGACGTCACCCGCGCACTGTCACGGCTGTTCCCGGTGTGCGTCACCGACTGCGGGCGCGGTATGGATGCACCGGCCACCGTCGAGGTGCTCTCCGAGGCGCACGCGGTCGTCGTCGTCACGCCCGCCACTCCGGACGGGGTGCGCAGCACGTGCGATGCGCTGGACCGCGTGGCAGGCGCGGACCGCGCCGGCTCACTGGATCGCGTCGTCGTGGCGCTGAACACGATCAGCCGTGACGGGCGCGCGGCGCTGCGCGACGGTGCGGCCTACGAGGCGCTCGGTCGCTACCAGGTGCCGGTGGTGATGCTGCCGCACGACAGTCATCTCGCCGCGGCCGCGCCGATCGACCCCGGGCAGCTCGGGGAGGACACGGTGGTCGAGGCCACCCGGCTGGCGGGGCAGGCGCTGGCGAGGGCGGCCCAGCTGTGACGAAGGGGCCTGCGGTGACGAGGGGGCCGGTTGTGGGTGAGGGGGAGCTATGACGACCCGGGTGGTGCATCGCCCGGCGCGGGTGGTCCAGCCGATCGCCGCCGAGGACGCGCTGGTCATGAGCCCGCCGCCGACGCTGCCGGAGGGCAAGGCGACCTCCGGCGTGCAGAGCCTGATCCCGCTGGCCGGGGCCGGCGTGGCGATGAGCATGATGATGTTCCTGCGCGGCTCCGGTTTCGCCGCGTTCGGCGCTGTGATCATGGTGGCTTCACTGGGCGCCGCGGGTATCTTCTACTTCACCCAGCGCGGGCAGGCCACCCGCAAGCGCAAGGCGGCGCGCGAGCGCTACCTCGACTACCTCGAGGAGCTGCGCGAGGACCTGCGAGCCCACGAGCAGCGGTTCCGGGAGCGCAGCGCCCGGCCGGACCCACCTGCGGCCCACCTGCTCGACGTCATCACCGACCCGGCGCGGCGGTGGGAGCGGCGGCGCTCCGACATCGACTTCCTCCGTGTCCGCATCGGCACCGGATCGCTGCCGGTGCGGGAGATCCAGATGCGGGAGGAGGGCACGCTGACCAATCCGACCGATCCGTTCATGCGCGCCGAGGCCCGCGCCCTGATCCGCCGGTTCGGCCGGCTTCCCGGCCTGCCGCTGCGGATCGATCTGGACCGGGCCGGTGACGTCAGCGTCATCGGCCCGCACCGCGGCGACGTGCTCCGGGTGGCCCGGTCGATCCTCGCGCAGGTCGGCGCGCTGCACGCACCGGACGACGTCACCGTCGCGATCCTCGCCCCGCCCGAGCGCGAGGCCGACTGGGCCTGGACGCGGTGGCTGCCCCACCTGCTCGACCGCAGCGACATCGGCCCGGCGGGGCCCACCCCGCTGCTGGTCGGCGATCCCGAGACGCTCACCGCGCTGCTCGCCGACGACCTGCGGCAACGCGCCACCAGCGCCGCGAAGTCCTACCGCCACGGTGGTGGCGCAGCCGAAGCCCGCACCCGGTCGCGGCTGCTGGTGATCGACGACGCGCACGGCCAGATCGCCCGCTCGCCGGCGGCGCCGGACGCGGCCACCGGGCTGCCCGGCCTCGGCGTCACCGTGGTCCACCTGCTCGCCGACCGGCTGCACGAGCCCGGCGAGATCTCGCGCCGCGTCACCGTCGACGGGGTGGCGGTCACCGTCGAGGACCTCACCGCCACACCGCCGGTCACCGTCACCGGCACGGCCGACGAGGCACCGGTCCCGCTGGTCGACGGGCTGGCGCGGCAGCTCGCGCCGCTGCGGCTGTCGGCCGACTCCTATGACGACGGGTCGGGCACGCCGCCCGCGGACTTCACCAGCCTGCTCGGGATGCCCGACCCCGAGCGGCTGGACCTGTCGCGGCTGTGGCGGCGGCGGGGCGAGCGCGACTTCCTTCGGGTGCCGCTGGGCATCGACGCCGCCGGGCGGCCTACGCTGCTCGACCTCAAGGAGTCCGCGCAGCTCGGGATGGGACCCCACGGGCTGTGTGTCGGCGCCACCGGATCGGGTAAGAGCGAGCTGCTGCGCACCCTCGTGCTCAGCCTCGTGGCCACCCATCCCCCCGAGGCGCTGTCGATGGTGCTGGTGGACTACAAGGGCGGTGCCACGTTCGCCCCGTTCACCGAGCTGCCGCACGTCGCCGGGCTGATCACGAACCTCTCGTCGGACGCGGCGCTCGTGGAGCGGATGTACACCAGCCTCGACGGGGAGGTGCTGCGCCGCCAGCAGGTGCTCGCCGATGCCGGCAAGATCACCGACATCGCCGAGTACCAGCAGTTGCGTGAGGAGCGCGGCGAGCCGGACGACATGCCGCCGATGGGCCACCTGCTGGTGGTCATCGACGAGTTCGGCGAGCTGCTGTCCGCCAAGCCCGAGTTCGTGGAGCTGTTCCTGCGCATCGGCCGGATCGGGCGTTCCATCGGCGTGCACCTGCTGTTGTCGAGCCAGCGCATCGAGCAGGGCAAGCTGCGTGGCCTGGACACCTACCTGTCCTACCGGATCGGGCTGCGGACGCTGTCGGAGATGGAGTCGCGCACCGTGCTCGACACCCCGGACGCGTTCCATCTGCCGGCGTTGCCCGGCAACGGTTACCTCAAGGTCGACGTCACGGTCTACGAGAAGTTCAAGGCCGCCTATGTCTCCGGCCCGCTGTCCGAGGGCTCGGACGGCGAGGTGGCACCGGTGGTGGGGCCGCTGGTCAAGCCGATGCTGCGGTTCGGCAGGCCCGCCGCGACGGAGGCCACCAGCGCGGAGCAGGCTCCGCAGCCGTCGCGCCGCACCACCGGGCCGACCTTGATGTCCACCGTCGTCGGGCAGCTCGCCGAGGCCGCGCCGCCGGTGGCGCCGATCTGGCTGGCCCCGCTGCCGGCGGCGATCACGCTCGACCGAGCGGGCGGTGGCTTCGACGTCACCCCACGCGGGGTGCGGCTGCGATGCATCCAGCAGGCCGGGTCCGGCCTGCAGGTCCCGATCGGGCTGCTCGACGACCCGGCGCAGCAGTGGCAGGGCCCGTGGCTGGTCGACCTGTCCGCCGGCGGCGGGCACCTGCTCGTGCTCGGCGGTCCCGGCACCGGCAAGACCACCGCACTGCGCACGCTCGCGCTGGGCATCGCCGCCACGCACACCCCGACCGACGTCGGCATCTACGGCATCGACCTGCTCGGCAGCGGCCTGCGCGCGCTGTCCGGGCTCCCGCACGTCGGCGGTGTCGCAGGCCGCGACGACCGGGAGCGGATCCGGCGCACGATCGACGAGTTGCACGGGATGCTGTCCGAGCGGGAGCAGCTCTTCGCCCGCCATCAGATCGACGGCGTCGCCGAGCTGCGCAGTGAGCGCGCGGCAGGGCGCCTCGACGACCTCGCCTGCACCGAGGTGGTGCTGCTGCTCGACGGCTACGGCCAGCTGCTCGCCGAGTTCGAGAGTCTCGAGACCACGGTGTTCGACCTGCTCGGGCGCGGCGGGCGTTACGGCATCCACGTGATCGCCACCGCGCGGCGGTGGAACGAGGCCCGGGCAGCGCAGCAGGTCGCGTTCGCCAACCGGATCGAGCTGCGGATCACCGAGCCCTCCGAGTCGAGCGTCGACGGCAAGATCGCCCGCACCCTGCCCACCGACACCCCCGGCCGGGCGCTGACCCCGGACAAGCTGATCGGGCAGCTGGCGCTGCCCCGGCTGGACTCGCTGCCGGACCCGGCCGGCTCGGCGCTGACCGAGGCCGCCACCACCGTCCGGGGCGCGTGGACCGGTCCACTGCCCCCGCCGGTGCGGGTGCTGCCCGCGGTGCTGCGGGCGTCGGACCTCACCGAGGCCGCCGCGGCACCCGGTACCGTCGCATTCGGACGGTTCGAGAGCGACTTCGCGCCCGCGGTGCTCGACGTCTTCGGCCGCGACCAGCACATGCTGGCGCTGGGCGACAGCGGGACCGGCAAGACGAACCTGCTGCGCCTGGTCGCCGACGGCCTGGTGGCGCAGTACAGCCCGGACGAGCTGGTGTTCGCGGTCTTCGACCCGCGCCACGGCCTCGCCGACGCCGTGCCGGAGGCCTACCGCGGTGGCTACGCGCCGAACTCCACACTGGCCCAGCAGCTCGCTGCCGGGGTGTCCAAGGAGCTGGCGTCGCGGGATCCGGCCCGGGCCGGCGGCGGCCCCAAGATCGTACTGCTGGTCGACGACTACGACGTGCTCGCCGCGTCGGCCACCCAGCCGCTGGGCGCGTTCGTGCAGTACCTCGCGGCAGGCCGTGACCTGGGGCTGCACGTGCTGATGACGCGGCGGGTGATGGGCGCCTCGCGGGGGCTCTACGAGCCGTTCACGCTGGGTGTGCGCGAGTCCGGGTGTCTCGGGCTGCTGATGTCCGGTGACCGCACCGAAGGCCAGCTCTTCGCCGGGGTCCGCCCCGCCACGATGCCCGTCGGGCGCGCGCAGTACGTCCGGCCCGGTGAGCACCCGCGCACCGTCCAGACCGCCTTTCTCGACCCCCCGGAGGATGCCTCGTGACCTTCGACATCGTCGCCTTGTGCGGCGAGCAGCCCGACCCGGCCGCCACGATCGCCGCGATGCGGGCGGCGGGACCGCAGCTACGGGTCGACACCGATGACGACGCCCAGCTCGTCGCGCTCTACCACGAGGACGGCCGGCTGCTGCTGACCACCGAGGGAGCGCGGCTCGTCCAGGTCCCGGGGGAGGTGACGAGGCTGCTCGGCATCTCCGAGGACCACACCGCGGTGCCCCACCCGGTGTGGTGGGTGGAGAGCCGCGGCCCCGGTCACGACCCGGAGGCCGAGGCCGTGGCCCGGCGCTTCACGCAGGCGCTGGTGGGCGTGACGGGAGGTTTGTCATGGTCCAACCGGTGACCTGGCATCCGGCTGCCGATCGGGCCACCGCCGAGACGCTCGTCGTCGAACAGGACCGCAACGTCGTGCCGTTGTCGACCTGGGTGGCCGACGCCGCGGCCACCGCGGCTGCGAGTGACCGGGTGTTGCAGGTGCTCACCCAGGCCCACACCAGGATCACCTACCCGCTGGAGCTGCTGCTGGCCGAGGCCGGCGCGCACTGGGTGGTCCGGGAGGGTCCCGAACGGTTCCGCGACGGGCTGTCGGGTTTTTCGCTGCGCTGGAGCGGCGCACGGTTCGTCACCGACCTCGACGCCCCGCCCCCCGAGCCCGTCGCGCCGGCGCCGGGGTCCGGCGACCTCGAGGTGCAGATCTCCACGCTGCACCCCGCCTCGTCGTCGCTCGAACTCGGCTCGAGCACCGGTGCCGCGATCCGGGCGCTGACCGGTGCCGAGCCGGCGGGGTGGGGGGTCGCCGAGCCGGTGACGCAGCCATGGTCGCCTCGGGAGGTCACCGCGCACTGCCGACAGCGTGCCCCGTCGCCCACCCAGGTCGTCGTCGTCGGGCACGGCGTGCTCGGTCAACTTCGGGTCGACCGGGTGGAGTCCGGGGTGCTGGAGACGATCCGGTTGTCCGGTCCCGCCGCTTCTTCGGTTGCCCAAGACGCAGTCGACACACTCGTGGCGGAGATTGCGGGCACCGCCCGCTCGATGATCGTGGCCGCGCACCCCGGCCGGCTCGACGGCCTGCGCTCGCCGACCCCGGCGCCGCCGGCGCTACCGTACGGGATCCTCGTCGGCCACCCCGTCCTCGCCGAGCGCGGCATCGACCACGCGCAGCAGGCTCCCGCCTCGGTACGCCTCGTCGGCCGGGGAACGCGGCAGGCTGCCTGGTGCCGTCTCGATTCCGGCGGGCAACGCCCCTACGAGCTGCTCACCGCGGTGCTCGAGCACTTCGGCATCGTGGATGCGTCGCCGTGACCGAACGCGCCACCGGCCCGCTCGACGGTGCCGAGGTCGTGGCGCACTGGGGCTTCGTCTACGACTACGACACCGATCGCGGTGGCGGGTTCGTGTCCGGACAGTTCCTCCTGCGCAGCGACGGCGTGCTGTTGTGGCGCATGGGTGGCAGCAGCTACCACGACGGGATGAGCACCTGGTCTTTCCGGGCGTGGGAGCCGGTGTCGTGGTGGCCGGGTGAGACGAACCCGATCGCGCTCTGCGCCTGCTGAAGAGCTCGGGTTACGACCTCTGTGAGCCGGGACCTACGCCGATCGACGCCGACACCGCTGGCCCGTTTCCGCCCGAGCGGCCCAGTCGGCTCCAGCGGTGTCCCGGCGATCACGGGCTTGATTCGGGGAGAGCTGTTGTCTCATAGCCCAGCCGCACGGTGCCGTCCGCGACACCGGTAAGCCCGCCACGCTCAAGGCCCTTCACCGCGCCATGAGCGCGCTCATGGTGGGTTTCCTCCCTCCCGAACCCACCACGAGCGCGCTCATGGTGATGGCACGTGCCGAACGAAGTGCCGATGGGGAACACGGCTACGGTCCGCGGGACACGCCCGGCGGTGCGCTCCGGACGCGTCACCCGAACACCCCGCCGAGTGGCTCCTCGCGGAGCGCCCACCGATTGTCGGATTCGCTCTCACCGGCTGAACATGACCGGCTACGCTCCCCGCGCACGAGCGCCATGCCACCGCCCGAGCCCGGTCGGTCCGGGGAACCCCAGCAGCCCCCATCGCCTTCCGGTGGCAAGACGGGCTTCGGCTCCGCACTGCTCGCGGCCCTCGTGTGGGCCGGGGTGAACCTGATCCTCACGATCGCGATCATCGGGCCACCACCCTCTGCTGAGGCTGCTGGTGCCTACACCTTCGGGTTGCTTGTCCCCGTGCTGCTGGCCGCCTTGATCACCTGGGCCATCGCTCGCCGCCGCGACTGGGCGTTCTGGCAGCTCGTACTGCTGGCGCTACCGTTCTACCTGATCATTCGGGTCCTGCTGGGAGGGGCCACCGCCGCCGGAGCTTAGCTCCTAGCTCACGCCCGAGACGCTCGCCGTCGTGTGCTCGGCCAGTTATCTCCTGAGCGGCCGGGAGCCGCGTCCGGGCTCGACCGTGGACGGGCCTCGGTGGAGTCGACGATCCGCTGCATGTTGCAGGCCATCGACGTCGAGGCTCTCGATGGTGCTGTGTCGGGACACCCGCCGCGGGTGATCATCACCGCAGACGCGCGGTAGTGAAGAATCCTGGTGCCTTGGAGCGGAGTCTCGAGTCCGGCCTGGGACGGTTTGGGTGATTCGTGTTGGTGAAACAACTTACGAATCCGCGCGATGCAGCAGCCTCCTTCGGCCGTCAACTCAACCAGAACCCGATCCATCGCGCGCAGAAGATTCAAGTACGATGGCCAGAAATCAATTCGATGGTGTGTTTACTAGTGGATTTTGGGCCGAGATGCTGCTTCTCCAAGGCTCAACCGCGGATCTCCTCGGTGACGCGCTGGATAAGGGCCTTCGCCTCTGCGCTCGTGATCTTGACATGATCGACATCATTGTGACCAAGCCGGTATCGCTGAAAGTAGTCGGTCGGCTCCCACCTGAGGTTTCGAGTGAATGCCTCGTCGATCAGATGACCGTTGACCATCCGACGGCGTGCTATTCCCCGTGGATTACTTCGAGGGTGTCGATCGCTGACCTTGGCAAAGTATGTCACGAAATCTTCGGGAAGTCGCGACCACTGCATCTCGCCGTCGTGGACCCACCGCATATATTCCGCGACCGGCAACGCGGTAGGCGCAAAGTGGGGGGCAGTCTCGCCGTCCTTGGGTACAATGATAACGCTAGGGATCACGCCAGTAGGTGGTGGCCCGCCATCGAGGTAGATCCTTGTGTTGAATGGCACCGACCAGCCGCTGGTGTAGTCTCCGACGAGATCGAACTGGATGACAACGGCATCTCCACCGGCGGTCTTGAGGTCCTCCCCGAACTGACTGCTTAGGAGCTGACGTGCCAACTCGAGAGCGTGATCCCTTGTGACGGCCACCGGTCCTCCTCTCTTGACAGCACAATCTACCTGTACAGGTAGAGCCAGGGGTGCGGTCCGGGACGGGCGACTGGTCGGTGTCCGGGCCGCGATCATCGGGCCGCCACCCTCTGCTGAGGCTGCCGGTGCCTACACTGGGCGCGTGCTGGGTGGCGCGTCCGGTGCGTCCGCCCTGCCAAGGCGTGCCACGACGCGGCCCGGACAGCCCACCACATCTGCCGTGGTCTCGACCATCACCTCCAGCTCATCGCCGACATCCGTCGCCGCGAGCACCTCGAAGCCGGGCAGCCTTCGGCACCGCCGAACTCAGTTCACCCCTGCTGAGCCGAGCGTGCTCGGATACGTCGGACGAACTCTGCCGCCTCCTCGGCCGTGATCTCGACGTGGTCGTCTTCGTTGTGCCCCAGGTCGTATCTGCGGAAGTAGTCGGTCGGCTTCCAGGCAAGGCTCCGGGTGAACACTTCGTCAATGGTGCGCCCCTCCGCCGTCCGCCGACGCATGATCCCACTTGGGCTCTCCCGAGTACGACCAGGAGTGATGAGGCCGTAATACTGAATGTCGGTGACCGGTTCCGCGCCGTCCGCCGCCCACCACCATTCACCGGAAGCCACCTTGTCGAGATATTCACCAACCGGCAAAAATGTCGGCGCCCAGTGCACCGGTGTTCCATCCTTGGGCACGATTATTGCGCCGCTCATCAAACTGTCGCGGAGGTCGTCGCTCTCGATGAATCGTCTAGTATTCACCGCGAACCCGAAAGCGTTATCGTACTCTGTCGTCCGGTCCTCAAGAACGTCGACGGGGCCAAGCTTGGGATGCGCAGGGTCGGGCCCGAAGTGCCGCTGGACGAACTCGTCAACTCTACTCCGCGCTTCGGCGACTGTGATCTCCTGCTCTTTTGCGATCATCGCTCACTTCCCGATCGGCAGGTAGAGGATACGGACGTTCTTCTCGAGACGCGCGAGCCCACCCGTCTGGCCGTCGAGAAAAACCACGCCCTCGGCATCGTGCACGACATTGAAGACGTGTGCCGAGTTGTCCCACGGCCGAGAGATGTAGACAATTCCGTGGGCGCCCTCTCCGCGGGACCCGATGTCGACAATAACTTCATCGTAGGAGGACGCTGCGCGGTAGTCGGAGGTGTCTGCACCGAGCATCCGTGCGTAATCAGCCATGTCCGCCCCCTCGACTCCCCAACCAGTAGGACCGCCAGGCCATGGTGGGGCTGAGGAGAGGCCGCCTGTGGCAAAACCATTGTCGATCGAAGCCGCACAACGGCTACAGTTCGTGAGAGTACCCGGCACCTTCTCGCGCAGTCGCTCAACGTTAGTGTCGAAGACGTAGGGATGGTGCTCGGCGATGTATTCGTGCGCCTGCTTAGCGGTTGCCGTCTCGGCGTGGGCCGCCGGCTCGCTGTTGACATCGGTGGCATCTGCGATGTCGGACCAGTCAGGGGCTTCACCAGGCTCGGTGACCGCCTGGGCGTCTCCCGGGTCCGCTGGGCTGCCGTCGTCGAATGCTTTGTCGGGATCACCGCCCGACGTCGCCTCCGGTCCTTCTTCGACGGCATCGGGAAGCGCGGCTGCAGGACGCTCGGCGTCGAATTCTTGTTTGAGCTCGTCCAGACGCTCCACTGCTCCGTCCGGAACGTCCACCTGCCGGAATATCTCGGCCTGGGCGTCTGCGGCCCGCTGCCGCTCCAGATCGGTTGTGACGACCCGCTCGGACTCGTACAGATCGTGGGTAGCCATTTTGGCGTTGAAGCTGTCCGGGGTATGGAACTGAAGCTCGAACACCCGCCCGGTGGCCGGGTCTCGCCAGGTGGAGTTGACTCCCTTGTATGTGTCTGGGTTGTCCCAGGTCGGTTTGAAGGTGACGTTCTCGTATCCGCGGGAACGAAGGTCGTTGACCCCCTGCAGGACACCGTCGGTGTAGTTGTGCTGCGGTACCTCGATCGTGTAGCGAACCGAGTCCTTGATGTTTGCCACGACCTGGTCCTCGGTGAGGTCCGGGTACTTCTCCAGGTCACCGGCGAACTTGCGCTTGAACGAGTCCTCGCCCTTGACGACGTAGTCCGGATAGCCCTGCGTCCGCGCGCCGTCGATATGGCCCGTGACACCGGTGACCTGCGGGCTGATCTGAACTTCGTCGGCGCGGGCGCCGGAGAGATACCGATCCGCCACTGCGTTCTGCTCGGGTGTCAGATCGAAGCGAGTGCCGTGTTCGACGTTGACCCATGATCCGTCGGGCTGGGTGCCCAGCGCTTGGTCGCCGGGTGTGCTCTCGCTGCCTGGTTGCTCGTGGCCGGGCGCCTCGGCGGAGTGAGCGCCGTCAGCGTCGACTCTCTCGGATGCCTGGTCGGTGTCCGGCGTGGTGTCGACGGCGATCTGGTCGGCATCGGGCGTGGGGTCGCCGCCGGGGGTCGAGTCGGCGTCCGGAAGGCGGTCGGGGTCGGGTGCCCGGTCGGGGTCTGGCGTGTTGTCGGGCGGGGTGGTTTCCGCCGTGCGATCGCCCTGGGGTGTGTCGGTGGGGCGACCGTCGGGCGTGCTGGTCGCGTCACCGTTGTCTGGTCGTCCCGGGCTGCTGTCGGGGGTGCGGTCGCTGCTGGCTGGGCTCGTGGGGGCGTCGGTGTCGGGGTGGATGCTGGTGGGTGCGGTGTCGGTGGCGCGTTGGTCGGGGACGTCGGTGTGGTGGGTGGAGCCGGTGTCCGGCGCCGCGGGACTCGCGGTGTGGCTGTCGGGGGTGTGGGCCAGGGCGTCGCCGACGCTGCCGGGGGTGGGTGCGGCGTCGGGTGTGCTGCCGACGCTGGGGGTGTCGATCTGGCCGGAGGGCACGTCGACGTGGTGGTTGGTGGGGACATCGACGGTGGTGCCGGCGCCGATGTCGGGCACCCGGAAACCGGGCAGCCGGCGTGCGGCGCCGGCGGCGACGTCGTCGACGGTGGGGAGGCGGCCGATGGTCTCGCCGCCGCGGACCATGGCGGTGCCGGCGCGGGAGACGGCGGCGACGCGGCTGCCGGCGGCGGCGGTGCCGGTGGTTTTGAGGGCGGCGCCGGCGCCCTTGGTGCCCACGATCGCGGCGACGACGTTGAAGGTGGCGTGCCCGGCGGCGCGGGCGTTGTCCTCGCCCCACTGGTCGTAGGCGATGAAGCTCTTACCGGCCTCGCGTAGCAGGGTGCTGGCCTCGCCCTCGTCGAAGATTCCGGGCACGGCGCGCGACCTGCCGCTGGCCACCATGCCGGGGTTGTTGGCGGCCATGGTGGCCGCGAGGGCGAACTTGCCGACGCCGGCCCAGGCGGTGCCGGCCATGCCCCAGCTCCACTCGCCGGTGGCGGGGTTGCGGCCGATCAGCGCCCCGAGGTCGCCGACCATGGCCACGGCGCCGTCCTTGATGCCGACGAAGAACGCCCCGACATCGCCCAACAGCCCGCGGTCGCCCTCGGTGGTGCTGCCCCACGGCAGGGCGCCGTCCTCGCCGGCGGCGGCGCCGAGCTGCTCGGCGGAGTAGCCGTACTCGCCGGGTTCGCGGCGCCCGTCACCATCCGAGGCGCGGTACTGGGTGCCGCCGTAGAGCGCGTTGATCGCGTTCGCGGCGCGGCGCTGCGCGGCGTAGAAATCGGCCACGGCCGCGTTGACCGCACCGACCAGCTCGTTGTTGCGCTCGACGCTGGCGTCGTCGTCGGCCCAGTCGTCGTCGCCCTCGACCGAGGCCTCGAACGCCCCGGCCTGGCCGCGCAACGCCTCCAGCCGGGTCTTGATCTCGCGCACCTCGGCCGCGTAGCTGCCCAGCACCCCACCGACCGTCTCGATGTCCGCGCCCACCGACGCCGACAGGTGCTGCACCGGACCGGTCGCGGCCAGCAGCGCACCCACCTCCGGCGCCTCGTAGACCGCGGCCAGCCCCTGCCAGGTGGCATGCACCCGCTGCCCGGTGTCGGCGAAGGCCGACCCGACATCGCCGATCGCGCGCGCATGGGCGGCCAGCGCATCCATATCCCCATCAATCGTGGGGATCCCCGCCGCACTGATCACCTCGCGGCCATCGTGCCGCCACCGGGCCCAG